>JAZNWS010000067.1:0-15099 GCA_045593485.1 Eubacteriales bacterium | reverse complement strand
GAAGATGAAAATTATCGTATGTATAAAGCAGGTCCCCAATACGACCGAAATCAAAATAGATCCCGTCACCAATACTCTTAAGCGTGACGGAGTTCCCAGTATTATAAATCCCGATGACAAGACAGCCATTGAGGTGGCTATTCAGCTTAAGGAAAAGCACAACGCAACGGTCACCGTTATCACGATGGGACCCCCTCAGGCAGAAAAGGCTCTCCGCGAGGCGCTCGCGATGGGCGCAGACGAGGCGTGTCTTATCACAGACAGAGCGTTTGCGGGAAGTGATACTCTCGCAACGTCGACGATTATCGCGGCGGCTATCAAGAAGCTGGGCGCAGATATAGTATTCTGCGGACGTCAGGCAATAGACGGCGACACCGCGCAGGTTGGTCCTCAGATAGCAGAGCACCTTGGCGTGCCTCAGATCACCTATGCCGCGGCTATAGATTACGATGCAGACCGACAGGTGCTCAGAGTGAAGCGTCAGTTTGAGGACAGATACCAGACCCTTGAGGTTTCGGGGCAGTGTCTTATCACAATACTTTCAACTCTTGACAAGCCCAGATATATGAACGTTTGGGATATAGTCGATCAGGACAATAAGGAAGTTGGAATAATTACCTGCAAGGATATCGAGGAAAACCTCAATCTTGCGGATATAGGTCTTAAGGGCTCTCCCACAAAGGTTAAGTCCACAGCTACAAAGCAGTTTGATAAGACTATCGAAACTCTCGAGCTTGATCCCGAGACAGCGGCTAAGACCATAGTAGACGCCCTCAAGGCGCGTCACTTGATTTAAGGAGGTGCGACTAATGGCTAAGAATATATGGATATTCTGCGAGCAGAGAGACGGTCAGCTTCAGAGCGTGGCTCTCGAGCTCATCGGCGTTGCGCGCGAGCTTGCGGAAAAGACAGGTGAGAAGGTCTGCGCGGCGCTCCTTGGACATAACGTGACGGATAAAGCCGCTGAGCTTATAGCTTACGGTGCAGACGAGGTGCACGTTGTTGATGATGCTTGTCTTGAAAAATTCGTCACTGAGCCTTATGCTCAGGCGATTACCGCAATATCTCAGAAATACGAGCCCTCCGTAATACTTTTCGGAGCAACAAGTATAGGACGCGATCTCGCGCCCAGACTTTCCGCAAGACTCAAGACGGGTCTTACCGCGGACTGTACGAAGCTTGAAATGGACGAGGAAGGCAACCTTTATATGACACGTCCCGCATTCGGCGGCAACCTTTTCGCAACTATTATTTGTCCCGACCACCGTCCTCAGATGTCGACCGTTCGCCCCGGCGTTATGAAAAAGCTTGAGCGCGACGACACAAGACAGGGTGAGGTTATTGTTGAGAGTGTTGAATTTGATACAAGCAAGTTTGCAGTCCGTGTAGTTGAAGAGGTAAGAAGCATTCAGTGCGCAACAAGCATTGAGGATGCAAAAATTCTCGTTGCTTGCGGCAGAGGAGTTAAGAACGTTGAGCCGGCATACACTCTTGCCACAAAGCTTGGCGGTAGCGTTGCATCCTCGCGCGCGCTTGTTGACGCGGGAATTATGGACCACTGCAGTCAGGTTGGACAGACGGGTAAGACGGTTCGTCCCGAGGCTTATCTGGCATTCGGTATCAGCGGAGCTATCCAGCACCTTGCGGGCATGGAGGAGTCCGAGTATATCGTTGCAATAAACACCGATAAGAATGCGCCTATATTTAAGGTGGCAAATCTTGGTATCGTGTCCGATGCGGCGGCAGTTATGAAGAATATTGAAAAGCTTATCTGATAAAATTTGAACTTAAAATACAGTGAAAAGGAGAAAAAGACTATGAACAAGGTATATCTTATAAGCGCTAAGCGTAGTGCTATAGGCAGTATGCTCGGCTCACTCAAGGAGCTTGCTCCCGGCGACCTTGGTGCAAAGGTTCTCGCAGCTGCACTCACAGAGGGCGGCGTATCTCCCGAATGGCTTGACGAGGTTATCGTTGGCAACGTGCTTCCCGCAGGCGCAAAGCAGGGCCCAGGAAGACAGGTAGCGATTGGCGCAGGAGTTCCCGTGGAGGTCCCTGCATACTCCATAAATATGGTTTGCGGAAGTGGAATGAAGGCAGTTATGAACGGCGTGCAGTCCATAAAGGCAGGCTCTGCATCTCTCGTAGCGGCAGGCGGCACCGAGGTAATGAGCGGCGCGCCCTACCTTGTACCCGGCAAGACACGTTGGGGTACAAAAATGGGCGACCTCAAGATGATCGACCATATGATATTTGACTCTCTTACCGATGCTTACAGCGGTCAGCATATGGGTATAACCGCAGAGAATATCGTTGAAAGATACGGTATTACTCGCGAAGCTCAGGACGAATTTGCTATAAACTCTCAGAAAAAGGCTATTGCGGCTCAGGATGCGGGCAGATTTGTTGACGAGATAGTTCCCATCACAGTAAAGCAGGGCAAAAAGGAGTTTGTTTTCGAGAACGACGAGTACATCAACCGTACGACCACTCTTGAAAAGCTTGGAACTCTCCGTCCCGCATTCAAGGCAGGCGGCAGTGTGACTGCAGGAAACGCTTCGGGAATCAACGACGGCGCAAGCTTTGTGATCCTTGCAAGCGAGGAAGCAGTAGAAAAGTACAATCTTACGCCTATGGCAGAGGTCGTTGGAATTGGTCAGGGCGGTGTTGATCCTCAGGTTATGGGTCTTGGCCCCGTGCCCGCTGTGAGAAACGCGCTCAAGAACGCAGACATGAAGCTCTCCGAAATCGAGCTTCTCGAGCTTAACGAGGCGTTTGCGGCTCAGTCTCTTGGCGTTGTTAAGCTTCTCTCCGAGGAGCACGGAGAGAGCGAGGAAGAAATCCTCTCGCGTTGCAACGTAAACGGCGGTGCAATAGCTCTTGGACATCCCGTTGGCGCCAGCGGAAACAGAATTATAGTCACCCTCGCGCATGAGCTGAAAAAGAGTGGAAAGACGTACGGTCTTGCATCTCTCTGTATTGGCGGCGGTATGGGAACAGCAGTAATTCTTAAAAATATTAAATAAAACGGAGGAAAATGATATGAGATTACAGGATAAAGTAGCTATAGTTACAGGTGGAGCAAAGGGTCTTGGCGGCGAAATGGCTCAGACGTTTGCAAGAGAGGGAGCAAAGGTTATCGCGGTAGATATGATGCCCCTCACATACGAGTGCGAGAACGTTGAATATTACCAGCTCAACGTTACAGACGGCGAGGCTTGCCGCGGACTTTTTGAGTATGCAAAGGAAAAGTACGGCAGAATCGATATTCTCGTCAACAACGCAGGTATCACCCGTGACGCAATGACAAGAAAGATGACTGACGATCAGTGGGATCTCGTAATAGATATCAACCTTAAGGGCGTATTCAACCTTACACGCTTCGTAGGACCCTTTATGGAGGAGATCGGCGGCGGAAGCATTATCAACATTTCCTCTGTAGTAGGCGAGTACGGAAACATCGGTCAGGCTAACTACGCAGCGTCCAAGGCAGGCGTTATCGGTCTTACAAAGACATGGGCTAAGGAGTTTGCAAGAAAGGGCGTTCCCGTACGAGTAAACGCTATCGCTCCCGGCTACATTATGACAGACATGATGAAGACTGTTCCCGAGGATCTTCTTAAGAAGTTCGCAGGTCTTACAATGCTTGGCAGACTCGGTCAGCCCGAGGAGATAGCAAAAGCAGCGCTCTTCCTTGCAAGTGACGATGCATCCTACGTGACCGGTCATGTGCTTTCTGTAAACGGCGGTATGCGTCTCTGATATATCACTCTATCATAAAGGAGAAAATATATGGTAAACGTTGGAATAGTTGGCGTAGGTACATACCTGCCCAAGAATATAATGACAGCAAAGGAAATATCCGACGCGACAGGCGGCGTCTGGGCAGAGGACGCGGTAATAAATAAGCTTGGCATCAAGCAGAAATATATGCCCTCAAAGGATGCTTGCGACGGAACACAGGAGATGGGCGCTCTCGCGGCTCTCGAATGCCTGAAGAATACGGGCGTTGATCCCCTTGAGATCGACGTTATCCTCTGCATCACTGAGGAGTGGAAGGAATATCCCCTTACTACCTCCGCGTGCTACGTTCAGGACCGTATTGGCGCCAAGAACGCGTGGGGAATTGACGTTCAGAACCGTTGCTGCACAGCAGTATCCGCAATGAAGCTTGCAAAGGATATGCTTATCGCAGACGACGAGATAAACACCGTTCTTATCTGCGGTGGATACCGCAACTGCGACTTTATCGACTATAAGGATTCAGGAGTTTCCTTTATGTTCAATCTCGGCGCAGGCGGCGGCGCTATGATACTCAAAAAGAATTACGGAAAGAATCTTCTTCTTGGAACTCACCTTATGTCTGACGGCTCGGTGGTTCATACCTGCGGCGGCAAGGTCGGCGGTATCCTTGAGCCTGTAACGGCAGAGAATATCGGTGAATTTGGAATGCTTCGTCTTATGGATTCTCCCAAGATGAAGGGACTTCTCAATACAGTTTCAATGCCCAACTGGTATCACTGTATTGATGAGGCTCTCCGTAAGTCAGGCAAGACACGTAAGGATATCGACTATCTCGCTATCCTTCACATAAAGCGCTCAGGTCATAAGGCAATGCTCGCTGACCTCGGACTTACCGAGGATCAGGCTATCTACCTTGAGGATTACGGTCATATCGGACAGATCGACCAGTTCCTCTCGCTTGAGCTTGCTCTTAAGGCAGGTAAGGTAAAGCCCGGCAGCACGGTCTGCATGATCGCTGCGGGCATAGGATACACCTGGGCAGCAAACGTTATTCAGTGGGGGTGATTAGTTAATGCAGATATTCTCATACCTGCAAATTCTGGTCGGTGTCCTCCCATCGATGTGCGCGGGCGTTCTTGCAACATTCGCGGTCACTTTGATATTTAAAACAAGCTATACTACAAACTTCGCGCAGGGCGTTATATCCGCCCTTGGCGCGTACGTTGCGGTAGAGCTTGCAACGGTAAACGGGTTTCCTCTTTGGGCTACCGCCCTTGCGGGAATCGCGATTGCATTCCTGATAGGCATTATTATCGACGTGTTCGTCTTCCGTAACGGAAGATACGTAAATGCTATCGGTAAGCAGATAATAACGATGGGACTTATATCCATCTTTATCGGTCTGATACCCTTTATATTCAAGATAGCTCATTTTGAGTCTGTTCCCGCTATGCCCTTTATCCCGTTGACAAAGGGATTCAGAATAGGCGGAGATGACGGAGTATTCATTCAGTACAATACTATCCTTTCGCTTGCAATAACGGTTGTATTGCTCGTGGCAGTGTTCCTTTTGCTCCAGAAGTCAAAATGGGGACTGTCGGTAAGAGCGACCGCGAGCAACGAGATAGTTGCGGGAATGATGGGTATCAATACGAAGGTAATTACTGCCGTATCCTGGGGAATTGCGGGAGCATTTGGCGCTGTGGCGGCTATAATATATATAGGAAACGTCACTCTGGCGAGTGGCTACGTTATGACCACGACTCAGATAAACGCGTTCCTTGCAGGAATACTCGGAGGATTTGCAACCTTCTACGGACCAATATTTGGCGCAGTCATCATTTATCTGTTGAACGTAGTTATCGGTTGTATATGTATACACGTTCCCGAACTGTCCACGTGGAAATCAGCTATAGTTTATCTTATCGTTATGCTCCTGGTGCTTTGGAGACCCCAGGGCTTGTTCGGTAAGAGAATGGTAAAGAAGGTGTGACGTATGATGATTAAGAAGAATAATTTATCATCGCCGCTCTTCCGCGAGCAGGCTGAAAAGAAAAAAGCAGCGCAAATTCTGGACTTTATAAATAAAGTTCGCAAAAAGCCCGTATTCGCATTCATAATATTCGCCATTATTATAACTATTATGCCCGCGCTTGCAGAGGCGGGTGTCGTAGGAAAGAGCCTTGTGACAGCACTTGGAGACACGATGATATTCTGTATCGTTGCTTTGGGATTCTGTCTGTTGCTTGGTTATTCGGCGCTGGCATCGCTCGGCACGGCAGGATTTATCGCTATCGGCGCGTATGTCGCTTATTACGGCATAGTTAAATGGGAGCTTGGCATAGGAATTGCCTTCATATTGGCAATTGTCGCAGCTCTGATTATTGGTGTTCTCGTTGGATATATTTCCTTGAGAATTGAGGGAATTTATCTTGCTATCGTCACTCTTGGAGTGGCTCAGATAATCAAAGAGGTGCTTTCAGCCCTGATGGACACTATAAAGATCAAGGGCTCGCAGCTCATACTCTTTGGGAACGAGGACATGAAGCTTAAGACCGATCATTGCTTCTATATACTTATAGCGGTTATGTTCATTCTGATGCTCATAACCTCAAACCTTATGAACAGCCCCACAGGACGCGCGATGCTTGCTATGAAGAACAGCACGTCCGCGGCGCAGGCGTTTGGAATATCACTCCTTAAATATCGACTTATGGCGTTTATGATCTCTATCGTATTCGCATCGGTTGCGGGATTCTTATTCATGCTTTATTCCAGATATGTATCTAACTCGTCCAGTACGCTGTTCACACTGTCCACATCCCTGAATATTCTTGGAGCCGTTATCATAGGCGGAACCAAGTCGATATGGGGAACTATAGGAGGAACCTTCATTATTTACGGAATTGACAAGATGTTCTTGCAGGATATCGACTTTTTCCGTAATAATCCCACGCTTATTACTCTGTTCTGCGGAATCTTGGTAGTTGTTGTGGTAATGTTCTATCCAGGTGGACTTGCGCAGCTCGTTATGGAGCTGAAATATAAGATAACTCAACTTTTCAAGAAGATAAGGGAGGCACGATATGGCAAGGATCTTGGATAAGCTGCTCCCGAACTCAACCGAGCGCATTTTGAAGCTTCGCCAATCGTACGATTGGGTGAATGCGCAGATAGAAGCGCTTGACGAAAAGTATGAGGGACTTAAAAACAAAGAAATTCAAGGCTTTATACGCAAAGCGAATAAAGCGGTCGCGCATTCAGCTTATGAGGCGTGCGATAAGAAAAAGTACGCCGAGGAGGCTATAGAAAAAAAGCTTCAGGCATACGACGTGAAGAATTATCTCAAGCACAGAGCTGTAAATCACAAGGCTGCAAAGGCGATTTTCAAGGCTATCAGGGCAGGCGCGGATTACAACTCCGCTCTTGAGACTCTGGCACGAGAGGATGCAGCAATATTCGAGAAGAGAGCTGCGTTCATACAGAAGCTTGAGCTTGAAGAAGCAAAATTTATCGAGAACAATAATTCCTCGGATAAATCGTCCTACGAAACTCTCTCAAAGGAATATCTCGTAAAATACGAGGAATTCTGCAAAGAGGTGAATGAAAAATATTCTGCAAAGCACGAAGCGGAAAGATCTAAGCTTCAGTCCAAGGCGGATGCTATATTGGCTAAGATCAATGCAGAAAAGACAAAAGGTGTTCATGAACAAAAGCTTGACGACGGAGTGATTCTGTCGGTGCGAGGACTTAAGATGTACTTCGGCGGTCTTCGCGCGGTAGATGATCTCAGCTTTGACGTAAAGAAGGGCGAGATATTTGGACTTATCGGACCCAACGGCGCAGGTAAAACCACGGTATTTAACTGTATTACACAGTTTTATAAGCCCACGGCGGGAGAGCTTCTGTTTACCACCAAGGACGGTGAAACTATTACTCTTACCGATTATAAGGTACACGACATCGTACTCAAGGGAATAGCGAGAACCTTCCAAAACGTTGAGGTCGTAAAAGAGGTATCCGTGCTTGATAACCTTCTTATAGCCGCAACGCGTAATTATTCCAGCAGCCTTGTTACACAGATGTTCCACTTGCCCAAGCTCAAGAGAGAAGAGAAGATCATAAGAGCAAGAGCGGATAAGATACTCAAGTATATGGACCTCTACGCATACCGCGACAGACTCGCATGGGGCTTGCCCTACGGAGTTCTCAAGCGAATAGAGATCGCAAGAGCCTTGATGTGCAATCCTCAGCTCATAATTCTTGACGAGCCCGCGGCAGGACTTAACGAATCCGAAACCCGCGCTCTTGCCGAAATGATAAACAAGATAAGAGTAGATTTTGATTGCACCGTCTTGCTCGTTGAGCATGATATGGGACTTGTAATGAGCGTTTGCGATCACATCTGCGCAATATCCTTCGGTAAAAAGCTTGCATGCGGAACTCCCCAGGAGGTTCAGGCAAGTAAAGAGGTTCAGGAAGCATATTTAGGAGTGGGGGAGGAATAATATGGCACTGTTAGAAATAAAGGATCTGAAGGTTTCTTATGGCTTTATTACAGCCCTCAAGGGGATAAACATCTCCGTAGAGAAGGGACAGATAGTCACACTTCTCGGCTCCAACGGAGCGGGAAAAACAACAACCCTCCGCACAATCTCGGGAGCGATAAAGCCCGAGAGCGGAAGTATAATTCTTGACGGAAAAGAAATTTCGGGTACAGCGGCATATAAAATAGCAAAGGCGGGAGTCACACAGTCCCCCGAGGGAAGACTTTTGTTCCCCGAGCTGACGGTTGAGGAAAATCTCAAGGTCGGCGCTCACGGACTTAAGACCAAGGTTGTTGACGGAGTGAAGATTACCGCAAAGGCTCAGCTTAAAGAAAACTTTGAGCGAGTTTACAAGCTGTTTCCTATCCTGAAGGAAAGAAAAAACCAGGTAGCGAATACGCTTTCGGGCGGCGAGCAGCAGATGGTGGCGATAGGCAGAGCACTTATGTCAAACCCCAAAATACTGCTTCTCGATGAGCCCTCTCTGGGACTTGCGCCTCTTATTATAGAGGAAATATTCAGAGCATTTACGAAAATACGTGAGGAGGGAACTACCATCCTTATCGTTGAGCAGAATGCACTTCAAACTCTGAAGATAGCAGACTACGCGTACGTGCTCGAGCTCGGAAACATAAGCCTTGAGGGCCCTGCTTCAGAGCTTATATCCAACAAAAAGCTTATCGACGCCTATCTTGGCGGCGGCAAAAAAGATGATTGAAGCTAAAGCTTTAACATAAAAAATAAAAAGGAGAAAGACTATGAAAAGAACACTCAGACTCATCATCGCGCTCACACTCGTTGCATGCATGACATTTGCTATCGTCGCATGTACCCCTCCGGGCCCCAAAGAGCCCGAGCTTGCACAGGGCGTTGACGCCGAGAACCACGTTATTACCGTTGGTAATACCGCTGCAACCTCTGGCGCATTCGCTGGTGTTGGTGTCCCCTTCAACTATGCGCAGGAAGCTTACTTCTGGTACTTCCAGAACCATACAGAAGGCTACAAGGATGCTGACGGAAACTCCTACTCCATTAACTTTGTTCACTACGACGACGGCTTTGACGGCGTAGCAGGTAAGACCTACACCCAGAAGCTCGTTGAGGAAGACGAGGTCTTCGCTCTCGTTGGTCACTTCGGCACAAATACTGTTGGCGCAACAGTTGACTACATTGAGGAAAACGGCGTTCCGATGGTTTACGGTGTATGTGGCGTTTCCGACCTCTACAACACCGAAAAGAACATTATGACTGTACAGCCCATCTACGATACAGAGGGTCAGTCCATGGTTGCAACCGCATTTGCTACTGTTGAGGCAGGCGGTCTTGCAGCACAGAAGCTTGGCGTTATCTCTACCACCGACGAGGCTGGTAAGGGTATGCTCAACGGTATAAAGATCGAGGTTGAGAAGCTCGGCAAGGGCAGCTCCGTTGTATACCAGGAAGCAGCAGCAGACGCTACCGATTACTCCGCACAGGTTACCGCTCTCAAGAACGCTGGTTGTGACGTTGTTATCATCGCAGCTAACCAGGCGCCCTTCGTAAACATCGCTAACACATTCGTTACCGTAAACTACGACAACGTTAAGATGCTCACATCCTACGTATCTGCAAACGCAGCTACTATGGGCGGCCTTGTTCTCACAGGCGCTATAAACGCAACCCGTGAGGTTTATGCAGGCGCATGGCTCGTAACAGGCTCTCTTCCTTCTGATACAAAGGGATGGAAGGACTTTGTTGAGTACGTAAGAATTATGACTCTCTACGCAAAGGAAAAGGGCGAAGAGCTTATCACAACCGCTGATCCTGTTTACGGCGCATATCTTCCTTTGATGTTCCCCACAGAAGAGTGGGCTAAGGACGGCGTAAGTGCATACTTCCTTAACAGCTATGCTATGGCTGGTTACGTTTCTGCAAACGTATTCTGCGAGGGTCTTAGCCGTATGAGCGGTAAGATTCTTACATGGGATGGCTTCATCGAGGCTATGGAATCTGCTCCCATCAACGTTCCTATGGGAACAAACGTAAGCTATGCTGACGGTCAGAGAATCGGTATCGATGCTCTTGCAGTTAACAAGTACACTCTTGCTAACCTTGGCGCAGGTGAGGTTTACCGCGAAATCACAGGCCTTGAAGCTCTTGAAAACTCCATCAAGTAATTAGCTAACAAAAACAGAAAACAAACAATTTAAAAATTGCGATGAAGGGGATCATCCCCTTCATCGCCCCATAAAAATACAGACTAAATTAAACCAATTACATTTTACAGCAATCCCAAAACATTAACTTTGAAAACATCTCGCATACGCGATTTAATATAAATAATAAATAAAAGAAATATAAAAAAGGAGATATGATTATGGCAAAGTATGTATCTATCACAGAGGCTCTCTCCCTTGTCAAGAGTGGTGATTATATTGTAACCGGACTCGGCTCTGCAGAGGGAAGAGAATTTATGACCAATCTTCACACAATAGCAGGCAACGTAAAGGATGTTATGGTTTCAAACTGTCTTCCTATGGGAGCATACGAGTTTATCGTAAATCCCGAGTATAAGGAATCCTTTACCACAGAGGGTTGGTTCTATACTCCTGTGCTTCGCAAGGCGCACAAGAACGGAAACATCTCCTTTATCCCCAACCATCTTCACCTTGCGGCAAAGAAAAGACTTTTCTACCGTGAGCCTGATATTTACGTAGGTATTGCGTCAATGCCCGACAAGCACGGTTACGTGTCGCTTTCGCTCTCAAACACATACGAGATGCAGATGATAAACAAGGCAAAAACAGTTATTCTTGAGATAAACCCCAACGCCCCCAGAACATTTGGCGACGTTCAGCTCCATATTGATGACGTTGACTATCTGGTAGAGGTAAATTACCCCATTCCCGAGATAGCAGACGTTGAGCCAAACGAAAAGGATCTGGCTATCGGTAAGCTTATCGCCGAGATGATCAACGACGGTGACTGCATTCAGCTCGGTATTGGCGGTATTCCTAACGCTGTTGCGGCAAGCCTTTACGGTAAGAAGGATCTTGGTGTCCATACAGAGATGCTTACAAGCGGAATGGTAAAGCTGGCTAAGGCAGGCGTTATCACAGGTAAGTGCAAGCAGATAAACAAGGGCAAGATGGTAGCCGCTTTTGCTATGGGAACTAAAGAGCTTTACGACTTTATTGACGACAACCCCGCAGTAGAAATACTTGACGGCGGTTACGTAAATGACCCATATACCATTATGCAGAACGACAATCAGGTGTCTATCAATACAACGCTTGAGGTGGATATTACAGGACAGTGCGCATCCGAGTCCATAGGCTCTGTGCAGTTCTCGGGAACAGGCGGACAGTCTGATACGGCGGTCGGCGCGCAGAAGTCCAAGAACGGAAAATCTATAATCGCTCTCTACTCCACCGCAATGGTAAAGGATCCCGCAACAGGGGAGAGAGTAGAAACCTCCAAGATCGTATGTCAGCTTAAGGCGGGCGCGGCAGTTTCGCTTTCAAGAAACGACGTTGACTACCTCGTCACCGAATACGGCTGCGTATCTCTCCGCGGAACGAGCCTTAAGGAAAGAGCAGAGCTTATCATTTCGGTAGCTCACCCCAAATTCAGAGAGCAGATTAGACAAGAGGCGATCGCGCTCGGCATTATAACGAAGTAATATGGCAGAGTTTATTTTTGAAGGAAAAAAGGTACATTACGAGATATACGGTGATCGTGGCGAGCCATTCCTCGTGCTTAACGGCATAATGATGTCCACGGCAAGCTGGAAGCCCTTTATCCCGGACTTTTCAAGAAACAATATAGCAATACTCGTTGATTTTTTTGATCAGGGACAGAGCGAGAGAATGACGGAAGGATACACTCACGATATTCAGGTGAGACTTCTCGCGGCTTTACTGGAGCAGCTCCCCTACGAGAGAGTAAGCGTTATGGGAATCTCTTATGGTGGCGAGATAGCTGTTCAGTTTGCGGTAAGATATCCCGAAATGGTAAGAAGGCTGGTACTGGCAAATACCGCGGCGCGCACGTCTGATTGGCTTCGCAAGATAGGCGACGGCTGGAATGAGGTTGCAAAGAGTCACAACGGCTATTCTTACTATCTGACTACAATTCCCGTAATATATTCCACAGGCTTTTTTGAAAGAGAGAAGGCGTGGATGGATAAGAGGGAATCCGTGTTGACGGCGTATTTTTCTCGTGTAGACGTGCTTGAAAGTCTTATCCGTCTTACCGATAGCTCAAGGGATTACGATTACACCGACAGAGTAAGCGAGATCAGCTGTCCCACGCTTATTATCTCGGCATCCGAGGACGGACTCGTGCCTCCCACTGAGCAGATAATTCTACGCGAAAGAATCAAAGGCTGCTCGTACGTCACGATAAATGGATCGGGACACGCGAGTATGTATGAGGACCCCTCGTCCTTTGCCGCTCTTACACTTGGCTTTATAAACCTCTCTGACGAGGGAATAAATATCTGATTTGGAGATAATTATGGAAAAGAAATTTATATCTATAGGAAACGAGACCCTCGCGTATCTTGACGAGGGAGCAGGTAACGTTGTACTTATGGTGCACGGAAATATGTCATCGTCAGTTCACTACGAGCCGCTTATTTCTCGCATAAAGGACAAGTACAGATGTATTGCGGTAGATCTCCGAGGATTTGGAGATTCCACCTACAACAACCGTTTTGACACTCTTGAGGAGCTTGCCGATGACGTCAACGCCTTAACCGAGGCGCTTGGTATTGACAGATACTACCTTGTAGGTTGGTCAAACGGCGGCGGAGTATCGCTCAGACTCTGCGCAAAGTATCCCGAAAAGGTAAAGAAATTCTTTGATATAGAGGGAGCGGGACTCAAGGGATATCCTGTGTATAAGAAGGAAAACTATAAGTCTACGGGAAAGCCCTACGAATCCAAGGAGGAAATGGCGCAGGATCCTATGCAGGTAGCTCCTATGGTGAGCATATTTGAAAAGGGCGACGGCGCGATGATGGCGTCTATTTGGGATGCTACCATCTACACCGTAAATAAGCCCACAAGAGAGCAGAGCGAGCTCTGGATTGAAGAGACAATGAAGCAGAGAAACATTGTGGATCTTGACTGGGCGCTTGCAACTCTCAATATGTCAGATGAATACACCCCCTATGGCAAGGGTGACGGAACGATAAAGAACATCAAGTGTCCCGTTGCGCTCACTATGGGTGAAAAGGATATAGTCGTCCCTGACTATATGGTGCTTGATAACTACAATGCGCTCGGTGAGCTTGCAATACTTCTGCCTTATGAAAATTGCGGACATTCACCTATGGTTGACTGTCCTGACAGACTTGCGGCGGACGTTGTTGAGTTCTTTGGCAAATAATATTGTCTTGCAAAAATCGTATTAAGTCTTTCTCCTATGCGATTTCAAAATATGCAAGGCGGCGGGTTATCCCGCCGCCTTGTTGTTATATTCCGCAAGCTGTTAGTCAGAATAGTTTTGATTTTCCTATTGCATATTAGCGCAAAGGATGGTATAATGAATAAAAGACGCATTTTCAATATGTCACCCCAAAAAGCGAAAGGTAAGACAACTTTGTATGAATAAGATAAAACAAAACCGCGCAGCGAGCTTTGTAGTACTCGCGCTTGTCTATATACTTGCTGCCGCAATAGGAATTTTGGTGTATTCCGCTCTTTATCTTGAGTGGTGGCTGTCGCTCCTTGTCGCAGATACTGTTGCAACCGTTGTGACCTTTATTTTCAGCCTTATATTCAAAAACGCCTCGGTATACGATCCTTATTGGAGCGTACAGCCTCCCGTGATACTCATAGCATTTGCCATTGGTAAAAAGCTGACTATTTTCGGGGTGCTTCTGATTATAGTCGTGCTTTTCTGGGCAATCCGCCTGACTGCTAATTGGGCGTATACCTTTGGCGGACTGGAGCATCAGGATTGGCGATATACAATGTTGCATAAAAAGACAGGCGTAATGTATCCCGCAGTCAATTTTGTGGGTATACATATGGTTCCAACACTTATTGTTTACGGATGTCTTTTGCCAGCGGTTTACGCTATACGTGAGAGTCTTGAGGCAAATATTGTGAGCATACTGTTTCTTTGCGTATCTCTCGGCGCGGCGAGCATACAGGGAATTGCGGATATTCAGATGCACAAATTCAGATTAAACCGTGACGGAGAATTTAATCGCCACGGACTTTGGAGATATTCGCGTCACCCCAACTACCTCGGCGAGATTCTGATGTGGTGGGGTATTGCGCTCGCGGTGGTTTGCGCTTCGCCGAGCGCGTGGTATCTTGTGACGGGCGCGCTTGCAAATACCATACTGTTTTTTACAGTCAGCATACCGCTTGCCGATGGCAAGCAGTCACACAAGGACGGATTTGATGAATATAAAAAGCAGACGAGAATGCTGCTGCCTATTAGGAAATAATTGAAAAAGCTATTGTAATCGGTTGTCACAGGACAGAGAAAACCACATTTTCTGAAGAGCTGAGAGAGAAAAACGGACTGCCGTTATTTTGGAGGCTGATCGAACAAGCAAAAAACGATATTTTTCAAAATAAGATGATGCGAATCAAATTTTTGACAAAAACTTTGATTTTTTTGAAAAAACATATTGACAAACAAAAGCCCTTGTGATATAATATACGAGTCGTCGAGAAAAGACGACGTTTCTAGGTGTAGCTCAGCTGGGAGAGCGCTACCTTGGGGTGGTAGAGGCCGCAAGTTCAAGTCTTGTCACTTAGACCAAAAAATCCGAATGGACCTTGTGTCCATTCGGATTTTTTGTTTT
>JAZNWS010000066.1:0-13923 GCA_045593485.1 Eubacteriales bacterium | reverse complement strand
GTCACGTATATCCCTTTGTATTCTGTCCTCCGCTTGCTTTCGGGAAAGTCCGACTTTTGCGGAGGTATTCAATTTTTGTTCTGTCTGCTCAACAGTTAAAGAATGCCACGCTTCCATAGGCTTTCCCTTTCACAAAATTTCAATTTATTAAAGACACTCTATTACAAGCTCACAGTCGCGCACAAATATCTTTGCGACGCTGACTGTCTTATCGTAATCGGATATGATAAGCTCGGCAAGCTTATCCTCGATGTGCCTCTGAATATATCTTCTCATATTTCTCGCGCCGTATTTCTGCGAGAAGGACTTCTCAGCCACGTATGCCGCAGCCTCGTCGGTATATTCAAGCTTTATTCCTTTGTCAACCAAAAGCTCGGAGAGCTGACCGAGCATAATTTTCGCTATCTGCGCAAAATCTGCTTTTGTAAGGCTGTTAAACGTGATTATCTCGTCAACACGGTTGATAAATTCGGGACGGAGGAATGTGGAAAGAGCCTTTTCGGTCTTTTCCGCGCTTCCCTTTGCCTCGTCAGGCAAAAAGCCTACTACACCGGACGTCTTGTCCGAGCCCGCGTTGGTTGTCATAACAATTACTGTATTTTCAAAATTGACCGTTCGTCCGTGCGCGTCGGTAATTCGTCCATCGTCAAGTATCTGCAAAAGAATGTTGAGTACGTCGGGATGAGCCTTCTCGATCTCATCAAAAAGCACGACGGAATAAGGCTTGCGTCTTATTTTTTCGGTGAGCTGTCCCGCATCGTCATATCCGAGATATCCGGGAGGCGAGCCGATAATACGGGATACAGCGTGCTTTTCCATAAACTCGGACATATCAAGTCTTATAAGGTTTTCAGGCGAGTCAAAAAGGTCTGCCGCAAGGGTCTTTACAAGCTCGGTCTTACCCACTCCCGTAGGTCCTGCGAAGATGAATGACACGGGCTTTCTCTTATAGGATATACCCGCTCTGTTTCTCTTTACAGCTCTTGCTACCGCCTCAACGGCGTGGTCCTGACCGACAACGTGAGACTTGAGTCTCTCTGCAAGCATATCTATTCTCTT
Organism: Eubacteriales bacterium; assembly: GCA_045593485.1. Classification (GTDB taxonomy): domain Bacteria; phylum Bacillota; class Clostridia; order Oscillospirales; family CAG-272; genus SVTX01. The sequence goes on along the minus strand of JAZNWS010000066.1, from coordinate 12,864 downwards.
ATATTCGTTTTCGGTAATACTTGTGGCGGGAACACCTGTCCAGATCTCTATGACCTTAGCGAGATTTTCCTCGGTAAGCACTATTTTCTCGCATTCAGACTCAAGCTCGCGGAGTCTGTTTGAGAGCTTGATCTCCTCAGACTGTATTTTAGCTATTGTCTCATACTTTTTCTGACTCTGCTTGTCGTCGTTTGTTATCTCATTTTCGGCAAGCTCTCGCTCCTGCTTGAGCACGAGAAGTCTGTCGTGAATATCAAGGGATTCGTTTATTGACGAGCAGGACAATGAAAGCTGCGCCGCCGCCTCGTCAAGCAGGTCTATCGCCTTATCGGGCAGATATCTGTCCGTAATGTATCTCTCGGAAAGTATTACTGCGCGGCGAAGAATTCCCTCGGGTATGTGTATTCTGTGGAACTGCTCGTAATAGTGGCTGATTCCCTTGAGCATTTCTACCGCGTCTGCAATAGACGGCTCGTTTACGGTTATGGGTTGGAATCTACGCTCAAGCGCGGAATCCTTTTCTATATATTTACGGTATTCTGTGAGTGTGGTCGCGCCGATAACTCTGACCTCGCCGCGTGAGAGCGCGGGCTTGAGGATATTCGCTGCATTGACACTTCCCTCGCCGCCGCCCGTACCGACAATATTGTGTAGCTCGTCGATAACGAGGATTGCGTTTCCGTGGTCCTTGACCTCGGAGAGAAGTCCAAGAATTCGCGACTCAAACTGTCCGCGGAACTGTGTGCCCGCAACGAGAGCCGTCAGGTCAACGAGGAATATTTCCTTATTCTTCAAAAGATAAGGCACGTTGCCCTCGGCAATTCTTATAGCAAGTCCCTCGGCTATTGCGGTTTTACCAACGCCGGGCTCACCTATAAGGCAGGGATTGTTCTTTTGTCTGCGGCAGAGTATCTGTATGACTCTATCGGTCTCGTTTTGTCTGCCGACTATTCTGTCAAGCTTACCGCGCTTTGCGTATTCGGTGAGGTTGCGGCAGTAGGACGTCAAAAACTTATACTGCTTTTTAGGAGAAGTATTTTTATCTGCCTTTCCTCTTTGTCTTCTGGGATTTTCCGCGTTTGGCTGCGCCGGCAGATTACTGTTGCTCTGCGCGGGAAGATTTCCGCCCATCATTTCCGACAGCCCGCTATCACGGAATAGCTTCTGAAAATCTATTGCGGGCGCGGTTGCCTCTCCGTTTTCGTCGTATCCGTCGGAGTCCTCGTCAAAATCCGCGTTCTCAAGTACCTCGCCAAGCTCGTTTTCAAGATTTTCTATCTGCTCGGGAGAAATACCCATCTTTTTATAGATATCTCCCATCATATTTTCAACGGGAAGTCCAAGCTCCTTGGCGCAAGGAGTACAAAGTCCCTCGGACTTTTTCTCGCCCATTTCAACCTTTGTCACGAAAATTACCGCCATTCTCTTATGGCATCTGGAACATTTAATCATAATCTTTTCTCTTTCACATCAAAACATCTTTAATAAATCCGAAGATATTACATTCATTTATAAATTTGAATACATGCGAATTATTGTAAACGTCTATATAGACTTCATTATCCGATATCATGGTCATAGCCGAGAGCAAGCTGTTGAGCATTACGGCCACAAGCGAGACGGTAAGCGCTCCCAGTACCGCTCCGATAAGAATTCCTAAAAGCTTATCAATTTTGCTTATAAGAGGTATCTTTATCTGACGGAAGATATACATCAGTACAGTAGCGCCGACAAAAGTCACGGCAAATTCTGAAATATATCCGAGCACACGGGCAAAAAATCCGCCGTTGCCAAGCGTATCCCCTATCGCCGGGCCAAGCGCGAGAGCTGTCAGAAAGGACAATATTATCCTTGCAAAGCCGAGCACTACACCCGTGAGTCCACGTCGCCAGCCCAAAAATATTTGTAAAGCCAAAACTGAAATCAGAATAACGTCAATAATTCCACTCATATTACTCACTCCATATCAAAATAAATTCCACGTGAGTCTGTACAAAGAAGAACCTTATCTCTACTACATACAAGAATCTCTCCGAACGTGTCGGCGCTCTCCTTGAATTTAGTTATTTTCGATTTACTGTTAAATTTATAAATTCCGTTATTTGTAAGCAAAAATACATAGCTGCCGTACATTTCCATGTCCGTGAAGCTTCCGCTCATCTGACCCGAATATACCCTTTTGCCGTTCTTATTGAGAACAACAAGGGTGTTTTTTCCGTTTATAAGGTCATCTTCAAACAGAAGCGAAATTCCACCTTGCGTATGGGATATGTATGCGAGCTTTGAGTTGGGATATACATACTCTCCACAAAGCTTACCCCTGAGATTATACACGCAAACTCTGTCATTACAGAACACAGCTATTCTGTTTTTGAAAATAAATCCGCAGTTATAGGGTGTGAGATTGCCAAGGTCAATCTGCGCGTAAGTCTTTTTCTTATTTTGTTTAAGCACCGTAAGAGTTGATATCATCTCTCCGTGGTCTGCGGATGAGGATATCACCGCCGTGAATTTTCCGTTTTGTGACATTTGCGCAGCAATAACGTACTCGTTGGTCGCGTATGCGCTGATGCGGTTGCAATCCTTATCGTAAATGTGTGTGACGGAATTATAGTCCTGTGTTTTTTCAACTATAACAAAGCTTCCGTTATTTGACATAGACGCATAGGCTATTGTGCCGTCAAGCGTCACGGTCTCAATTTTTTTGAAGGAATTATAAACCGAAAATTTGCTTCCGCCCAGATCATACACTATTACATATTTATTTGACGTAATAATTGCGGGGTTTGCGAATATATCGCCCGAGGTAAGAGTCACTCTGCCCGTTGCGTTAAATATTTTAATCTCGCTGCCCGAGGCGGCTACAAGACCGCTTTTATAGAGCGCAAAATCATCGTTGGTCGATGCCTTGGTGTAGTTCAGAATATCAGACGTGGACTCGGAATAAGAGTTCATATGCCATATATCCATAGCCGAATAATACATATTGTTAATACCTAACCGTCCCGCGCTGAATATTACACCTGAAAGTATGGTCAGTATCAATACAATGACTAATATTTTTTTGAGAATATTTAATTTTACCGCATAATCGGCATATCCCATATCACTTCCGCATCGCGCCTTTACTATAGCTCGTTCCCTGGATACTATTTTTTGTATGAGAGTCAGGTCGCGAAGCCTTTCTATATAAAATAATGCCTTGCCAAGAAGATTTACGTCCCCTTCTGCCTTTTTATCCTTCGCTTTTGTTTTGCTTTGATCCTGAGAACCTCGCTCTGCTTTTTTTATAAAAGGCATAACCATACCTCCCTTCTCAAAAATAATAGAGTTTAATACTGTACCTTGTTCAAATACAAGCCGTGGGCAGGGGCTGTCATTCCCGCGCGGCTTCTGTCACAGGACAGAATTATATCGGCTATCTCGTTGGGGGATATTTTTCCCTCCGCGACCGATATAAGTGTGCCCGCAAGTATTCTCACCATATTGTAAAGAAATCCGTCTGCGGCAACACGGAAAATAATAACGTCACCCTCCCGCTCAACGCTTGCATAATAAATATTACGCACAGTGCTTTCAACGTTTGAGCCCTGAGCCATAAATGCTGAAAAATCATGCTCACCAATCAGCATTTGCGCTGCCTTATTCATATTGTCAAGCGCAGACTCCGATATAACTCTCGGATAATGCAGGCTTCTGCCCTCCTCGAAGGGCTCGCGCTCACGTCTGTTATATATGCGGTAGATATATTCCTTGTATTTAACGTCATATCTCGGGTGAAAATCACTCTCGCGCCATTCAGCCTTCCATACCGAAATATCGGGCGGCAAATGAGCATTCATCGCGCTGGGCAGCTTTTCTGTGCCGATATGAGTGTCAAGTGTGTCCTCTCCCTTTTTCATGACCGTGGCGCAAAACATATTTGCGTGAACTCCGCTGTCAGTGCGGCTGCATCCCGTAATATCGCAGTCATAGCCGAAAAGCTCTTTTGCGGCGCGGCAAAGCTCGCCCTGTACCGTGCGGCGCTCGGGTTGTACCTGATAGCCGCAAAAGTCACTGCCAAGATAGGACAAATAAAGAAGTAATTTCATAAAAATCCTTTATCAATTCATAGTATATCCAATTGAGATAATATTTATTACCACGATACCGCCAATGAAAATTATCATTGTCGCAAGCGCGATAAAATCTCTGTATGAGAGCTTCAGAACCGTCATTCTGGTTCTTCCCTCACCGCCGCGATAGCAACGGCAGGTCATAGCTGTCGCGAGGTCGCCCGCGCGTCTGAACGCGGATACGAACAGAGGTATAATAATGGGTATGAGCGCCTTTATACGCTTCATAAGGGGTCCGCTTGAAAAGTCCGTACCTCTTGCCTTCTGCGCCGCCATTATCTTCTCCGTTTCTTCAACGATCGTGGGAATAAAGCGCAAAGCGATTGTCATCATCATTGCGAACTCGTGAACGGGCACGTGGAGTACCTTCAAGGGTGAGAAAAGTCTTTCTATCGCGTCTGTGAGCTGTATGGGAGTTGTTGTGTACGTCAGGAAAATGCTTGCGCCGATAATCATGGCAAGTATTCTTATAATGATAAACGCCGCGCTGTAAAGTCCGCTCGCGTATATGGATATAAACTTCCACGAGAACAAAAGCTCATTTTCCTCGCCCTTTGTCAAAAAAATATTGATTATAGCCGTAAATATAATGATGAACGCTATGGCTTTAATGGACTTGAGAATTATTCTCATGGGGATTTTGCTGAGCAAGATCAAAATAATGGTTGACGCCAAAAGCAAGCCGAAGGCTATGACGTTTTTGCATAAAAATCCTGCAACTATATAGGCTATCGCCAGAATAAACTTCATTCTGGGGTCAAGACGGTGCAAAACCGAGCCCGACGGATAATACTGACCTAATGCTACGTTCATTTCGCGTCACCTCCAAACATCCTGAGAAGTGCGCTTTCCGCCGCCTCAACGGTGTATATATTGCGTCCGAGAGTTATTCCAAGGGCTTCAAGCTCAAGCACAAGCTCGGTTATCTGAGGGATATTAAGTCCCATTTTCTGAAGCTCCTCGCCTCTCGAGAATACCTCGTCCTTTGATCCGCGCATTGCAATCTCGCCCTCATTCATAACTATAAGCTCATCACAGTATTTTGCCATATCCTCCATACTGTGACTTACTATAATTACAGATGCGTTATTTTCTCTTGCATATCTGCGAATTCCGTCAAAAATGGCGTTTCTTCCCGCAGGGTCAAGACCCGCGGCGGGCTCGTCAAGCACGAGAACCTCGGGAGCCATAGCCATAACGCCCGCTATAGCCGCGCGGCGCTTTTGTCCGCCCGATAGATCAAAGGGAGATTTATCGAGCATGGACAATTCAAGTCCGACAAAATCCGCCGCAAGCATTACGCGGCGCTTGATTTCGTGATCATCAAGCCCCATATTTTTGGGACCGTATGCTATATCTTTAAACACGGTATCCTCAAAAAGCTGATACTCGGGATACTGCATTACAAGTCCGACCTTAAATCTTACCTTGCCTATTTCTTTGGGATTCTCCCATATATCCTTGCCGTCAAGCAGAATTCTGCCCTCGGTAGGCTTTACAAGTCCGTTGAACATCTGCACGAGGGTTGATTTTCCTGAGCCCGTATGACCTATAATTCCCGTTATGCAATTCTCTTTTATTTCCGCGTTTACGCCCCTTAAAGCCTTTACCTCAAAAGGAGTTTTCGGGCTATAAACGTAAGATACATTTTCAATTGTAAGCTTTGGCATTTATGCCGTCACCTCCTTATATCAGTTTTTTTCTCCAAGCGCGTCTGCTATAGCTTTAGCGCAGTTTTCGGGGGTGTTTGACGCACCTTTTATTTTAATTCCCTTTTTCTTGAGCCTCTCTGTCAGATCGATGCACTGCGGCAGGTCAAGTCCTGCGGCGCGGAGTATCTCGGACTGCGCAAAGACCTCACCAGGTGTGCCTTGAAGTATAACAGAGCCGTTGTTGAAGACGATTATCCTGTCAGCTCTCGCTGCCTCGTCCATATAGTGAGTTATATTGACTGTGGTTATATTTCTTTCTCTGTTGAGCTTTTCAATGGTTGAGATGACCTCGCGTCTGCCTATTGGGTCAAGCATAGCGGTGGACTCGTCAAATATCATGCACTCGGGCATCATAGCGATAATTCCCGCAATTGCGACTCTCTGCTTTTGTCCGCCTGAGAGTCTGTGGGGCTCGTGCTTTGCGTATTTAGTCATACCAACGGTTGCGAGCGCATCATCGACGCGGCGACGGATCTCGTCTCTCGGAAGTCCAAGATTTTCAGGGCCGAAGGCTACGTCCTCCTCCACTATCGTGGCTACGAGCTGATTGTCGGGATTCTGGAAAACCATTCCCACTCTCTTACGAATCTCGTAGGTCTCGTCCTCGGTCATATCCTCGCTGAGAATATTCTTACCGTCGATAAGTATGCTGCCGTCAAGATAATCGTAATCATCTATAACCATTGTGAGAAGCTTTGCAAACGTGGACTTTCCCGAGCCGTTATGACCAAGGATCGCCACGTATTCACCCTTTTGGATCTCAAACGAGAGATTGTTCAGGGCGCGAACGGGTGTGTCTTCATTTTCGCTGTATGCATAGCTTAAATTTTTAACCTCTATAAAAGCCATTGTTTTCTCCAATAATAACTTTTTATTTTTTGAACCAACGCGAGCTTGCGCCGCACGGCAGGTATGCTCCCGTCTGCGTCACGCGAAGTCCAAGCTCTCCCGATTCTATTTTTCCACCGTAAACACTCCTGACCTTAAGCTCAAGAATATAGCTCATTGTCAAGGGGGAGAGTCCCGTGGTATATGAATTTACAAGGAAGAACAACGGGTCGTCCGAGAGAAGCTGAGCGGCAAGCGTTATAAACTCGTCAATGCTGTCCTCAAGCTTCCAGACCTCGCCCGACGGTCCTCTGCCGTACGAGGGGGGGTCCATAATTATGCCGTCGTATTTGTTGCCTCGTCTTATCTCGCGCTCAACAAACTTTTTGCAGTCGTCAACGATATAGCGAATCGGGGCGTTCTCAAGACCCGAAAGCGAGGCGTTTTCCTTTGCCATAGCAACCATTCCCTTGGACGCGTCAACATGCACGACCTGCGCGCCCGCTTCAGCCGCCGCCATAGTAGCTCCACCCGTGTACGCAAAGAGGTTGAGCACCTTTATCTGTCTGTTTGGCTCTTTTGCCTTTGCACGCTTTATAATATCGGAAAACCAATCCCAGTTAGCCGCCTGCTCGGGAAAAAGTCCCGTGTGCTTAAAGCCCATAGGCTTCAGCGCAAAGCCGAGATTTTTATAGGATATATTCCAGGACTCGGGGGTTTTCTGCTTTACCCAGCCGCCGCCACCGTTATTTGAACGGCGGTAAATTCCGTCGGCATTCTTCCATGCGGGATGTCTTGCCGCGTTTTTCCATATTATCTGCGGGTCGGGGCGGATGAGTATGTATTTTCCCCATCTTTCAAGTCGCTCTCCGTCAGAGGCGTCAAGTAATTCGTAATCGATCCAATTTTCACTGCACCACATATATTTTCTCCAATTATTTTTTGTTATAGTATTGTGACAGACGAGAGCATCCCGAGTGCGCGTGGCATACGGCTATGGCTAACGCGTCTGCGGTATCGTCGGGCTTGGGAGGAGCAGGCAGACCTAAAAGGCTTGTCACCATTATAATGACCTGCTTTTTCTCCGCGCGTCCGTAGCCAACCACCGCTTGCTTTACCTGCAAGGGCGTATATTCCGCGATAGTAAGTCCCGCAAGCTTTGCCGAGAGAAGTATCACTCCTCTTGCCTCGGCGACGAGTATTGCAGTCGTTGTGTTCGTGTTAAAGAATAATTCCTCGACGGCTATCTGATCGGGCTTGTACTTATTGATGATCTCGTTCATTCCGCGATATACCATCATAAGCCGCTCGGACGGTTCAAGTCCCGCGGGGGTGTTTATCGAGCCATAGCCAAGCACCTTGAATTTTGAGCCGTTATATTCAATTACTCCCCAACCCACTATAGCGTATCCTGGGTCTATACCGAGAATTATCATCAAATTTCCTTTCCGAGCAGATTTTTGCAATACTGCCCCATTTTCAATTCTCTATATTATAACACACTAATTTGATTATGTCAAATATATTTTTTATTATATTTGTTAATTAAAGGAAAATTTATATTAAAAACCGTTTACAATCGGGAAATTTTGTGTTATAATTTAGAATGTTAAATTATTGCTTGCGGAGGGCTGTTTATGAAGATACTCAAGCTTGACGTCGGAGACGTTGTTGAACTGAAAAAAGAGCATCCCTGCGGCGGAAAGCTCTTCAAGATATTACGTGTCGGCAGCGAGATGCGTATTATGTGTCAGAATTGCGGACACGATATGACTCTCGGCCGCGAAAAGCTCGAAAAAGCAATAAAGAAAATCAATCCATAAAAATCAGAGGAAAAAAACCGATGAAAGAAAGTAAAGTTAAGGATTTACAGAGCAATATAGATCATACGGATACACTTCCCGTTCAAAAGCCGTGGAGCCGTATTTTGAGTAAGCTTAAGGAATACAGATACCTTGGCATTTCGGGACTTATATCTGCGGTAGCAGTCCTGCTCATTTATATGATAGTCACAGGCGGTCTTTTCCCCTTTGGAAAAGGTACAACTCTTATACTTGACCTGAACGCGCAGTACGTCTATTTCTTCTCTGCTCTGAGAAATGCTATATTTGGTGACGGAGAGCTTCTTTACTCGTTCTCGCGTTCACTCGGCGGAGAATTTCTTGGTATATACGCGTACTACCTTGCGAGCCCGCTTTCATACCTCGTATGTCTGTTCCCTGCGGATAAAATGCAGGAATTCTCCCTGTTTCTGCTCATGCTCAAGTCTGCTCTTGGCGGCATGACTATGGGATATTATCTTCATAAGCACTCCGAGAAGCTGAACAAGCTTACGATAGTTGCATTCTCGCTTCTCTATTCGCTTTGCGCGTACTGCATTGTATACCAGACAAACCTGATGTGGATGGATGCGGTCATCTGGCTTCCCCTTCTTACTCTCGGAATCGAGTCGCTTATAAAGCACGGTAAGTACAAGCTTTTCGTTGTTTCGCTTACACTTACGATAGCGAGCAACTATTATATCGGATATATGTGCTGTATATTCGTCGCGCTGTACTTTTTCTACTATATATTTGCGCACAAGGATGATTTTGCAAATAATCCCCTGCGTGAAAAATCTCATTTTGTAAAGTCGCTGATAAGAATAGCGATATTTTCCGTGATAGCCGTATGTATAGCGGCAGTTATAATATTCAGCGCGTATTACTCGCTTTCATTTGGAAAAACAGAATTTTCTGACTCGGATTTTGACATTTCTACGCGAATAACATTCTTTGACGTAATATTCAAGTTCTTCCCCGGCTCTTACGACACTATTGATAATATGAATGCTACGGCAACGTCACCGTCAACGGGTGCGTTCCCATTTATATACTGCGGTGTGATAACACTTATTTTAGCTCCCGCGTTTTTCCTCTCAAGGAAGTTCTCAACTAAGGAAAAAATAGCGTCTGCCGTATTTATCGCGTTCTTTATATTCAGCTTTATTATCTCCACGCTTGACCTTATCTGGCACGGATTCCAGTATCCCAACTGCTTGCAGAACAGATATAGCTTTATGCTCTGCTTCTTCCTTGTAGTTCTTGCTTTCAAGGCATTTGAAAATATTGAAGAGCCAAGCGTCAAGTGGGGTGTGTTTATCTCAGCAATTTTCTGGGGCTCATTTGCGGTAATTATTCAGAAGCTCTCTCCCGAAATAACTGAGGGCATACAGAAGATAAACGGCAAATTTGAGCTTGGTAATTTTGAATTTGCGCTCTTTGCCTTGATAATGATAGCTATTTACGTTATTATCATCGCAATCGCTCGAACTACGACAAAAAAAGCTCTTTTATCCACTGTTCTTCTTGTGATAATAACCGTTGAGCTTGTTCTCAACGGAATATCCAACGTGAACGATTTCGGAGCTGATTTCGGTTTCTCGACATACCCGAGATATGATGATTTTCAGGATCTGATGTATCCTATAATCGACACCGTCAAGGATAACGATGACTCCTTCTACCGTATGGAAAAAACTGTGTACCGTCAGCCTAACGACAACATGCAGTTTGGCATAAGAGGCGTGGCAAACAGTACCTCAACTCTTAACGCGTCGGCTATACAGCTAATTCAGATGATGGGTTATTCGGCGCGCGCGCAGTGGTCCCTTTATCTTGGCGGAAACCCTGTAAACGACTCTCTGCTGGGTATTAAGTATATAGTCACGGACAGAGATCTGAGTGAGTTCTACGGCGAGCCCGTTTATACCGCGGAGGAGTTTGCTGCACACGAGGGCATATCTGTTGAGGAGCTTATAGAACAAACAGTCGCAGATAAAACCGACTCAGGAAAATACAAGGGAAAATCAGCCGCTGACTACGTGGTATATAAGAATCCTTATGCTCTTTCTCTTGGATTTGCCGCAAACGCCGACGTTATAGATTTTAACATGAAGGCTTACAACACCTATCTCTCCGCTACAGACGAAAAATACAATAACGGCGGCTACACAAATCCCTTTGAAAGACTTAACGCCCTCTACACCGCTATTCTCGGTGAGGACGAGACGGTCGAGATATTCAAGCCCGCAACGCAGAATAAGGTCACCCATACAAGCAATATAAGCTATGCTGTGTCCAAGGGATCGCTTGATGACTCAATAATTCACCACAGATATACGGGCGAGGGCGGAAGTATAACGTATAATTACACCGTACCCGAAAATACAACGCTTTATCTCTATCTCCCCGCTTACTACACCCGTCAGGTCAAGCTTTCCGCAAGCAGTCCTATTTCCGACGGCACGAATAACTTTGGTAGCAATATATCGACAAATCCCACACTCCGAATAGTTGAGCTCGGAAAATCCAACACGAGTAATTATCAGTTTACTGTGACGATAAACAACTCCTATAACCAATTCTACGTTCAGGAACAGGAGTCGTATATATACTATATCGACACAGAGCTTCTTACAGAGGTGACTCAGAGAATTCAGAAAAATCAGCTTGTTATTGATAAGCATACCGAAAGCAGCTTTGAGGGCAGTATTTCCACAGATAATAACAATCAGGTCGTGCTCACCACCATAACCTACGACAAATATTGGGACGTTTATGTTGACGGCAAGAAGGTTGAAACCTTTGACGCGGTTGACACCACGCCCGGTAAGGACGGCGGCGGAGCCTTGCTCGCTTTTGAGATAGTGGATGCGGGTGAGCATAGCATAGAAATCGTGTACAGACCCAAGATCGTGACGATAGGACTTATAATCTCTTGCGCGGCAATTATTGTTCTCGTTCTTATATGGGTATTTGAAAAGAAGCTTATGCAAGTTCAGCCGTTCAAAACGGTTCTCTGCATTGAGGATAATACCAAGGACACACCAAACGAAGCAACCGTCAAAAAACAAACTCAACCCATAAAAAACGCAAAGATTAAGCGAAAGGACTGATTTTATGTTTCACTATATATGCGGCGAGCTTGCATATTCATCTCCCACAACTGCAGTAATCGACGTGTGCGGTGTTGGATACAAGCTCACAATAAGCGGTAATACCTACGAGAGTGTGGCGCGCTCTACTGCTCAAAAGGTAAAGCTTTATACGTATCTTGCGGTACGCGAGGACGGAATCGAGCTTTTCGGATTTGGCAGTGAGACCGAGCTTTCGACCTTCAAGATGCTGCTGACAGTATCGGGTGTAGGTCCTAAGGCAGCTATATCCATTCTTTCCCTGCTCACCCCCGAAAAATTTGCGCTTGCGGTATGCACCGACGATAAAAAGACTATATCCAAGGCAAGCGGTATAGGTCCCAAGACCGCCGCGAGAATTATACTTGAGCTTAAGGACAAGCTCTCAAAGGAAACTAATCTTGATGCTTCTTTGGCAAGCGCGGTATCCACGGGCGGCGGAGCCGTCTCTCCCACGTCAAGCGGAAAGCTCGCGGAGGCTCAGGACGCTCTTATGGTGCTTGGCTACAGCAGAGCTGAGGCACAGAGAGTTCTCTCCTCTCTTGACACACAGAATATGAGTCTTGAGCAGATAATCAAGGAATCTCTCAAGCAGCTTATGAGATAATTTTTGGAGGTAAATATGGATTTTACAGAAGATTTTGACTTTGAAAGCCGAATAGTATCAACCTCCTATTCCGCAGAGGATTCCGACACCGACAGCTCCCTTCGTCCTAAAAGTCTTGACGAATACATAGGTCAGGACAAAGCAAAGGAAAACCTTAAGGTATATATGGACGCGGCAAAGTTCAGAGGTGAGTCTCTTGACCACGTTCTACTCTACGGCCCTCCAGGTCTCGGTAAAACAACACTCTCAAATATCGTTGCTGCAGAAATGGGCGTAAATATCAGAGTGACGTCGGGTCCCGCAATTGAAAAGCAGGGCGATCTTGCAGCCTTGCTGACAAATTTGAGCGAGGGTGACGTGCTTTTCATTGACGAGATTCACCGTCTTTCCCGCTCGGTTGAGGAAATTCTCTATCCCGCTATGGAGGACTTTGCGCTTGATATTATTATCGGTAAGGGCCCTTCCGCGAGAAGCATCAGAATTGACCTGCCTAAATTTACGCTTATCGGCGCGACCACACGCGCAGGTCAGCTTACAACTCCCCTTCGCGACCGTTTCGGCGTTCTTCTCAAGCTTGAGCTTTACACGCCCGAGCAGCTTGCGACAATAGTTAAGCGAAGCGCGTCTATACTCGGCATAGGTATCAAC
>JAZNWS010000065.1:0-8039 GCA_045593485.1 Eubacteriales bacterium | reverse complement strand
GTGGCAGATTCGGCGCTACCGATCACTCGTACCAACACAAAAGGGGGCATAAAGCCCCCTTTGTGTTGGTGCGGGCGACAGGACTTGAACCTGCACACCAATTGGCGTAAGATCCTAAATCTTATGCGTCTGCCAATTCCGCCACGCCCGCGAATAAAATATTAAACTGTTGGCGTAAGATCCTAAATCTTATGCGTCTGCTTACGTTCGCCTTCGGCTCTCTAATCGAGAATGCAAGCATTCTCGCAATTCCGCCACGCCCGCGAATTTATGAGTGGGTTGGCGGAATTAGTCCGCACATACCCGCAAGTGAATTTATTGTATCACGAAACAATAAAATTGTCAATACAAAACTCAAAAAAAGCCTTTCGCAAGGAAAGGCTTTTTTGTGTTATTCAAGTGTTATAGTACCGTCAATAACGATTGCCGCCAAGGGCGCGTCGTTATACGTGCCGTTGAAATACCAAATTGCGTAAACAGGTACTTCCTTCTCTGCTCCCGACACGGTAAATCTGTGAGAGGAAAGAGTGAACGTAGTCTTCTCCGCTCCGCTGTAATTTATCGCCTCGGTCGCAAAATAATAATTTTCATCGCCTATTTTGAGATAGTTGGAGTTGCCGCGTGCGGTGACATTGAGAGAATAGGACTCAAGCTTCAAGGTCGCGTCAACCGTGTAGCTTCCGTTCTCGTTCTTTGCCACGTCGTACTCAAGTATCATATTGAGCTGTGTGCCCGTGTCTGAACGAAGATACTTGATTCCCTCGGGTGTAGCATCAGGATTTGTGGTTCCCTGCTCTGTGGGAGATTCGGTATTCTTCTCGGTTGGCACCTGAATTTGCTCCGTGGGCTTTTCCGTGGGAGTTTCGGTGGGGGTATCCGTCTGACTACCTGTGCCGTCAGGTTCAGAGGAAGGTCCGCAGGACACAAGAGAAATTGCAAGCAACAATGCTGTCAAAATAAGAGATAAAGACTTTTTCATAAGCTCCTTACTTAAAGCTATCGGCAAATGCTGTTGCTAAAGCGTCGCATCTTTCGTTATAGGGATGACCCGCATGACCCTTGACCCACACGAATGTGACCTTGTGTATCTCAAGAAGCTCAAGCAGCCTCTCCCAAAGGTCAGGATTGAGCGCAGGAGACTTGTCCGCGCGTCGCCAGCCCTTTGCCCTCCAGGATACCGCCCAGCCCTTTTCTATGGCATCTACGAGGTATTTGGAGTCGGACGTAAGCGTGACCTCACAGGGCACCTTAAGCGCCGAGAGCGCAGAAATTGCCGCCATAAGCTCCATTCGGTTATTGGTGGTCACTGCCTCTCCACCCGAAAGCTCTTTTTCTCTACCGTCACAGACGAGCACCGCGCCCCAGCCGCCCGCTCCCGGGTTGCCGCGACAAGCACCGTCCGTATATATGTCAACATGCCTCATGCTTTAAGTTTTTCCTTTCGGTAAATTTTTGTTATGTAAAGTTATTATTCCCTTATCTGACTTAAATTTTCATCAAAACCAAAAATCAGTATATTTTTATAAGCACCACGGAATATGGACTGACATTCAAAAGCATACGCTTTTTCATACCCGAAAGCTGAATGGAGTGACAAAGCTCCATATTCTTTACGCCGTCAAGCATATAAATATCCGCCGTGTAGAAATTGTCAGGAATGTTGTCAAGTCGTAGATCTATACTCGTGCAGCCGTCATGGGCGGCGATCATAACGCATGCGCCCCCCTCGTCCTTTGATGCGGCTGCGTAAACTCCTGTATGCGCAAAGTCAACACTCTGTTCGCTGACACAGATCAAGCTCTCGTCTGCGCCCACAAGAGATGCAAAGCTCTCAAGCGCAAAGTACGGCTTCCGCGGCAGTCCAAAGCTATCGCAGATGGAGCACCAAGAATTTGATGCCTCAGCGTTATACAGACACGCCGTCTTTATTTCGGGATATTCAAGCATCTTAAGAAGTCCCGACGCGACAAACGCCGCGCCCTCAACGGACCTCTGCCTGTCAAACATCTCTTTTCTCTCTGCCGCCAGATCTGCCGATACAGAGCTCATAATTGCCAGAGTCCTCTGCTTTGACTGACCTTGTGGCAGATACGCCCACTCGCTCACTATAAGCTCCGCATTCGCGTAGCCTGAATTTTTGAGCACCTGAAGATATCTCTCTATCTCCTCGCCCATCTCCTCGGGGGAGCTTGTATAAAGCGACACACTCACAAAATCCACTGGCGTGTTCTTTTTCTTGCAGTATTTTATAAAGTCACGTAAAAACTGTCCGCAGGATGAAAACGCCATACCGCCGACCTTTATAGTATCGTCGTAAAGCTTTATGCCGCTTGCGATTCGAGTATAAAGCTCGAATATCTGCGAGTCGGTATTTTTCTCGCGCACGGCCTGCATATCAGCGTGCGAGAATATCTCAAAATACTTTATTCCTAAGGCGAATCCGCCGCAGAAATAGTCGTTGTAATGTCTTATGATATTAACGCAAATCGCAGTCAGCTTGTCGAGGTTTTCGGGGAGTGTGAACTTATGCTCGGGCGTGTCAAAATCAAAGCTCTCGCCGAGTCTGTATATTATCTGCGCGCCGATATTTGCCGCCGCCAGAATATGCATGTCAGTCTCACGGAAAAAGTAATTTTTAGGGTCTCGCTCGTCGGCATCAAAATTCGGGAATATTTTAGAAATATCTACAACATATCCCGAGCGCGCCCCCTCGGTCTTGTCAAATCTTATGTAAGGCACTTTTGCCTTTTTGAGAAGAGGCGATATATCCGCGCGCTGCGACAAGGGTCCGTTGCAGACTCCGTGCAGGCTGCTTATTTTGCTGCCTTCAGCTTCAAGATTTACCCTTACAGTCGCTATCTGCGGCTTTTCTTTGTTCTTTTGTGCTACAGGCTTTTCGGGAGCTGTGGGCTTAACTTGAGCTTCAGACCTATCAGGCAAGGTTTGTTCCTCACCTGACAGCTCGCCCAAGCGCCTTTTCTGCTCCTCTTCATACAGCGCGGCTCTCTGCCCTGCGCTCAAGGTGTTTTTGGGTTTCGGTTTTCTTGGCATATCCAATCTCCTTAAAACTTAATATCCCGAATCGAAACCCTCAAAAGTTAAAACGCCCAGTTTCCGTTCTTGAAGATCTCGAATCTTTCGCCGTTCTTTCTAACGCCGACAATTGACATATCGGCAGTTCCTATCATAAAGTCAACGTGAATGGCGGAGTCGTTAACTCCCATTTCCTTCATTTCCTCGTTTGTATACTTGTCGTAATCTCTGACCGCGTTTGTAAAGCCTCTGCCTATTGCGAAATGGCAGGACGCGTTCTCGTCAAACAAGGTCTCGTAGAACATAATTCCGCTATTCTGAATAGGAGAATCGTGGGGTACGAGCGCACACTCTCCGAGCATTGCCGCTCCCTCGTCCATTCCTATCATCTCGCGAAGCAACGCCTCATTCTTTTCCGCCTTTGCCTCAACGACCTTGCCACCCTCAAAGCTCAGACTGAAGTTGTCAATAATCTCGCCGTTATACGAAAGAGGCATAGAGGAATAAACTATTCCCTCGCAAACACCCGCCTTGGGTGTTGTGAACACCTCCTCGGTAGGAATATTGGGATTGAAATACTCGTTTGTGCCGAGAGTGTACTCTCCGCCTCCGAGGAATATGCCCTGCTCCATAAGTCCGACCTTGAGGTCTGTTCCGTTGGCTGCCTTATATTCAAGCGAAATAAGTCCCGCCTCGTTAAGCACCTTGCACTTTTCTGCAAAGCTTGCATTGTGCTTGTCCCACTCGGCAATGGGATCAAGGAGATTGCCGTCCTTGTCGATTACACGAGAAGTATAAAGTATTGCTTCCCAAAGCTTTTCAACCGCAATGCACGCGCGAACTCCGGGGAAAACCATCTTAGCCCAGGCTTTTCCGGGAACTGCCGCGATGCACCACTTGTACTTATTGTCCATCTGATCTCTGTAAGGCTTTATGACCTTCATTTTTTCCTTCATCGCATTTGCATGCTTTTTCTGGTCTATGCCCTTGAATGCGTTGGGATCGTCGGAGAGAAGATATATCATCGCAGGATTCTTCTCAAGACGGTACTTGAGTCTTTCCTCCTCAAAGCTCTCCACCTTGCCAAGCACTGCGGGCTTCTGATACTTTATATTCGTCTTGCTGACTGCGGGATAGCTCCAGTCAACTATTACCTTCTGCGCGCCCGCGCGATAGCATTCCTCAACTACCATATTTACAAACTCGGGCTGATCAAGTCCCGCGTTGATTATTACAATGTCCTTTTTTCTTACCGATACGCCCGAGTGTGCGATAAGCTTTGCGTAAGCCCTAAGTACTGTCTTTTTCATTTTGATTTTCCTTTCTCTGATTGGCTTTTATCTTTTAGCTATACAGTTTATCTGAACGAGTGAGTTTTGTCTGTGCTTGCGTATGATTATATCAAGTATAAGTCCTATTGCAAAGAATATGATTGCGGCAAGTATAGTCACAGTCGAAACTATCAGCGTGGGCAGACGATAGACCATTCCCGTTCTCAGAAATTCCACGAATACGGAGGTAAACATTCCCGCGCCCACAAGGAAAAGCACCGCCGAAATGAGCCCAAAGAATATCATAGGTCTGTAATTTTTGAACATTCGGAATATTGTGCCTATTACGCGCATACCGTCCTTTACCGTGTTGAGCTTGGAGACACTTCCCTCGGGGCGGTCTCTGTACTGCACGGGTATTTCACGTATATTGAACTTTTTGTCAAGCGCGTTGATAGTCATTTCAGTCTCAACCTCAAAGCCCGCGCTCTCAATGGGCATGAGCTTTACAAAGTCGTAGCTGAAGGCTCGGTATCCCGTCATTATGTCCTTGACGTCACCCGAGAAAAGCTTGTTTATAAGCCACCTGACAAGTTTATTTCCAAAGTTGTGGAACGCTCGCTTGTTCTCTACAAAGTACGTGGACGAAAGTCGGTCGCCTATTACCATATCCACGTCCTCCTCAAGCACAAGTCTTGCCATCTCGCGCGCGTGCTCAGCGGGGTAGGTATCGTCTCCGTCCGCCATAATATAGCAGTCAGCGTCTATTTGACGGAACATACTGCGGATAACGTTTCCCTTTCCCTGACGGTACTCGTTTTTAACCACCACGCCCTCAATGGACGAAGCAATTTCCGCCGTTCTGTCGGTGGAGTTATTATTGTAAACGTATATTGTCGCCTCGGGAAGCTCTCGCTTAAAGTCGCGAATAACCTTCTCGATAGTCTGCTCCTCGTTATAACACGGTAAAAGCACCGCTATTTTCTTATCAGTCACCTTTCATCCTCCATTCTGCCCAAACAGGTCGGGCAACCAGATTTTATCAATACCAGAACAAATACGGCATCGCGTCGCAGATATCTCCCACGCGCATTATCAGCGCGCCCTGATATACGATCATAGCTATTACGCATATGAAAAGTCCTGCACGTATAACGTATCTGTACTTTTCTCCCTTGATATTATTTATTATTGCCAGCAATATTAGCGCCGCAGACAGATAAAGCATAAGCGAGAAATCCGAAAAATATCTCTGAAGTATTCCCGCAAACTGCGTGTCAAGCAAGGGAGTAATAATGCCTATCGCGGCAAGTATCAGAACAGGCGCGTACACCTTGTCCTTTTTGAGTGTTTTCTTTATAAACGGTATCGCGAATATAAGGAGCAAAAGCGGCGAGTAAGCAAATATTCCGCCGTAGGTGCTCTCTCTTATCGTGACTCCCATATAGCTTGAGTCAAAATCCGCAAAGCGAATAAACGGGAAGGTTGCCGTCATTTTGGGTAGCTGGAAAAGGTATGAGTACGCCGCAGGCAGCATTCTGTCCCATACGAATCCGCGCGAGGTCATATCGTTTGTCGTCAGATTGTAATTTGCTCCAAAATCAAACGGAGAGTCAAATCGACTGTAGTTATACCACATAATTCCTGCCGCAATTACTATATAAGGGATGGCAAATGCAAGCGCATTTTTTACCGAAGCCTTTTTGAATATTCTTTTTTCCTTGTATGCCAGAATTATCTCACCTATAAAGAAAGGAATCGCCAACGCCGAGAACAAAAGCAGATTAGGTCGGCAGCCCGCAACAAGCGCCATACAGAGCGAGCCTAAAGCAAGCTTTAACGCACGTAATTTCTTATTGTTAAGTGCTGAGAGCCACAGAGAAAGTCCGCAGACGGTAAAAGCAAGCGCCGCCATTATCGGAACGGAATACATATCGGCATAAGACGCCATAAACAAGAGACCGCTTCCGTTTATTATCAAAAGAGATATTATAAGATACGAAATATAGGATATGCTCATATTCGGGAAATAACGCTTTATCACCTGCTTGACAAATACAAAGCAGCTTATGATAAAGAGTATCGCAAATATAAACAAAGCTATATCATTGGGAAGGTCGTTGCCTGTCAGCACGTGATAAGGCAAATATGTCAAAAGGCACGGAACAACACCGAAATAGACGTAATAGCGTCCGTTATAAAGCGCCGCATCCCAGTAAAAATACTTACCATGCGCATATCTCGCCGCGTAGTCATAAGGATTTTCCATTTCCAAAAGGAACTGCGGAACCTCCTCCTCAAGATACAGATGGCCGTTTAAGAAGGAGTGCGAAAGCTCCTGATACTGCGCCTGGTGTCTGGAAATAATGTTCAGAAAATGCGACGACGAGGAGATTATAAGAAATATCATCAGTATCTCAATCGCCGCGATTATCGCAGTCATGCAGAACTGTCCGCCCGAATTACTCAATTTGATTTGGTGCGCGGGACTCGACGGAGATATAAGATACAGCAAAAATGCCACGGCGAAAACCAAAAGCATACGCCCCATATTAAAATCAAAGGGCTTGGGAGCATTTGCAGTCACGCTGTGCACGTACATCTGCGCGTCCACGGAGCCTTCGGGAGTTATCGTGATCCTGAGCTTGTCCGACGTGCCGCGAAGCTGCATGGGAATATACTGTGACGCCCCACTGCAAATCTTGCGCGACGGGATGGAGGATATATAAAGCTCGTTGGCATTGTCCGTAGCCTCAATCCTTACCGTGTATGGAATTGCCTTCCCCTCGGAGTTGATCATTCCAATGCCCACGAAAAGATTTTTGATATCAACAGAAATGTCAGTCACCTCAAATCTTGCGGAGGTGTTTTTATTTATTTGATAAATATCTTCCTTTACCTGCTCCGAGGCAACTACCTTGCCAAGATGCTTGAATTCTATCTCGTTATATTCGTGTGACTGTATCGAGCGGGAGTTGAAAACAAAAATCTCGGATGCGAGCACGCATAAAAGACATATACATGCAGCCCAAAATATTTTACCCAGGTCTTTTTTGCTTCTAAATATTGCAAGAAATACTGAAATCAGAACCACACACAGTCCAATTCCAACAAATATGAGAAGCTTGTACCATGTCACGTTCAAAACGGCAAAGAAGTCATAATTTACCGCCGAAAACAAAATAATCGAGGCTATCAAGTCAATTATAAGCTTTTTTCCGAAACTCCAGCTAATAATATTCCGCTTGAACGTGAACTTCTTTCCTTCAAACAGATATTCTCCGCCAATGGCAAGTCCTATTATCAAAATTATACCGAGTGCTGAAAGCATACGTAAAAATCTCCCCAAAACTATCAGATGTATTTACAAATGAAAATTATTTACCATTTTATATTGTACCATATATTGCTATGCTTGTCAAGGAATTTTGCTTGATTCAAGGTCGCCCTTCCCTTTTCAATATATAGAAAAATACCCCGCCCCGCCTATTGGCAGGACGGCACGTATCGTGAATCAAATTTTATTCAGATTATTTTGCCTGAATGGAATTTTCGTAGCTCTCGATCATCTTCTTAACCATCTGACCGCCGATAGAGCCTGCCTGACGAGCTGTGAGGTCGCCGTTGTAGCCGTTGTTGAGGTTTACGCCAACTTCGCTTGCTGCCTGCATCTTGAACTGCTCAAGAGCCTTCTTAGTATTCTTGTTTGCCATAACTGTTCTCCTTGTACCCACA
>JAZNWS010000064.1:0-17640 GCA_045593485.1 Eubacteriales bacterium | reverse complement strand
ACCGTATTGAAGCTCCTTTTGATAGGACTGCTTATTTCAGCGATAATTATATTTGTGACGAGCTTTATAAGATACTCCGAGCTGCAGAATCAAAAGAGAGCCTTGAGCGAGCAGATAAAGGAAACCGAGGAAAACATTGAGGAAACGGAATATCTGCTTGGCATTCCTCTTACCGATAAGGACTACATAATCCGTATCGCAAAGGAAAAGCTGGGACTTTTCCTGCCTGACGAGATAGTGTATTACAGCGATCTTAACGATTGAAAAATAAAAGATGGGGCTCTCCTCATCCGTCAAGGCTACGCCTTGCCACCTTCCCCGCTGGGGAAGGCTATTATTAGCGATCTGAATGATTAAAAAGGAAACCTGCATCGCAGGTTTCCTTTTTTGCTTCAATATATAATGCAATGATATCAGACTTCCTGTATCTTTTCCTTTATCTTCTGCATATCGCGGAGCATATCCTCTTTTTTGCGAGGGTCGCGGAGAAGTGCGGCGGGGTGATAAACCGCGGTCATAAGGTAGTTGCCCTTTTTAAACCACATACCGTGCTCCTGCGTTATTTTGAAGTCGGGCTTTATAAGCTTCATAGCCGAGATTCGTCCGAGACAGACGATGACCTTGGGATTTATAAGCTTTACCTGCTCGCGCAGATAGTCTATGCAAGCCTCCTCCTCGTCGGGACGGGGGTCTCGGTTCTGAGGCGGACGGCATTTGAGAATGTTCGCGATATAAACGTCCTCGCGCTTTATGTCAATGGCGTAAAGATACTTGTCAAGCAGCTGACCCGCGCGGCCAACGAAGGGAGTACCCGAAAGGTCCTCCTGCTGTCCGGGAGCTTCGCCCACGAACATAATATCTGCGTTTGTATTGCCCACGCCGAAGACGCAATTTGTGCGGGTCTTACACAGCTCGCATCTCTCACATCTCTCACAGGCAGCTCTCAACTCGTCCCAAGTCATATCAAAACCTCCAAAGGATATTATCTTACATTATTATATCAAAAAATATCCGTGATTTCAATAGGAAAAACAAATTTTAGAGTGAGCCGAGAATTAAAACTGCGTCCTTACATATCCAATTACCGTATTCCTGAATGTATTTTTCAAAGCTCTCACTATTCTCGCGCTTTCCGTATTCAAGCAAAAACGTAAATTTGTCAAGCCTTGTATAAGGGGATAGATTTGCGTGCTTGAGCGATAGAAAATATCTTCCCGAAATATCCGAGTATGCGATACTGTCAATATCCTCAATAAACGGTGTCAAGCGTCTGCAGGACGATATAAGGTTATAAAAAGTATCAAAGGAATACAGGCTTTGATATGTACGTCTCGCTGAAGGAGGTTTTTTCTCGATTTCCGTGCCTGCCGTATAATCGTCCTGATCACCCTTGGTGATAAAAAGCTCGCAGCCGCCGTGGGCAGACGTAAAGAGCTGAACGAAAAATCGCTCTCCCTCGGTATCAAAGCCGGTAAGAGTCTTGGCATCGCTTAATATGCTTTTGAGCACTGTTCTTGTGGAGAGCTTGGAGTAGTCAAACCCGTCGCCCGAGATGTGATATTTCTGCATATCCTCCTCGGAGAGCATTATTTTGAGCTTGTCGTCGCTTATTAAAATAAGTTCCATAAAAATCCTTTCCAGCCTATAGTATAGGCTTGTATCCACACTAATATTATAATACATTTTGACGAGGATTGTAAGTCCTAAAATATTGGTAATTTTGTTGACATAACCTCTCGGATTTGTTATAATAATCTTGTATTATTCTATGAAAGGCAGGGTGTCGGTGTGAAATACAGTCTTGAGTACGACCATATAGAAATATCCGCAGATCAGCTCTGCTTTGACATATTTGGAAGACGTGACCTTGATGGATATGCGGCAAGGGAATACACCTCCGCGGCCAAGCTCAAGCGCGCAGTCTCCCCCCGACTCGCGTCGGCTATGGGCGGAGAATATTATATGAACGTGTCGCTGTCGAACACACTGCGACTTGACGACGTATACTATTATGTAAGCGGGGAATGTGACGGAGTTATAAAAAAGCCCGACGGCTATACCGTTATTGAGATTCGCATAGTCAATAAATACGGCGCGCCGCTTGTCAGCGAGGACTTTTACCGCGCAAGACTTTATACTATGGCGTATTTTTTGTGCAGACAAAAGGAAGTGGAGAGCGTCGAGCTTTGTATGGCGTCATATAACACCGAAACGGGTGAGGTAGAGCCGTCGTATTCATACGCGAGCATAAACGAGCTTCGCGATTTCTACACCCGAACGCTCTCAAAAATACATCAAAGAGGAAAATTTTTGTCCTATTCAAAAAGGGATAGAGTGCCCTCGCTGTCTGACGCGGTATTCCCGTACAGAGAGCTTCGCGACAGTCAGGCGGAGATGATAAAGGAGTGCTACCGAGACATAAAGCACGGCAACAGACTGTTTTGTCAGGCCCCCACGGGAATAGGAAAGACGATCTCCACACTCTATCCCTCCGTCAAATGCTTGGGCGATAGGACAGCCGACAAGATATTTTATCTGACCTCAAAGGCAAGCATACGCCGAGAGGCGCTTGCGGCGGCGAAAAATATGCGCTCGCACGGTGCGAATATATACACCTGCGTGCTTTCGTCAAAGGAGCAGAGCTGTATCTGCGAGCAGGCAAAGGTGGGCAGCGGCAGGGTGTCGTCGTATTGCAGAAGCGATATTTGTCCTTATGCAAAGGGATATTACGACAGAGCCGAGGGCGCGATTTTTGAGCTTATAGAGAACGGCTTTGAGTTTGACCGCGCGGATATTCTGCGCGTGGCGAAAAAGCATCGAATTTGTCCTCACGAGCTGTCACTTGATTTGTCCGAGCTTTGCGACGTCATAATCTGCGACTACAACTATATCTTTTCTCCTACCGTTTATCTCAAAAGATATTTTGCCGACGACAGCCGTGGTGAGAAATATATTTTCCTTATCGACGAGGCGCATAACCTCCCCGACAGAGCGAGAGAACTGTTTTCCGCAAAGCTGTCGAGTGGTGAGCTGGAGGCGGTCTGCGAGTGCTTGAGCGAGAATTCAACACTGTTGTCCGAGATAGACGGAGTTATCTGCGAGCTTGAAAAGCTTGAGCAGCTTTGCGAGGACAATATACGCTACGATCACAATCAAAATAAGACAGGATACTATATAGGCAAACAGATTCCCGAGCGCTTGTCCGAAAAGCTCACGTCCTGCCAGAAGGCGTGCGAGAGGTGGCTTAAATACAATTCCGATAGCCCCGCATACAATAAAATAGAAGAATTGCACTCAAAAATCCGCGAGTATAAGGTTTCAGAGGAGTGCTTTGGCGACAACTACCTTGTGTTTATAAACACATATAATCACGACGTAGAGGTATTGCTATATTGCCTCGATCCGTCAAGCCTTTTGGACTCTGCTCTCAACCGCGCTTGCGCGTCCGTGCTTTTCTCGGCAACGCTTACTCCAACCGAGTATTTTGCCGACATTCTCGGCGGCGGTAAGAAGGGAGTATCGGTCAGCTTCCCGTCACCGTTCCCGCCCGAAAATCTCTGCGTGGCTGCTGTGGACACTATCAGCACAAGGTACGAGGACAGGGAAAGGTCCTACGCGAAAATCGCATCCTGCGTGGCTGCGACCGCATCCGCCAAGGCGGGCAACTATATAGTCTTTCTGCCGTCGTATAGCTATATGGAAAAGGTTGCTGAAAAATTTTCCGCAAAATATCCTAAGGTCAAGACTATATTACAGAAAAAAGGAATGTCATTTTCCGACCGCGAGGAGTTTTTGGAGTTTTTCCGTGACGACAATAAGCTCCGCATAGGATTTTGCGTTATGGGAGGACAGTTCTCGGAGGGAATAGATCTACCTGGAGACAGACTTATCGGCGTTATAGTAGTCGGAGTCGGCTTGCCCGGGCTCTCAAACGAGCGCAATATAATGCGGGATTACTACGAGGAAAAATGCTCTCAGGGATATGATTACGCTTACACCTTCCCAGGTATGAACAGCGTGCTTCAGGCGGTGGGAAGGGTTATCCGTCGCGATAGTGATAAGGGAATTGCCGTTCTCATTGACGACCGATATTCCGAATCCAAGTACAGAGAGATGTTTCCGCGCGAGTGGAAAAATATAAAATATGCAGGAAATTCCTCCTCTCTTGCAGAAATTGCGAGAAGATTTTGGGAAGGGCAAGGGTAAATTCAGAAATTTTGCAAAATTTCAAATTTGCTCTTGCTTTTTTTATCTCATTGTGCTATAATACAAAAAGTATATTTTCATTATTTGGAGAGCGCCAATGAATTACATAGAAATGACCAAAGAACAGCTTGCCTGCGAGAAGGTGAGACTTGAAGCTGAATATGCAAAAATATGCGAGCAGAAGCTCTCGCTTGACTTGTCCCGAGGCAAGCCAAACTCCGAGCAGCTTGATCTGTCAAACGGAATGCTTACCTGCGTGTCAGACGCAGAGGGATACACGACCGCGGCGGGATTTGACTGCAGAAACTACGGACTTTTTGACGGAATTCCTGAAGCTAAGAAGCTGTTTTCCGACCTTTTAGGCATACCTCAGAATTATATATTCGTGGGCGGAAGCTCGTCCCTTAACCTTATGTACGACTCGGTTGCGCGCGCAATGCTTTACGGCGTATTTGGTAGCCAAAAGCCTTGGTGTCGCGAGGAAAAGGTGAAATTTATCTGCCCTGTGCCCGGATATGACAGACATTTCAGAATCTGCGAATCACTCGGCATTGAAATGATAAATGTGGATATGACACCCACAGGACCCGATATGGACGCAGTCGAGGCACTTGCGACAGACCCTGCGGTAAAGGGAATATGGTGTTGCCCCAAATACTCCAACCCCGATGGAATCACATATTCCGACGAAACTGTAAGGCGTCTCGCGGCTATGAAGACTGCTGCGCCCGATTTCAGAATTATGTGGGATAACGCTTATGCGGTTCATGATTTTTGCGATAAGGGGGACGTACTGCTTGACATTTTTGAGGCATGCAGAGAATTTGGCACCGAGGACAGAGTTTTCTATTTCGCGTCCACGTCAAAAATAACTTATTCCGGCGCGGGAGTGGCTCTCATTGCCGCAAATGAGAATAATATGAAGCAGATAAAATCCGTTATGACGGTGCAAACCATAGGCTTTGACAAGATAAATCAGCTTCGCCACGTCAAGTTTTTCGGCAACGCCGACGGAGTGCGCGCTCATATGAAAAAGCACGCCGCAATTGTGGCTCCCAAGTTTACGCTTGTTCGTGAGCGACTTGAAAGCGAGCTGGCGTCCGTTGGTATAGGCCGATGGAGCAACCCGTGCGGAGGATATTTCGTAAGCCTTTTTACACCGTGCGGCTGTGCAAAGAGAACCTTTGAGCTTTGCCGTGCGGCAGGCGTCACACTGACGACTTTTGGCGCGACTTATCCCTATGGCAAGGACGAAAAGGACAGCAATATCCGTATTGCTCCCACATACACGACCATGGAGAGCCTTGGCACCGCTATGGACGTGCTCACCCTCTGCGTCAAGCTCGCTGCGGTTGAAAAACTACTTGACGTTTAAGACGAAAATCAAGCAAAAAGCCTCCCCTGTGTAAGGGGAGGTGACGCTATAGGCGGCGGAAGGGTTGTAAAGCGACAAAAATTGATAAGACAATCCCTTACTCGCTTGCGCGAGAGCTCCCTTTACACAAGGGAGCCTTTCTGATTTATTGACCATGTGCAGTATGTTATGTAATAAAGGAGATTTATGAAAAACAAACCTAATCAATCATCCACCAACCCGTATAAAAACAGCGACACCAATAAGCGTTATTATACGTATGATTATTGGCTCAAGCGTACCTTTGGCGGTAAGTGTATGAAAATACCGATAGACGCGGGCTTTACTTGCCCGAATATTGACGGAAAATGCTCGGTCGGCGGATGTATATACTGCTCGCAGAGGGGGAGCGGAGATTTCGCGCAGACGTCTGACATTCCCGTTGCGGAGCAGTTCGAGACAACCAAAAATCAGCTTTCGTCAAAGTGGAAAACAGACAAGTATATACCTTATTTTCAGGCGCATACAAATACATACGCGCCGCTTGAAAAAATAAAGGAAAAGATTGAGCCCGTTATGAGAATTAACGGCGTTGTTGGGCTGAATATCGCCACCCGCGCGGACTGCCTTGAGGATGACGTTGTGGAATATCTTTGCGAGCTTGCAGAGAGAACTGTTCTGACAGTCGAGCTGGGGCTTCAGACCATACACGACAAAACGGCTATGCTCATAAACAGAGGGCATACCTATGAGGATTTTCTTGGCGGCTACAATAAGCTCCGCGCCGCGTCGGACAAAATAAATATCTGCGTTCATCTCATTTTTGGTCTGCCTGAGGAGAGCGGGGAGGATATGCTTGAGTCGGTAAAGGCGGTCTCCGCGCTGAACCCCGACCAGATAAAATTCCATCTGCTTCACGTGCTCAGAAATACACGCCTTGCCGATATGTATCTTTCGGGAGAATATCAGCCTATGAGTATGGAGGAATACGTTGACGTCGTGGCAAAGGCGCTGACTTATCTGCCTGAGAGCACCGTTGTTGGAAGGCTTACGGGTGACGGAATGCAGTCCGAGCTTCTGGCGCCCGATTGGAGCAGGAAAAAGACGGTTGTGATAAATAGTATAGACAAAAAAATATATGCGGAGAATCTTTGGCAGGGAAAGAACAAAGAGTAGAAAAATCCAAGACAAAGACCAAAATTGACGGTATTGTGGAAAACCGCGCTTAATTATAGGCGCGCAAAGGTAAATATCCACAATTTATACTTGTTAATTTTGGTCTTTTTGTTAATTTACAATCTTTTCGTGATATGCTATAATTACATTAAGAGGCGGGGTTTTGGACACTCCGCACAAAATATTTTCTAAAAGGAGAAAAAGAAAATGAAAAAGATTATTGCTACAGCTCTTGCGGCTGTAATGATTCTCTCTATCCTTGCTACTATCGCTGTTATTCCTGCGGCGGCAGCTGATGACAAGGAAGCAGGTGATTGGGCAGTTTATACTGATCCCGGATCATATAAGGATGAGGGAGGCGAATATCTCTACGATTATAGCGATCCCACGACCTCCGATATGGATATTCCCGGATATGAATATACCGATGAAGGCTTCAAGGTATCCGGAGAGTATACAACAGAGGGTGTTAACACAAAGCCCCGTATACAGATCACCACTAAGGAAAAGCAGAACCTCAAGAAGGGCATTTCCTTAACGATTAAGGTAACAGGATTCAAGGCAGACCCCGGAAGCGACAGATGGTTCAGCTTCTATATCTGGGACCAGCCCAACCCCGCTCAGGGTAACGTAACCGGCGAATTCGGTCAGGGCTACGCTTCTCTTAACAGATGTACCGTTATTCAGAACTTCATTTCTGACCAGGCATTCTATGACTGGACAGGCACAATGTCTGACCCCGGTTCTCCCACTGCGCCTTGTACATGGTCCTTCCTTTCCGACAAGGCAACAGGAGGAATAATCCACACTACCAACCCCGATGAAAACGATGTATATACACTTACATTGGACCTTCTTTACGATTCCTCAACAGACACCTATACTCTTTACAATCAGGGCGTTCTCGTAGCTCCCACAGAGGTTGTTAACAACTACTTCCATCAGAGATTTGCTGACGGATATGCATACGTAGGATTTGGTCTGTTCAATTCCGGCTCGGATTGCACAACCACAGTCACTATCACAGACTTCAACGGCGAGAAGCCCACAGGTACTGATAAGGCTGAGCAGGTTCACAATGCAGAGCCCATGGGTCCCATGATCGACACATCTACACTTGATCCCGATGCTCCCGCTCTTCTCTTCAATGCAAAGAACGAGAAGAAGGAATTCGAAAAGGACGCTTACATGCACACTTGCGACGGAACTAACGTTCCTAACCTTCACGACGGCTCCTTCAGAATTTACCCTGAAAGCCATACTAAGGTAACATATTTCAGCATGTCCCCTGATAACGAATATACATACGAAGCATCCGATTTCCCCTATGCAGCAGTACTTTTCAGAAACTTCTGTAACTGCGTGCAGTATCCCGACCAGGAATATGCGTGCGAAGGCAAGTACGGTCATACGCTTGATAGCGTGTATTATTGCGCAGGCGCGAATACTTCCCCCGGAATGAACTACAGACTTACTCTTGAGCCCCAGTATGAGGAGTACGAGGACTACTACGGAAACACATACCAGCTCTTCCTTATTGACTTCTCGCTCTTCGGTTCCGACTGGGAGGGAAGAATCAACCTCTTCAGAGTTGACGTACAGTACACCGAATATATGCTCAGCGATGAGGATACCAACTTCTTTGACCTTTGCTATATTGCTTTCTTCCAGACAGAAGAGGCTGCATTGAATTATGCTGCAAACTATGCTGAGGAATACGAGCCCTGCGCTCACGAAGGTGAGATAATTGTTACTCCCGAGGTTCCCGCTCAGTGTACCGATACAGGTTGGAGAGAAACACAGCAGTGTTCTATTTGTAACCAGTACCTCGTTCCCAAGAAGAGATTGCCCGCTCTCGGACATAGCTATGTTCCCTCTGAATACGTAGCTCCTACTTGTACAGAGGTTGGTAGAGAAGCAGGTCAGGTATGTACCCGCTGCGGACTTAACAGCTCCATGGGTATCGACGCTCTCGGACATGTTGAGATCTATGCTTCTGACGACGACGCACACTGGATCGCTTGTAAGAGAGAAGGCTGTGATTATACAAAGAATCCTGAGCCTCACACTATTGATGGCGACATATGTACAGTTTGCGGACACGGTTGTCCTCATGCTAGCACAGAGTGGACTACCGCAACAAATGCAACTTGTACAACTCCCGGTTTGAAGAGCGAAATCTGTAATGACTGCGGAGCTACCGTTAACTCCGAAACCATTCCCGCTCTCGGACATACCGAGGAAGAATTGCCCGCAGTTGAGCCCACATGTACTGACGCAGGTAGAACAGCAGGTAAGCATTGTTCTGTTTGTAAGGCAGTAACAGAGGTTCAGATCATCATTCCTGCTCTTGATCATACTGAGGAAGATATTCCCGCAGTAGATGCTACATGTACAGAGACAGGTCTTACAGCAGGTAAGAAGTGCACAGTATGTGGTACTGTAACTGTTGAGCAGACAGAAACTCCTGTGACAGCTCATACATATGACAACGATAAGGATGCAGATTGTAACGTTTGCGGCGCAACCAGAACTATCGCAACCCAGCCTCCTGTAGACAACACTCCCAATGAGGGCGGTGACAATGCAGGCGGTGAGGAAAAGAAGGGATGCGGCTCCGTTATCGGACTTGGCGCATTTGCAGTTATCGCAACTGTTGCTCTCGCAGGCGCAGTAAGCCTTAAGAAAAAGGACTAATTTCTGATTAGTTTAAGAAATAAACAAAAATCGGAGGATGCTTCGGCATCCTCTGATTTTTTTATTAAGTTAAGAATTAAGCTCAGTGGGGGCCTCAGTGGGAGCCTCCGTGGGCTTGGAGGATAAGGGATATTCTTTGTACCCGTGAGTTCTTATGTATTCAAGCATTATTTTGTAGCCCTCGGTGTTCGGCGAGCCGCCATCATTACTCGCATATTTTCTTGGGAGCTTGCCCGACGAATCCTTGAGGCACTCTGCGGTGTTAAGAAACCTTATGTTCATCTTTTGCGCAAGCTCGCATAGCCACTTGTTGCAGGTGTCTATTTTCTCGTTTGTTATCTCGCTGTTTTTGCGTTGGTATTTCGACGACACGGGAAGTATTGACTGAATTATTATTTTAGTGTTCGGCGAGCTTTCCCTTACTGCATCGATAAGCTTTTTGTAGTATTCACAAAAGTCTTCTTTCTCGCAATATGGAACACCGTTCTCAAGCCCCAGGGTTATCACAAGATACCTTGGCTTTTTTGTTTTAAGCGCTTGTGTGAGGAGCATCTCCTCATCTGTTTCCGGGAGAATTATTGTTGCTTTGTCTACGTTGTGGTCGAGGCTCAAAGTTCCATCCTTGCCCGTCCATACCTGATTTGAATCAGCTCCGTTCTCCAAAACTCCGCTGCTGATCATATTCTGACTTGTAAAGTCGCCAAGGAATATCAGATTATTGAGATAATTCTGACCGTAATCGGGGGTGGATTTCAGGGTTGCCTCGCTCTCGGAAATATTAAAATCCTTGTCCTTTTTCGCGAGGGTGGCAAGACACACAGCAGTGATTATTGCCAGACACAGCGCGGCAAGCAGAGAAATAATAATTACCTTAGTTGTTTTTTTCATTCTGTTTCAACCTTATTTGTCGCCCGAAAAAAGACTTTTGTATTCTGTCTGCGTCTCGGGCTGTTTTTTGGATTTCTTTGTGCTTGCGGTATTTTTCGTGCTTTGCGTTTTAGTGTTTATTTTTTTCTCACTCTTGCGGTTAATAAGGGATTTTATAAGACAAGCTATCCCGTATAATGCAGCAAAAGCTGCCGTTGAAATAACTGCGAAGGTAAAGCCCTTGTGGTAGGGAAGAATGACACAGAAGAAAAATCCGCCCACGTAGCATATCGCGTGGCATACTGTCGCGGCGATCTTATTCATTAAGCCGCTTTCCTTTATTGCCGTGCCTGTGGACATAATAAAGGCGAACAGAAGCAAAAATAAAAATTTTGCGGGGTCAAGACCTGTATTTTCATTCCCAAATAACTGCGCGAATATCAAAAAAACTGCGCTTATTACGGTATAGTAAACTGCTCCGAGATTTATTATTCTTTTAAGCATAGATATAACCTTTCAGTTTAGTAGGGCAAACACACCCTCATTTTATTTTAACACACTAAGGGAATTTTTTCAATACGCATTTTATATTTTCTGATAAAATAAATGTATAAAAATTCATAAAAATATGCAATCTTTCTTGACAATGCGAGGTAAATGATATATAATTAAAATAGGTAGGTATTGCCGATAGGCAATAATTTTCAATTTATCAAATAAGGAGACATAAAAATGCCCGAGATTTCAAGAAAAGAAGCGAGAAGAACACTGTTTGCGCTTTTATTTGAGACTGAATTCAAGTCCGAGGAGACGCCTGAGGCTATATATAACTCAGCGCTTGAGGATAGAAACATTCCCGAGGACGAGTATATAAAGAGCGTATTTTTTGGCATATGTGAAAAAAGCGCTGAGCTTGACGCGATAATCAGTAAGTACGCAAAGGGCTGGAGAGCCGACAGACTTTCCAAGGTATCAAGAACGGTTATCCGTCTTTCCGTTTACGAGATACTTTACGCGGATATTCCCGCAAACGTATCTGTCAGCGAGGCGGTTGATATTGCCAAGAAATACGGCGAGGACAAGTCCCGCGCGTTTGTCAACGGAGTGCTTGCAAGCATTGTAAAGGACGTTGAGGCAAAGGGCAAGGGCGCAGTCGTTATGCTTGCCGAGTCCGACGCGGAATAAAATGGAAAATAAGCTTTTTGTCGGTATAGACACGAGCAACTATACGACCTCGCTTGCGCTTTGCACGTATGAGGGAGAGGTTGTTGCAAACATAAAAAAATTGCTCGCCGTCGAGAGCGGTGAGAGGGGACTGCGACAGAGCGATGCGCTTTTTCTGCATACAAAAAATCTCCCCGAGCTTATGGACAAGCTATCCGACGTTATAAAAAACAGTTATCCGCAGAGTGAGATATGCGCTGTTGGATATTCGGCATATCCGCGTGACTGTGAGGGCTCGTACATGCCTTGCTTTTTAGCAGGTCAGGCGGCGGCGTATTCCTTTTCTGCGCCCATAGGCTGTCCTATATATAAGTTCTCGCATCAGGCGGGGCATATTGCGGCGGCGCTTTATTCGTCGGGCGCGGAGGAGAAGATTGTCGCGCAGGCGAGGGCTTGCGGCGGCAGATTTGCGGCTTTTCACGTATCGGGCGGCACTACCGAGCTTTTGCTTGTGACGTTGAACGATGAAAAAATGTCCATAGAGCAGATAGGCGGCACAAAGGACATAAACGCAGGTCAGGCAATCGACCGCGCTGGCGTTATGATGGGAATGAACTTTCCATGCGGCAGAGAAATGGAGACTCTTTGCGGCGAGGGCACGTCATATAAAAAGCAGATAAAAATTTGCGTTGACGGACTCTACTGCAACCTTTCGGGGCTTGAAAATCAATCCGCGGCGATTTACTCGCAAGATCAGAACAAGGGCGAGGTCTGCGAGTTTGTGTTTGACTTTGTAGGCAGGACACTCCTTAAAATGACCGACAATTTGAGACTGCAATATCCCAATATACCCGTGCTTTACGCGGGCGGAGTCATGAGCAACTCCAGAATCAAGAAAATGCTCTCAAAAAATGAAAATACTTATTTTGCACAGCCCGAATTTTCATCGGATAACGCCGCGGGAATCTCGCTTTTGTGCAGAAAACAGCATATAGGATAAATACGAAAGGAGGCTCATATGAACGGACGCAGCGCGTTCAGCGTATCCCAGATAAATGAATATATAAAAATGCTCCTTGAGTCCTCCGATGTAATAAATAACGTTTGGGTAATGGGTGAAATATCAAATTTCAAAAGCCATTACGCAACGGGACATCTGTATTTTTCTCTTAAGGACGAGGGAAGCATAATCAAATGCGTGATGTTCCGTGGCAGCGCTCAGAAGCTGAGATTTGTTCCCGAGGACGGTATGAAGGTATTGCTTCACGGCAAAATTTCAAGCTATGCGCCGCGAGGTGAATATCAGATATATGCCGACGATATGCAGCCTGACGGTATTGGCGCGCTCGCGCGAGCGTTTGAGCAGCTTAAGGTGAGACTTGGGGCGGAGGGACTTTTCGACCAAGCCCATAAAAAGCCAATCCCCCAGATGCCCAAAAGGGTGGGTGTTATCACGTCCGCCTCGGGCGCGGCGATACACGATATACTCAACGTCTCGGGCAGACGGTGTCCGAGCGCGGAGATAGTCATCTATCCTGCGCAGGTGCAGGGAGATACTGCCGCGAGAAGTCTTTGCGGCGGTATAAAATATTTTAACGACAGAAGTCCCGTTGACGTTATAATAATAGGTCGTGGCGGCGGTTCAATTGAGGACTTGTGGGCGTTTAACGACGAAAATCTGGCAAGAATTATATATGACTCGCAAATTCCCGTCATCTCTGCGGTAGGTCACGAGACGGATTTCACCATTTGTGACTTTGTAGCCGACCTGCGCGCGCCGACGCCAAGCGCGGCTGCGGAAATAGCCTTTCCCGATATGCTTGGAGTCTTGCAGAGGGTAAGACAGCTTCGCGGACTTTGCGACGTAAAAATATCAAGAAGACTGTCTCTGCTCAAAACCCAGACATCGCTTCTTGAAAAGAAGATCGAGGTAAAGTCTCCCGAGCACGTGTTAAGTCAGAAAATGATGCACGTCGCACGTCTCAGCGAAAGACTTGAGGGCTTGAGTCAGGTGACGTTTACGAAATCCAAAAATAAATTGAGCGTACTCCTTGCCCGTCTTGACGCGTCAAATCCGCTTGCCCTGATGTCACGCGGATATGCGGTCGTGCAAAAGGACGGAGGGGTTATTACAAGGGCAGAGAAGCTTTCGGCAGGAGATAGTATCACGGTAGCCTTTGCGGACGGCAAGGTGTCCGCAAAAGTTGAAAAAACACAAAAAGGAGAATAGAACATGGCAGAAAAGAAGAAGACCTTTGAAGAAAATCTTTCCCGCCTTGAAGAGATAGTGGCGGAGTTCGATGACGAAAGCCTCACACTTGAAAGATCTATAAAGCTTTACGAGGAGGGCGTCAAGCTTGCGAGCAAATGCACGCTTGAGCTTGAGGCTGCAGAGCGCAAAATAAAAATACTTCAGAGAAACAGTGACGGAGAGATAGTTGAAACACCTATTTCCGAGGATGACCTCGCTTGATTGGAGAAGTTATGAATCACACCTATGCTAAAAATATAATCGAGGAGAACGCGGCTCTTATCGAGTCGGTTCTTGACTCAAAATATTCCGACGAGAGCGAGATCATCGGAGGACTTGAGCAGTCGATGCGATACAGTCTGCTCCGCGGCGGCAAGCGAATCCGCCCGTGTATATGTATTGAAGCCTGTAGAATGTTCGGCGGAGATATCGAGGCGGCGTTGCCCTTTGCTTCGGCGGTAGAGATGATACATAACTACTCGCTGATACACGACGATCTTCCTTGTATGGATAACGACGATCTTCGCCGCGGTAAACCCACCACTCACAAGGTATACGGTGATGCTATGGCGATTCTGGCTGGCGATGGACTTCTGACAGACGCGTTTCTTGAATGCGCGATGAATCCACACGTTTCAGGGGACTGCGCGGCTGCAGCGGTATCTGTTTTGTCTGCGGCTGCGGGAAGCCGAGGAATGGTACGCGGTCAGGCAATAGATATGTACGGAGAGCGAAATCCTCTCACGATCGAGCAGCTTACAGAGCTTCACCTCGGTAAGACGGGAGCTTTGATATGCGCGGCGGTTCAGCTTGGATGTCTTGCGGCGGGAATTACCCCTGAGGATACAAGAATGGGGGATATGACGGAATTTGCCGCTCAGATAGGCCTCGCATTCCAGATAATAGACGACGTACTTGATGTGACCTCAAGCGCCGAGGCTCTCGGCAAGCCTATTGGATCGGACAAGGAGCAGAATAAGACCACGTTTATGAGCTTCTTCACGGTAGAGCAGGCGCTCGCATATGCGGAGCAATGCACCTTATCCGCGATAGAGCTTGTGGAGAAGTACGAAAATAGCGACAGGCTCATTGAAATTGCAAAATACTTGTGCGCAAGAGACAAATAAAATAACAGCAGAGGGAAAATAAGATGTTAGACGCAATAAGAGACTTTTTTACAAATTTCGTGATAATTTCCGCGGCAGTCAGCTGGATAGTTGCGCAAATACTTAAGGGCTGTACGGGAATTTTCAAGAAAAAGAAATTTACAATTACTGAGTTCTTGTTTGGAACCGGCGGTATGCCCTCGTCTCACTCGGCGGCAGTCTGCTCTATGGTAAGCGCCACGGCAATATACTATGGCTTCAATTCCTTCCAGTTTGGTATGGCGGGGCTATTGTCCATGATAGTTATCCGTGATGCGTTGGGTGTAAGACAAGAGGTAGGCAAGCACGCGGTTGTGCTTAATAAGATACTCAAGGACCTCGAAAGCGACAATCCCGAGGAAGCGTTTAAGGAGTTTGTAGGACACACGCCCTTCCAGGTGCTTATGGGCGCGCTTCTGGGACTCTTAATACCGATAGGATTGTACTTTACCGGTTGGTTTAGCCTGACGTAATGAGAATTGATTTATATCTTTCGCAAAAAGGCTTTTGCGAGAGCAGAAATAAGGCATCGCGCTTGATTGATGCGGGGCTTGTGAAAATCGACGGCAGGACAGTTCTGAAATCCTCGGAGGACATCGACGATTGCGCAGAGCATAGCGTTGAGATTCAAAAGGACAATGATTTTGTCGGAAGAGGCGGACTTAAGCTTGAGGCGGCATTAGATCAGTTTTCTGTTGACGTCTCGGGTAAGAGATGTATTGACGTTGGCGCATCCACGGGCGGATTTACACAATGTCTTCTTATGAGCGGAGCGCAGAGCGTTGTTGCGGTGGACTCGGGCAGAGGTCAGCTTCATAAAAGCTTGCTTGATGACCCGCGTGTAAAATCCGTTGAGGGATACAACGCGCGAAATCTGAACGTATCCGAGTTTGGTCTGTTCGATCTTGCGGTAATGGACGTGTCATTTATATCGCAGACGCTCATTATTCCCGCTCTGTCACAGCTTATCTGCGACGGCGGAGTGCTTATAAGTCTGATCAAGCCGCAATTTGAGGCGGGCAGACAGGCGATAGGCAAAAACGGAATAGTAAAAAAGGCATCCGACAGGGAATACTCCTTGATTCGCGTCGCCGAATGCGCGAGTCAGCTTGGACTTGAGCTTATAGATACGATAAAATCCCCCATCACGGGCGGTGACGGAAATATTGAATATCTTGCGTACTTTGTAAAGACAAACAAGGCTTGCGGGATATCAGAAAAAAACATAACAAGAATAAATCGGCTTTGCCGGGAATGAGGATATTATGCCTAAGAAAATACAAAAAGCGGCGCTGATAACCAATTTCAATATATATGAAAAGGCGTGGAAGGCCATTGAGGTAGCGAGAAAGCTTACAAGCCTTGGCTGTGAGGTTATAACGTCCTATTATAATAAGGACAAAATAGAAAAGCTGGACTCAGAGGTCAAGATAACCTACGTATCCAACGACAAGGTGTACCGCTCGTGTGAGGTGGTCATAGTGCTTGGAGGCGACGGAACTCTGCTTGAGTCCGCGCGCCGAGTAGCGCAGCTTGAGATACCCGTAATAGGAATAAATCTCGGCAGACTCGGATATATGGCAGAGCTTGAAACCTCTGAAATAGACAAGCTCGAGAGAGTTGTTAACGGTGATTACGAGATAGAGGAAAGGTCTATGATCTCGGTGGATATAGTCACGGGCGACGGACGTGTGCGTTCAAGCAACTATGCGCTTAATGATGCCGTGCTTTCAAACGGCTCAATATCAAGAGTGGTTGACCTTGAGCTTTACGAGGGCGGAGTGCTCATTTCATCCTACCGTTCCGACGGTATGATAATTGCCACACCTACGGGCTCGACAGCTTATTCTATGTCGGCAGGCGGAGCGGTGGTTGATCCCAGACTTTTCTGTCTGTGCGTGACGCCTATTTGTCCCCATTCGCTCTCAGCTCGCCCGCTGATCTTCCCTGACAGCGCGGTGCTGTCAATAAAGAACGTATGTCAGAGAGAAAAGATGCTTTATCTTACGGTTGACGGACGCGCGAATTTTGAGCTTTTCAGAGGAGAGTCAGTGAGAATAACACGCTCACCGCTGACAACTCGCTTTATCAGACTTAACAAGAGTGGATTTTATATGAAGCTCCGTCAGAAAATGAATGAAAAATAAGAGGTTATATCGTGAAAAAGAACAGACATATAAAAATTTACGAGCTTATCTCAAAGCATGAAATAGAAACTCAGGACGAGCTTATAGACTATCTCAGAGCCGAGGGATTTGACGTCACTCAGGCAACGGTATCAAGAGATATAAGAGAGCTCAATATAGTAAAGGTGACCACAAAGCGAGGAACGTATAAATACACGGCGGCACACACACAGCCAAAGCCCAGCGCAGCGCCCTTTGCAAATGCGCTTGTAGACTCGGTGCAGTCGGTGAATTTTGCGCAGAACATCATCGTCATAAAGACTATTCCCGGAATGTCCAGCGCTGTTGCGGTAGCAATAGACGGTTTTTCAGAGCCTCGTCTGCTTGGATGTGTATCGGGAGATGACACAATAATCGTAGTAGCAACCGACACAGAGGCGGCTTACGATATTGGAAGCAGAATGAAGGATCTCCTCGCGCGAGCGTAATATATAATTACATATAACGGATTAATTTTTTGAAAAATTATCCAAAGTGTATTGAATTCTGAAGGTATATGTGATATAATCATAAAGTTGTGAATTTTACAGAAAGGCAGTAGAAAAAATGCTTAAGATCAAATCCGCGATAGCGGAGAAAATATACGAGAGCGTA
>JAZNWS010000063.1:0-2580 GCA_045593485.1 Eubacteriales bacterium | reverse complement strand
ATATGATCCCAAGATTTTACGACGCTACCGAGGGTCAGGTTAAATTTATGGGCCGCGGAGTTGAAGAATATGATCTTGAATTTCTGCGCTCGCAAATTGGAATAGTTCCTCAAAAGGCGGTGCTTTTCAAGGGAACCGTGCGTTCAAATCTCTGCTGGGGCAAGGAAAATGCCACCGACGAGGAGCTCTGGAGAGCTCTTGAGATAGCTCAGGCGGCTGATTTCGTCCGCGAGAAAAACGGCGGGCTTGACGCCAAGGTAGAGCAAAAGGGAAGAAACTTCTCGGGCGGACAAAGACAAAGACTTTGTATCGCTCGCGCGATAGTTTCAAGATCCCCCGTGCTTATACTTGACGACTCGGCATCCGCGCTTGACTTTGCTACCGAGGCGAGACTTCGCCACGAAATAATGAACCTTGATTATGACCCCTGCGTTTTCATAATTTCTCAAAGAACATCATCTATTTCCCATGCAGATCTCATACTTGTGCTTGACGACGGCGTTGTAGTCGGTCAGGGCAATCACGGTGAGCTGCTTGAGAGCTGCACAGTATATAGAGAAATTTACGAGTCGCAGTTCAAGGGAGGTGAGTCAAATGGCTAATACTTCCCGAAAGACCACCTTCTCAAAGGTGCTTAGATATATGAAAGGGTATAGAGTCCTTTTTGCTATATCACTAATTCTTGCGGCGCTTATAGTCGTGGGTACGCTTTATATCCCGATCCTTGCAGGTCAGGCAATAGACTTGGCAATTGGCAAGGAAAACGTTGATTTTGAAGGCATTTTCAAGCTTTTGATCATTATAGGCATAGTCTGTGGAGCAACCGCGCTTTGCCAATGGATAATAAACGTTATAAATAATCGCATCACGTTTGGTATCGTGCAAAAGCTGCGACGCGACGCGTTTGTAAAGATACAGGAGCTTCCGCTTTCGTATCTTGACACAAAGCCAGTGGGCGACACAGTCAGCCGAGTTATAACGGACGTTGACCAATTCGGCGACGGACTTCTTATGGGATTTTCGCAGTTCTTTACGGGAGTTCTGACTATTATCGGTACTATCGGCTTTATGATCTCCATAAGCCTGCCGATAACTGCGGTGGTCGTGCTTATAACACCTCTTTCGCTTTTTGTTGCGGCTTTTATCGCAAAAAATACCTTCTCGCTCTTTAAAGCGCAGTCCGAAACGAGAGCCGAGCAGACGGCATTTATCGACGAAATGATAGGTGAGCACAAGGTAGTCGCGGCGTTCTCACACGAGGACGAGGCTCTCGAAACCTTTGACGAGATAAACGGCAGACTTCAGAAAACCTCACTCAAAGCGCTGTTTTATTCCTCGCTCACAAACCCCTCGACTCGCTTTGTAAATAACCTCGTTTACGCGGCAGTCGCGTTTGTCGGCGCTATGATATGTATCAGGCAGGGAAACGTCGAGGGCGGTCTTACCGTCGGTGGACTTTTCTCGCTTCTCAATTACGCCAACCAATACACAAAGCCATTTAATGAAATTTCGGGCGTTGTGACCGAGCTTCAGAACTCGCTTGCGTGCGCCTCGCGTCTGTTTGAGCTTATTGACCAGCCCTCGCAGACACCCGATGCGCTCGACGCGCATGTGCTTGAGGCGGACGAGGTAAACGGCAATGTAAGCATAGAGGACGTAAGCTTTTCCTACACCCCCGACCGCGAGCTTATCCGTGACTTTAACCTGTCAATAGAGAACGGTCAGAGAGTGGCAATAGTCGGCCCTACGGGCTGCGGAAAGACTACCGTGATAAATCTGCTTATGAGATTTTATGATATTGACAGCGGAAAAATTTCGGTCAGCGGTCACGATATAAGAGATCTTACACGAGCTTCACTCCGAGGCTCATACGGCATGGTGCTTCAGGAGACCTGGCTCAAGAGCGGAACTATTCGCGACAACATCATAATGGGCAAGCCCGACGCCACCGACGAGGAGGTAATCGAGGCAGCAAAGCTCACCCACGCGCATAGCTTTATACGCCGTCTGCCGCAGGGCTACGACACGGTAATAGGCGAGGACGGCGGCTCGCTCTCGCAAGGACAAAAGCAGCTTTTATGTATTACAAGAGTACTTTTGTGCCTGCCTCCTATGCTTATTCTTGACGAGGCAACCTCCTCAATAGATACACGCACGGAGATAAAAATACAGAATTCCTTTGCGCTTATGATGAAGGGCAGAACGTCGTTTATCGTCGCGCACCGACTTTCCACCATCAAGGAAGCGGATATAATCCTTGTTATGGATAACGGAAAAATAATCGAAAAGGGAAATCATGCGGAGCTTCTCGACAAAGGCGGCTTCTATGCGGATCTCTGGAACAGTCAGTTTGAATAACAAAAGACGGAAGGCATTAGCCAGATACACTATAAGACAGTTTATCAAGAATACGGTATATCTCGAAAGAGGTATGCCGTTTTTTGTGTTCGCAAATGCAGTGCTTGTCAAGAAAAATGACGTTATTGTTTTCGTTTTTTCATAAGATAATTTTATAGAAATTCACAAAGGATGTTTACAAAACGCACAAACTGTGATATAATAAAGATGCCAAACAAATTT
>JAZNWS010000062.1:0-4290 GCA_045593485.1 Eubacteriales bacterium | reverse complement strand
ATCTTCCGTTGATTTTTGTCATGGTATTTCTCCCTTCCTTTGTCTACTAAATTCATACTGCCAGTTTATATAACAATTATATCATATTCTTTCAATAATTTCAACACTATTTTATTCTTTGCCAGTTATGTTTTAACGATTACCCATAATTTTAACGCAAGCAAAAAAGCCCATCCACCGAAAGTGTAAAACCTCTCGGAAGATGGGCTTCTTCTATCAAGAATATGCTTTTTATGCCTCGAAATGGCAAAAATACCCCTAAAAGGCAATAAAAAACGCAGAATTGGCACAAATAATTGTATCCTATTCTGCGTTCTTTTTTGGTGACCCGCGAAAAATCCCTCGGGCATCGAGCCGTCGGGATTTTTGGGAATCAGAACTCTTACCAAATTCGAGGACGAATTTGGTGTACGAGTTCGATTCTCCGTGCGGAGCGACAAAAGTATTCAAAAATTCAAAGTCGGGAATCTGAACCCTCAACTCAAAATTGCAAACAATTTTGAGTTGTATGATTTCTCGCATCCGTAAGGATGCGCAAAAAAGAACAGACCACCTTGATGGTGGTCTGTTCTTTTTTGGTGACCCGTACGGGAATCGAACCCATGTTACAGCCGTGAAAGGGCCGTGTCTTAACCGCTTGACCAACGGGCCGTAAATTCCACTGCGATTGCGGTGGAATTTTAAAAAAATGGTAGCGGGAATTGGACTTGAACCCATGACCTACCGGGTATGAACCGGTTGCTCTAGCCAACTGAGCTATCCCGCCACATTGCGTTTTGCAATTCAACGCTTGGATATTATATCATAAAAAAAATAAACTGTCAATACCTTTTTGAAAAATTTTTTCTTTTTATTTTGCGGTGGAAAAGCGCTGAAAATATTTTCCTCAAAACCCATATTAGATACAAATTCCCTGCCGCTCTTCCTATATCTGCCCGATTTACCTTTTATTGTTCGTTGAACATAGTTTTTCTATGTGTTATAATGGACGCACGGTGGTAAATTCATCAAAGAAAGGAGAGTTAACAGATGAAATTACAAAAAAAGGCGATAATTTGCGCCATGCTTATTTGCTCTATGCTGTCTGCAAGTGTGACGGGTGTGAGCGCGGCAGGACGTTCTGCAACAGACAATTCCACTACTGATCCTGAAGCAAGCGCGTCAACGCACACGGAGATTTCTGCCGAGGCGCAGCATAATGAGAGTGACGAAGATACGGGGATTTCTACATATTCATTACCCGCAAACTCATACAGAATGAACGTCAACATAAACGGACGCGACGTGCTTGGAGGTCAGGTTTTCGGTATCGGAAGCACGACCTACGTGCCTATGTTCAAGTTTTGCGACTGGCTTGGAGTATTTTCTTATTCCTATGATAAAAGCCACGGAGTTGCTACCGTCTCGGGCAAGGGACTTCAGATAAGCGCCGCTGAGGGAGCACTTTATATTGTGGCTAACGGACGCTATTTCTATACGGTTGACGAAATTCTTGAAATTAACGGCGTTATATACGTCCCGATAAGGACTCTGACAAAGGCTCTCAACTCCAGAATCGAATGGAGCAATACGGATAATGAGTACAAGGTCTATTCAGGTGACACGTCGCGGCTTAAGACAGCGGCGCAGGTCTACAATAACGACGAAATATACTGGCTCTCAAGAATAATCAACGCCGAGGCAGGCGGAGAGTCGCTTCAGGGTAAAATTGCGGTTGGAAACGTAATTCTCAACAGAGTTCGCTCGTCGCAGTTCCCGAACACTATCTACTCGGTAATTTTTGACAAAAAGTTCGGAGTTCAGTTCTCGCCCACGGCAAACGGAGCGATATACAAGACCCCTAATACCGAGAGCATCATCGCGGCGAAGATGTGCATTGAGGGATACTCGCTGTCCACCGACGTGTTATATTTTTTCAATCCGAAAAAATCTCCGACAAATTGGATCTCTCAGAACAGACAGTTTGCCTTCAAGGTCGGAAACCACGCGTTTTATTATTAAAATAAGGAACGGAGACACCCACGGGTGTCTCCGTTCTGTTTGATTATTTCAAAGAAATTGCCTTCTTTACGTTTTCAACTATGTTTGCGGGTGTAAGTCCGTACATTTCAAGAAGCGCGGGGACCTTTCCGGAGCGGCCGAAGCAGTCGTTCACGCCAACCTTAACAACGGGCACGGGGCATCCCTCGCATACGACCTCGCTCACTGCTGAGCCAAGACCGCCGATTATATTATGCTCCTCTGCCGTCACTATCGCGCCGGTCTCGCTTGCCGCCTTGAGAATTATCTCCTTGTCAATGGGCTTGATGGTATGAATGTTTATAACGCGCGCGTCAATTCCCTCTGCCGCAAGTGTTTCTGCCGCCTCAAGCGCCATGCTTACCATAATACCTGTTGCAACTATGGTCACGTCCTTGCCGTCGCGGAGCAATACACCCTTGCCAAGCTCGAACTTATAGTCGGGTCTGTCGTTTATTACGGGCACTGCCGCTCTGCCGAATCTGAGGTAGAACGGGCCGTACGTGGAAGCCGCCGCGTCAACTGCCGCGAGAGCCTCAACCGCGTCGGAGGGATTTACAACAGTCATTCCGGGAATGGTACGCATAAGAGCGATGTCCTCAAGGCACTGATGAGTTGCGCCGTCCTCGCCGACTGTAATGCCCGCGTGAGTTGCTCCGATCTTTACGTTAAGGTGAGGATAACCCACCGAGTTTCTTACCTGCTCAAACGCGCGTCCTGCCGCAAACATAGCAAAGGACGAAGCAAAAGCAACCTTTCCTGCCGCCGCAAGTCCC
This sequence comes from Eubacteriales bacterium, assembly GCA_045593485.1. Taxonomy (GTDB): domain Bacteria; phylum Bacillota; class Clostridia; order Oscillospirales; family CAG-272; genus SVTX01. The sequence goes on along the minus strand of JAZNWS010000062.1, from coordinate 1,495 downwards.
GCAGCGACTGTTATCATATTACCCTCGGCAATACCGCAGTCAAAAAATCTGTCGGGGTAAGCCTTCTTAAACGTACCTGTCTTTGTTGCTTCCGCAAGGTCTGCGTCAAGCACTACGTAGTCATATTTTTCAGCGAGAGCGACCAGCGCGTTGCCGTACGCTTCTCTTGTAGCTATCTTATCTGCCATTATTTTGCCCTCCTATCAAAGCTTTGCGGTAAGCTCTGCCATAGCGATGTCATACTGCTCGCCCTTGGGAGTGTTTCCGTGCCACTTTACCTGATTTTCCATAAACGAAACGCCCTTGCCCTTAACGGTGTTCGCAACTATTGCGGTGGGTCTGTCGGTACATTCGCGAGCTGCCTTGAACGCCGCCTCGATCTGCTCAAAGTCATGTCCGTCAATAGTGATTACGTTAAAGCCAAATGCCTCAAACTTAGGCTCGAAGGGCGCGGGGCCGATTACTTCTGCAACAGGGCCGTCTATCTGAAGCTTGTTGGAGTCAACAACAACGCAGAGGTTGGAGAGCTTGTAGTGAGCCGCAAACATAGCAGCCTCCCAAACCTGACCTTCCTCGGATTCACCGTCGCCAAGAATTGCGTAAACCCTGTAATCCTTGTTATCTATCTTGCCCGCGAGAGCCATTCCGCAAGCCGCGGAAATGCCAAGTCCAAGCGAGCCGGTCGTCATATCCACGCCGGGTGTTCCCTTCATATCGGGGTGACCCTGCAAAAAGCTGTCTGCCTGGCGGAGAGTCTTGAGAGCCTCAACTTCGAAAAATCCCTTGAGCGCCAGAGCCGAATAAAGCGCGGGAGCAGTATGTCCCTTGGAGAGCACGAGTCTGTCGCGACCCTCCCACTTGGGATTCTTGGGGTCTATATTCATTTCTTCAAAATAAAGATACGCCATAATATCGGAAATAGAGAGCGAGCCGCCGGGATGTCCCGAGGACGCCGCGTGAGTGGACTCGATTACGCCGATGCGTATCTGTGTTGCTATGCGAGAAAGCTCGCAAAGTCTTTTCTTTTCCATAAGCCTGAACCTTTCCTTTTTGCCCTTGCGGCAAATAATTTTTACTCATTAATTATACTATACTTGCAAATTATTGTCAATAGCGCAAGCATAAATCATTTTTCTTTTTCTCCTTTAAGTATTGGCAAAAACACTTTTATAGCAACGGCGAGAATCGGCCCTGCGACAATCCCCACGCTCCCTGCAAGCTTCACTCCTATATATACCGCCGCCAGAGTTGCGAGAGGGTGAAGTCCTATTCTTTTTCCAATAAGCTTTGGCTCTGCAATTTGACGGACAATCGCCACGATCACCCAGATAATAAGCAGAGCACTCCCCGTTTTTATATCTGCCCACAAAAAGCAGAGAAGGCTCCACGGAAGCAGTACTACCCCCGCGCCGAGTATGGGGAGAAGGTCAATTACAGCCACGAGCAAGGACATCAGAATCGCATATCTGCACCCGACGCACAAAAGCCCGACCAG
>JAZNWS010000061.1:0-26893 GCA_045593485.1 Eubacteriales bacterium | reverse complement strand
CTTCCCTTTTGATATAAAGAGATACGCCGCCGACAGAGCCTCCGCCAAGGTTAAACCAAGTACTGCAGCGCCCGCAATTTTGGGCGCGTCAAGCCCGAGTTTTATGCCAACACTTGCAAATATCAGTCCGAAAATCAGCTTTCCCGCCGCCTCTATAACCTGCGATATTGCCGTTTGCTTCATTTGTCCGAGCCCCTGAAAATATCCTCTCGCCGCGCTTGACAGACAAATGAAGAATATCGCGGGAGATATGCAGAGCAATGAAAAATACGTCTGCGGACTACCTAAAAACCGCGAGAAAGGATATGCAAGACCAAGTATGAGTGCCATGCAGACAAGTCCAAGTATCAGGAATGTAAATAGCGCAACATTGAAAATTCTTTTTCTGCGACGCTCGTCCTCCGTCGAGGAGATAAGCAACGACATAGCAACTGGCATTCCCGACGTGGAGATAACGCAGAAAGCCGCGTATATCTCGTATGCTGAATTAAAGTATCCCATGCCTGTGCTGCCGAGTAGCTTCAGCATGGGAATCTTATATATAAGACCTATTATTTTAACTATGACCGTGGAGAGCGTAAGAACGTAAACTCCAAAAATAAATTTTTTCCCTTTATCCGTCCTTTTGTTCTCTTCGGTATTTTTCAAGTACTACACCCCTCAATCGAAATAGTGTTCAAAGACTGATTTAGCTTCTGCCGTAAGCCTTTCTATATCAATTAAAGTATATTCGCCGTTTTCGTAAAGTATGCGTCCGTCACACATTGTCATAAGCACGTCGGACTCACACGCGCTGTAGGTCAGCGCAGAATCATAGCTGAATACGGGAATATTGTTGACCGAGTTCATATTAACAAGTATAAGGTCTGCGCGACAGCCTACCTCTACCTTTCCGCAATCAAGTCTTCCCTGCGCCCTTGCGCCGTTTAGTGTAGCACATCTTATCATATCGGACGCGCAGGTTTCAGCTGCGTTGCGAGTATTTCCCTTGTGTATCAGAGCAGCATACTGCATTTCGCGGAGCACGCTGAGCTTGTTATTTGAAGCCACACCGTCAGTTCCGAGAGCCACGTTCACGCCTGCGGATTTCAATGCGCCATATCTCATTATGCCGCTTCCGAGCTTTAAGTTGCTGACGGGATTGTGCGCCACGCTGACACCCTTTTCTGCAAGTATCTGTATATCGCTGTCCGTCACGTACACACAGTGCGCCGCAGTCACGGGCACGTCAAGTATTCCCGTGCTTGCGAAAAACTCGGTAGGAGTCATTCCCCTCTGCTGTACGCATTTGTCGTGCTCGCTCTGTGTCTCGGACAAATGGAGCTGGACACCCGTGCCAAAATCCTTTGCAAGCTCGCCCACGTATCTGCAGCATTTTTCTACGTTGGAATACTCCGCATGCACCGACATATCCACCTTGAGTCTGCCGTCAAATCTGTTGTGCCATTTCCTGTAGGCATCAACTCCCTCGGCGATCCTTGTGTCCGTAGTGACGTCAAGATCAGGGTCAAAGGATACCACCGAGCGAGAAATATTTGCCTTTATTCCACTCTCGCCAACTGCGCGAGCCGTGGAGTCAAGGAAAAAGTACATATCCGAGAAGGATACGACACCGTTCTTTATCATCTCAGCAATAGCCATCATTGAGCCGTAATATACGCGCTCCTCGTTGAGCAGCTCCTCTGCGGGAAGTATCTTTGTGTCAAGCCACTCACGTAGAGGAAGGTCGTCTCCGTAGCCGCGGAAAAGCGTCATCGCGCTGTGACAATGGGCGTTATAAAACGCGGGCGCGAGCAGATTTCCCTTGCCGTCAATAATTCTGTCCGCCTGTAATTCAGGCTCGTCCTTGCCTATATAGGATATTATCTTGTCGTCTACAAGCAGATTGACCGAGTCAAGTCCGTATCCGTACTCATCGGGCAGGTGCACGTTTCTAAAAAGTATTTTCATTTTTCGTCCTTTTTTATAAATTGTTATACAAATTCGTTGTAAAGTGAGGTCTCGCTAAGCGTATCTCTTGAAATGCTCTCTATACCTGAAACGGCAGAAAGCATGCCTTCAATCAGCTCGTAATACTCCGATTCACACTCAACATGTGGTAATATTTTTTCAAGATAGGGCTTTAAGATATTAAGCTCGTATCTCTGCGTGGTATCAATTCGCACGTCGCATTTGTGCGCGTGCGGGAATATATTTGCATCCTCGTTTCTGCGCACGCTTGCCCATAAGTCAAGTGTAAATAATGGGTCTGCCGCGCGGAAATTACAGTCTCGCACAAGTCTGCGCATAAGTCGCAGAGTTTCCTTTGTCACACACACGTCGCCTATCTGTATTCCGCTTTCGGGGCAAATATAAATACTTCTTCCGTGCATTTTGTGAAGTATAGCCTCCACCTGCGGATAAAGCAGCTGTATGCCCTCAAAAAGCAGAACGTCGCCCTCGCCCATGACTATTCTCTCGCCGACCTCTCTGTCACCCGTCTGGAAATTAAATATAGGCTTTTGCGCCACGCCCTTTTGGAAAAGGTCTGTGACAAACGAGTAAAACAAATCAGTGTCAAACGTATCGGGCGAGTCAAAATCCACGTTTTTGGGATCGATGAAATCGTCCTTGGAAAACTGATCCTTGAAAAAGTCGTCAAGCGAGATAACGTGTAGCTTTATTCCGTGAGACTCGTAGTAGCCTATTACCTTTTTTGCTGTGGTTGTCTTTCCCGAGCAGGTTGGTCCTGTTATGCCTATTATCTTTACGCTGTTGTCGTGGCAGACCGTCTCCACGGTATTGTTGAGTACGTCGTCAAATTCCCTGTCGCATTCCTTAACAAACGCCTCGTCTATCCTGACGTACCCCTTTTTGTATTTTAAGTCCATCAATAAAATCCTCCCTGTGAAATAGATACTATAATCATATTATTCCACAGAATTATGCTTGCTACAATCAGACAAGTCCGCGTCTTATATAAAATTCTTCCGCCGCTGAAAGCTTTTCGTCAATTTTGTCGTTTGAAAGATACTCATACGGATATTTTGCGTTGAAAAATCTCTCAATAACTCGCTTTTCTCCGTTTGCGGGGGCATAGTCAACGAATTTTGACACTGCGCCCGCGCCCGCCGCGAAAATGGAATGAACCTCCTCCATCATATAGATGTTGTAAAGTCCCTCCGTTCCCTCAAGCGCAAAGCCTACGTTTTCGTAATTGCCGACTGTGTTCTTTTGTCTATACATATAGTAGGGTATGTAGCCCGCAAATTTTGTCTTTATCTGGGAATAGTCCACGCACTTACCAACGTCGCCGCCGCGCATGGAATATATGTTGCTATCGTGCTTTAATGCGTCACACGCCTGGTTTAGGCTGAAGGTATGCAGCGTGATATTCTCGGGGCGCAGAGGCAGGAGCTTATCAAACGACGCCGAGAAGGTAGAAAATCTATCCCCGGGAAGTCCTGCGATAATGTCGGTATTGATTATCGGTATGCCCGAATTTCTCGCCATGTCGTACGCACGCAAAAACTCCTCGGTATTATGCGCTCTTCCTATCTTTTTGAGCACGTCGTCGTTGAGTATCTGCGGGTTTACACTGACTCTGTTGACTCCGTACGCTCTGGCGATTCTAAACTTTTCATCCGTAAGCGTGTCGGGTCTGCCCGCCTCAAGAGTATATTCCTCAAGCTTTGACACGTCGATATTCTCAGACACGGTGCGCAAAAGTCTCTCAAGCTGTGCCTCGTCAAGTATTGTGGGCGTGCCGCCGCCGATGTATACTGTCTTTATGTTAAGACCAAGCTTTTTTATAAGATCAAACGTCTTTACGACCTCAATATTGAGTCTGTCAAGATAGTCGGGTATGGTTGCGAGAAGCTTTGGCGACGTATAAGACACAAACGAGCAATACGCGCATCTTGTGGGACAAAAAGGCACGGAAATATAAACGCTGCAGTCCTTTTTATCGGGATTTCCGATAATTTTCGCTTCGTTGAGCGCAACCTCGGTAGCAAGCGCCGCCTTCTTGGGAATTACGAAATAATCGCTTGAAAGAGTCTTTTTTACTCTTGTCTTGGGCATTCCGCTCTGAAGCATCTCAGTCGCCACCTTGGACGGACGAACACCGATAAGCATGCCCCACGAGGGACGGTAGCCGAGCAGCTCTCCGCCCGCCTTGATTATCGCCTCGCCTATGGTTATCTTCTTAAGGCGGTCAAGCGTGACCCCCTCCTTATATTCTCCAAATCTTTCGCATTCAGCGCTTTTTCCGTCGTTTGAAAGCTTGACGAATACTCGAACGCCCTCCGCCTCCTCGGTCAGAGCAAGCTCAAGAGACGGGACGTCATCCCTCTCCTGCTCGCTCTCCGAAAAATGCTCTCCGGGGAAAAATATCATACAAAGCATCTGAACGTAATATTGATTTACGTTTCCTGTGATATGGACCTTCATAATAAAGTAAAATTCCTTTCTTTTGGACGGCTTAGTTTGCCTTCTTTTTCAAGACCTCACTGTCCATAACGATTGTCACGGGCCCGTTATTTGTGAGCGACACCCTCATATGCGCTCCGAACACTCCGCATCCTACGTGTCTGAGCTCCTTCGCCATTAAGGATTTGAAGTATTCATAAAGTCTGTTTGCCTCATCGGGAGGCGCAGACTCCATATAGTCTGGGCGGTTTCCGTGCTTGTAATTTGCCATAAGCGTAAACTGTGATATTACAGGCGCCTCGCCGTCTATATCCTTTACCGACAGATTCATCTTGTCGTTTTCGTCGGTAAAAATACGTAGATTGCATATTTTTTTCGCGAGCAGGTCGGCGTCACTCTCCGTGTCACCCTTTGCAACGCCGAGAAGTATCATAAGACCCTCTCCGCACTGACCTGTGACTACTCCGTCAACCTCGACTCTCGCATCAGTCACTCTTTGAAGTACTGCTTTCATTTTGTTATCCTGCCAATATATATTTTTATCAGGTGTATCCGCGGGCGACGCTGTCCACGCCGTCAAGTCCGCGAAGTCTGGACACGATAGAATTATAATGCTCAATATTCTTGCAGCTTATCTTGAGATTTATGATACATCTGCCGCCGTTTCTCTTTTGAGAATTGACGTGAAGTATCGCAACCTTCATATCGGCGAGCGCCACGGCAATATCCGCAAGCATACCCACTCTGTCCTCTGTAAAGAGCTGGAGATGCGCCTCGTAAACGTTCTTTGCGGAGTTTGTCACCTCGGGCTCTTCCCAATAAGCTTCCTTCCATCTGTCCTTGTTATCGGTGTTCTTCTGTCCCTCTATAACGTTGGGGCAGTCCTTTTTGTGTATGGATATTCCGTAGCCCTTGGTCACGAAGCCTATGACGTCGTCACCCGGAAGCGGGTTGCAGCATTTTGCAAACTTGACCTGACAGCCGTACTCTCCGTCAACAACGATACCGCTGTTGGATTTAAGATGCTTGGGCTTGGAGACGGTCTTTACTACGTCTATCTCTTCCTGTACAGGCTCTGCCTCGGGCTCAAGATATTTGGAAACCTCGTCCTTGAGCTTTGCGGAAAATTTGTGCATAGAAACTCCGCTGTAACCGAGCGCGTTATACAGGTCGTCTGCCGACATAAAGCCAAGTCTTTGCGCCACAGCGGTCATACAGTCAAGTCTCTTCTGCTCGGATAGTCTTACAGGGAATTTTTTAAATTCCGCGTCTGCTATGCCTCGTCCAACCAGAATGTTCTCTGCCTTGGTCTCTTTTTTGAACCACTGTCTTATCTTGGACCTTGCCTCGCTGGTCGTGACTATATTTATCCAATCTCGTCCGGGGCCTCTCATGGTCGAGGACGTAATTATCTCAACGATCTCACCGTTGTGTACCACTCGGTCGATAGGAACTATGGCTCCGTTTATCTTTGCTCCCATCATTCTGTTTCCTACTGCAGAATGTATGGCGTATGCAAAGTCAATAACGGTCGCTCCCTGCGGCAGTGAAATAACGTCTCCCTTGGGGGTGAAAACGAACACCTCATCGCGGAAGATGTCAGTCTTGAGCGCATTCATAAACTCATCGGGGTCACGTGTCTCGTCCTCTGCCTCGATAAGTTTGGATATCCACTCGAGCTTCTTGTCCATATCCTCCTTAGACGATGCGCCCGACTTATATTTCCAATGCGCCGCAACACCGTACTCAGCTATATGGTGCATCTCGTGTGTTCTTATCTGCACCTCAAAAGGAATTCCGTCACGTCCTATGACCGTGGTGTGAAGCGAACGGTACATATTGGGCTTTGGCGTTGAGATATAGTCCTTGAATCTGCCCGGAATGGAGTTGAACATCTCGTGGATTATACCAAGCGACGCATAACACTCAAGCTCGGTATCAACTATTATTCTCAATGCGTAGAAATCGTATATCTCGTCAAAGCTCTTATTCTGGTTATACATCTTTTTATAGATGCTATACGGAGTTTTTATTCTGCCCTCAAGCACGAAGTGTATGCCGTTTTCGGTGAGCTTTTCGGATATTGAGCTTCTTATATGCTCTATAAAATCAAGGCTTGCTCCGTATCGGCTCTCCATATGCTCCATTACCTCGGCATATCCTATGGGGTCGAGATAACGAAGTCCGAGATTTTCAAGCTCCTGCTTTATCTTCTGGATACCGAGTCTGTGAGCCAGGGGCGCATACACCTGCATGGTCTCAAGCGCGGTAAGTCGGCGCTTTTCCTCTTTTTTAGCATCCAGCGTGCGCATATTGTGCAGACGGTCGCAGAGCTTGATGAATATTACTCTTACGTCCTTGGACATAGCGAGAAGCATCTTTCGAAGATTTTCGATGTGCTCCTCTTCCTTGTCGTCAAGGTCGAGAGCGACGAGCTTTGTAAGTCCGTCAACAAGAATTGCTACGTCCTTGCCGAAAAGCTTTTCTATCTCCTTGAGATTGGTCTTTTCCGAGCAATCCTCCACCGTGTCGTGAAGCAGCGCGGCGCATATGGAGTCCGTGTCAAGTCCAAGACTTGCAACTATCTCCGCAACTGTTACGGGGTGCGAGATATACGGCTCTCCGCTCGCTCTGAACTGTCCTTCGTGCAGAGCATTGGCATAATCAAAAGCCTTTTGTATCTTTTCCGTATCGTATTTTTTGCCCGTCGCTTCAAGCATTTCAAACAACGCAGCAGTATTTATATGAGGCGTAGAATCTGTCATTTTGCCCCTCCCGTGTAAATTTCAGGGGCAATATTTCACCCCTTACGATTAGCCATAAGCTTTTTGAAAGTCTGTGAGCTTTCTATACTTGTTTTTTGAGCGTTCTCACAAATTTGGATCTCGAATATATCTCCCGATATTTCAGTCACGCTCATAACCTTAATATCTACCAGCACGTCGAGAATAAATCTCAGCTTTACGTAGTTTATTCCCTTATCCAAACAAGTGTCAATTCGTGATTTAAGAGTTCTGTATGAGAACACAGTGTGTCCGAGTCCTGCCTCATAACGCAAAAATCTATATACCGCTGCGATCTCGTCTCTTGTTGGCAGAATATCCTCTGAGGAGGAAAATTCCTCTCCGCCCGATATTCTTATATACCTTTCCTTCTCAACAATTCTCTGGCTTGAAAAGTTTTCGGACATTCTGATGTCCTGAACAATAAACTGAAGTGATTTTACTCCGCGGAACTCGTTTATACCAAGTCGGCACAGAATGTCCACTCTTTCACCGCGCAAAAAGTCAAGCTTTGAGGCTGAAACGCCAAAGCATACCGCGCTGATGTTGTTTTCATCACCCATAAAGAATATCTTGCTGTGATTTCCTGCACCAAGAGATATTATCTTATCTATCTCAAGGTCGCGAACGAGAAACAGTGGCGCGGAGTTTGAAACACCGAAAGGCTCAAGCATGTCTATCTCTTGTACAAGCGACATAGTCACCTCCGCGGGAGTTATCTCACAGTCTGCCTCATATCTTATTTTCACATCCTCGTCGGTAAGACATTGTGAGGCATACTCGTTTATTTTCTTTCTGAATATGTCCACGTTTCCGCGTCTGACCGAGAGCCCTGCGGCAAGCTCGTGTCCGCCGAACTTTTCAAGAATATCCTCGCAATAGCTAAGCGCCCCCACAAGGTTAAGTCCCTTGATGCTTCTTCCCGAGCCCTTGCCTATGTCGTCATCACTCGCAAAGCCTCGCGTTGCTCCCTCATAGGAGATAAGTATGGACGGAAGTCCGTATTTTTCGGTTATTCTTGAGGAAACTATACCGATTATTCCCTGCTGCCAGGAATCGGCGTCAAGAATAATGACTCTGTCACATTCAAAGTTGTGAGTTTCCTCGATCATTTTATATGCCTGCTCTGCTATCCTGTTTTCCTCTACCTGACGGCAATGATTTATCTCACAAAGCTCGCGCGCTTTTTCAAGCGCCACATCGTAGTCCTCGCACAAAAGAAGCTCAACAGCCTTCTCAGCGGAGCTGATTCGTCCCGCGGCATTTATTCTGGGTGCAAGCGTAAAGCCTATAAATCCCGTATTCACCTTGCGTTTTTTTGGCTTTTGCGCGTGCCCGACGGCGGGCTGAGAATTGAAATCCGTAGAGCTTGCGGTTTCAATAAGGGCTGCAAGTCCGCATCTGTTGGTCGCGGATGTTTTCTTGATACCCATATCAACTATAAATCTGTTCTCGTCGCACACGGGCATAACGTCAGCCACAGTTCCTATCGCAACGAGGTCAACGTAGTCCTCGCAGATATTGCGCCAGCAATCTATCGCCGAAAGCTCGGGATGCATATACTGCTCAAAAGCGCATACAAGCTTAAACACCACTCCAACGCCTGCAAGCTCACAGAATGGATACTCGCAGTCGGGTCTGTGAGGGTTAACAACCGCCTCGGCGTTTGGAAGCGTCGCGTGGCACTCGTGGTGATCGGTGACTACCGTATCTATTCCAAGCCCCTTGGCGTATTCCACCTCGGCATTTGCGGTAATTCCTGTGTCAACTGTAATAATAAGGCTTGTTCCGCGCTCGCGGAGCTTATCTATACCAATCCTTGAGATGCCGTATCCCTCCTTGTTTCTTGAGGGAATGTAATAATCAATTTTTGCGTCCTGTGACTTGAAATATAGGTACGCAAGGCTTACCGAGGTCACGCCGTCCACGTCGTAATCTCCGTAAACCGTTATTTTCTCGCCTGTCTCAATAGCTCTCGCTATTCTCTCAACAGCGGGACGCATATCCTTCATAAAATAAGGATTATGCAGGCTGCTTATATCCGTGTGTATGAAAGCCTTAGCCTCATCAGACGACGTATATCCTCGTGTATATATAAGTCTCGCGGTTATGGGAGAGATATTAAGCTCCGCAGCCAAGCGCAAAACAGCCTCTCTTGACTCCGCGCTCTCCACATAGCGCAAGGACCATATCTTTTCTTTATCAGTGTAATTCATTTCTACTCCAAAAGCTCAAACATATCAAAACAGGTATCCATCGGCATACCCGCCCGACACAAGCTCCGTCAATCATCTTTATATTTTCTTGTATTTTTTAATTATCGCAAGAGCAGTTTTTATGCCGTCAACCGCGGCGCTTGTGATACCTCCTGCGTAGCCTGCTCCCTCTCCGCATGGGTATATCGCGCTATGTCCTATCGCGCTCATATCCTCTGTTCGAAGTATTCTGACGGGAGCTGAGGTCCTTGTCTCCGCGCCCGTAAGTATTGCGCTCTCATCCGCAAAGCCGCAAAATCTTCTGTCAAAGGATTGTATTCCATATCTTAAATGTCTGGTCACAAAATCAGGCAACACATCGTTCATATCCGCAACGTTGCATTTACCTCCCATATAGGTAGGAGTGACCTTTGAGGGCATACTGCCACGCGAACCTGAAAGAAAATCTCCTACCGTCTGCATAGGAGCGCTGTAATTACTTCCGCCCGCAATATATGCCGCTCTCTCTATTTTTCTCTGAAATTCTATTGCTCCGAGTGCTAAGCTTCCGTCCACCGCCTCAAAATCATCGGGGCGCACGGATACTGCTATCGCGGAGTTTGAGTTCCTGCCGTCACGCGCGTATTTGCTCATGCCGTTTACGACCACGGTGTCTTCCTCGGACGCCGCGCCTACGACCTCGCCTCCGGGACACATACAAAAGGTATATACTCCCCTCTCACTCTTGGTGTCGGACAAGGCGTACTCCGCCGCGCCAAGCGCGGGGTGTCCAGCAAAATCTCCGTAAAGCATATTCTCTATATCCTCTCGGAGATGCTCTATTCTTACTCCTACCGAAATGGGCTTGGGAGATATAGCAAAGCTATTTTCAATAAGCATTTTGTAGGTGTCTCGCGCACTGTGTCCAAGAGCAAGAACCACGTCGCCGCAAAGGAAATCTCCTTTGGTGGTGATCACCCTTATATTGCCGTTTGACACCTCGGTAATATCCGTCATTCTGCATCGGTATATTACTTCTCCGCCAAGCTCCTCGATGCGCTTAAGTATATTGTCAACGACAACGCGCAAAATATCTGTTCCGATATGAGGCTTTGCCTTGAGGGTTATATCCTCGGGCGCGCCGAATTTTTTGAACGTGTCAAGCACGTATGAGCATTTTTCGTCGTTTATTCTCGTGAGAAGCTTTCCGTCCGAAAACGTTCCCGCGCCACCCGCGCCGAACTGAATATTCGAGTCAGTATCAAGCTTGCCGTCAGAATAAAATCTGTCAACCGCCAGAACTCTGTCAGAAACACAGTCTCCTCGGTCAATAATTATAGGGCAATATCCTTGCTCTGCCAAAACAAGAGCGCAGAACATTCCCGCAGGGCCCATTCCCACAACCATAGGTCGCGCGGACATTTCTCTGTCTCCGTATTCGAACCAAATTTCCGAGGCGTAAATTTTCCGAGCGCCGAGCTTGTCAAATATTTTTTGGGAAAGTCTTTTTCCATCGGCAGCCGTCACAGCGACTGAATATACCAATCGAACGTCCTGACGCTTTCTTGCGTCAACCGATTTTTTAAATATCGTCAGATTATAGTCTCCGCTTGATATGCCAAGCTTGTCAAGCCTTTTTTTGACGATGCTCAACGCCTCAGTCTCGCCCCCATCGGGCGAGACTGAAACTGAGTCTATTATATACTTTTCTCTACTCATTACGCTATAGGCTGAACTACAGCCGCACTCTCAGTGATATGTACCGTCACAGTAATCTGATCTGCCTCAAGCTTTACGCCCTCGGGATAGCCCAGCTGCTCTGCGGTGATGATCACCTCGTGGTCACCGACGCCCGCATCCCCCATATCAATTATGTAATCCGAAAGTGCATTGAGCATTTCGGGATCTCCTACAACGTTTGCGGTGACGGGATCTACGGTGTAAATATAATTAGGCACGCTACCCGTTGCCTTTATCTTGAGCACCACGGGGGCTGTGACTGATACGTTTATCTTCATCTTGCTCGTATCATAGCTTATTGACCCAGGAGAGAGCTCGCTTGTGTTATTCGCGCTTATAAGCTCGCCGTTCTTGTTATAGAAATTGAGAGAAAAGCCGGAGATCAGCTTGCTCTTGTTAAACTCACCCTCAAGCAGATATTCTGCTCTGGAGATCTCGTCTATCATAGTCTTGGGACCCTTGATGGTTATTTCGTTTACTCCGTCCTCAAGATTGTACGAGATCTTATAGTTGAGCGGGTGCGTGATGCTTCCCTCTTTTATCTCAAGCGGTACGGTGGTTTCCGCCGCAACGTCTGCATAGACGGAAATAGCGTCAATATCCGTACTGAGTATCGTAAGGCTTGAGCTTTCGGGGGCGGTAGTCACTATCTTTACCGTAGACCAGCCTACAGTATCTATCTGACTTACGTCAATATACGCGGAATAATCCGACGCGCTGTATTTGTTTATATCTCTGTTAGTGCCCTGAACAGTTATCTTAATTTCGGATACGTTGAGAGTTGAATACAACGACATGCCGTTTTCCATGCTTTCCGCTCCAACAACGTTAAGCTTTACGGAAAAAGTAGCCGTGACGTCGCTCTCATTGATATTCACACAGTATATCCATATAGTAATTGCGAAAAGCAGGCACAAAAGTCTCGGGAAAAGGTCGATTCGTCTTTTTCTCTGATTTCCGATAACTATCGACTCGCGTCCCTTTTCGTCACGCTCTTTTTGAAAGTCCACTTGCTTCATACAGAATCGCCGCCCTCACTTTCCACAGAATTTTCGGTATTGATATTCTCGGTATTTATTATTTCCACATCCTCCTCGCTCGCAAACCTCGCCTTGTCAGAATTTACGGCCATATAGACGTCCTCATTTACCGAGCTGCCAGTCATAAGCGTGTAAAGGTCGTCACGAAGGTCATTGGACTTGTGCTTGCCATTCTTGCCTATGTCCTGATATCCTCTTTTGAGTATTTTGTTGTTTGCAACGGAAATAGTTCCTGTCTCCTCGGATACAATGACCACGACAGCGTCGCTGACCTCGGTTATGCGGAGCGCAGCTCTGTGTCTTGTGCCCAGACGTCTCATCTGAGGATCATCGCTTTCAGAGATGTTTTTAGATTTGCTGGATGCAGCAATTATTTTGTTGTCTCGTATTATCACCGCGCCGTCGTGCAAGGGTGACTTATTAAAGAAAATATTGCTGAGCAGCTGTCTTGATACCTTTGCGTCAAGAGATACGCCCTCCGTCATCTGCGAGCGCAGGCGGCTGGATCGCTCAATAACGATAAGCGCGCCGTCTCCTCTTGCGGAAAGCTCAAATGCCGCAGCGGAAATTTCCTCCACCATTTTGAGTGTTTCAGAGCTTTGGTCTGCCTTTTTTCCTCTTATTTTTCTTATGTTCAAGGATGTAGAGCCAACCTCCTCAAGCACCGCGCGAAGCTCGGGCTGGAATATGATACATACCACCATAATGCCGACCACGTAGAAATTTTTAAGTATAGAGCCTATAGCGACCATGTGGAATATATCACTTATCACGTATATAAGCACGACCGCTCCAAGTCCGAGCGCAATTCTGCCGACGTGTCTGTCTCTTATGAACTTGAATACCATATACAGAAGGCTCGCAAGCAAAAGTATGTCTATGATATCAATAATGCCGATATTGATTATGGGGAAAATCACGTAGTCCTTGAAGCTTTCAAGCAACGCATTCCAGAATACCGTTATATTTGACATGTTTCCCTCCTTGACTGTTAATTATTTATTTCTGCCCTTTGTAAGCAGGTCGTTCTTGATGTCCCAGAGCTTTTGGGACAGGTCAACATAGTAATTGTGAGGATTGGTAAATCTCTTCACCTCATCCCACATACCCTCAATTTCTCTTTCGTGATGCTCTCTTATCTCCTTGAGAGTGGGCATCTTATATACAAGCTCTCCGTTTTTGAAAATAGGAACGAGAAGCTCGGTTGCTGTATAGTTTTCAAGAAGCTTGCGCTTCCAGGTGTGCTCGGGGTCAAACAGCTCTATGGACTTTGTATCGTCGATAGTCTCATCGTAAACGCATATAAGGTCTGCCTCTGCCTTGCCTGTGTCACGTCCGCGAAGTCTGTAAACCTTTTTGAAGTGAGGTGTGGTAATCTTGCCGACGTTCTCGCTTATCTTTATCTTGGGTGTGACGTTGCCCTCAGCGTCCTCAACCGCGCAAAGCTTGTAGACCGCGCCAAATACAGGGTGGCTCTTTGCCGTTATAAGTCTCTCTCCAACGCCAAAGCCGTCAACTGCCGCGCCCTGACGGATAAGCTCGCGGATTATATATTCGTCAAGCGAGTTGGAAACAATGATCTTGCACTCTGTCCAGCCTGCGTCGTCAAGCATTTTTCTCATTTTCTTGGTGAGATACGTAATATCTCCCGAGTCAAGACGGACACCGCACTTTGTTATGCCAAGAGGCTTCAGCACCTCGTTAAACGCGCGTATTGCATTGGGAATACCCGATTTTAATACGTTGTACGTGTCTATAAGAAGCGTCGCGTTATTGGGATATATCTCACAGTAGGTCTTGAACGCGGTGTATTCGTCGTCAAACATCTGCACCCACGAGTGCGCCATAGTGCCTGTTGCAGGAACTCCGTATACCTCGTCTGCTATAGCGCAGGCGGTGGAATTGCATCCGCCTATATACGCCGCGCGAGCTCCGAGTATAGCCGCATCCGCGCCCTGCGCGCGTCTTGAACCAAACTCGCTGACTACTCTGCCCTTTGCGGCGCGGGTTATCCTTGCAGCCTTTGTCGCGATAAGCGACTGATGATTTATCATAAGAAGCAGGTATGTCTCTATAAACTGAGCCTCTATTGCTTTCGCTCTTACGGTTATAAGAGGCTCTCCCGGGAACACGATAGTTCCCTCGGGGATCGCCCAGATATCTCCCGTAAATCTGAAGGTTGAAAGGTAGTTGAGAAATTCTTCGTCAAAGCAGCCCTTTGTGCGCAGATAAGCTATATCGTCCGCATCGAATCTGAGATCCTTTACGTATTCTATTATCTGCTCAAGACCTGCTGCTACGGCATAGCCTCCGTGGTCGGGATTATCTCTGTAATACAGATCGAAATAAACTATCTTATCCGCATATCCGCACTTGAAATATCCGTTTCCCATAGTGAGCTCGTAAAAGTCAAAGAGCATTGTAAGATTTCTGCTAATATCCTTCATTTCAACGTCCTCCCGTTAAAAGCAAATTCAAAATGGTGATTCTTTGGCATTATAAGATAAAATGCCAATATATATTATAACATATATATAGCTTCAAAGTCAAGCAATTATTGAAATAATATATATAAATTTCATTATATAGCACAAGGTTTTTTGCAAAAAATATCCGCACACTCTTGCTCGTGCCGATTTTTCGGTCGCAAAGCACAGGTGTGCGGAAAAATTTTATTAAATTTTACTCATAAAGCTCGCGCTTGATTTTTTTCTCCAAAAACAGCATCAAAAGCCAGATGACCGCAAAATAACAAGCCACTCCGCAAAGAATATCCGAGGAATAATAAATTATCATACCCGGTATCTCCGAGAGCTGAGGTATACCGTACATTACCGTGTAAAGTATATCGTAAAATATTCTTTGCGCGACCTTGGTTGCGGCGACGATAACTCCCGCCCAGAACGCTCCCTTGATCATAGGATTTTCAAGGTCAACAAAAGATCTGAACGGATATATTCCCTCGCCGCTCGGCTCAACGCCAAGCTTTTTATCCGCCTTGCGCTTTTGGGCAACAAAATCAAGGTGTGCCGAGAGTATTTTATATGCTATAAGCAGAACTACGAAATACTGCAAAAGCTCAAAAAACATAGGCACGAGAATACTGCGGATGTCGCTCCATACCCTGATTTCAAAGCCGTTATCGAACCACGTCATAAGCACGTTCATCACGTACTTGAACAGTGTCACAAGTGAGAAAATTATAGCAGGTACTCCTATTCTGCCAACACCGTATCTGTATATCGAGTAGATGGACACAGCATACGCAAGCGATATTGCGACTATCTCGACCAAATCGTAAACATACTCTACCACAGTAGGCAAAGCAGTATCCATATACTGAACGTTATTTGCAAGAATATTGCCGAGCGGCACAAGCGCAAAGCAATACAGGCAGTACAGAAGAGTCATGCTTGCGGCAAAAAATATATTCAGTTTTCTCCGTAGTTTAACTTCTCTTTTATTCAAAATATATCCCCTATGATTTTACTTCTTTAAGAAATTTTCCTATTCTGTCTATTGCCTCTTTGATATGGTCCGTGGAATAACAATATGACGCTCTTATAAAGCCCTCGCCCGATGCGCCGAATGCGCTTCCCGGAACGACGGCAACCTTTTGCGAATAAAGCAAGTTCTCGCAAAATTCGTCGCTTGAAAGTCCCGATATTTTTATGGACGGGAAGGTGTAGAACGCGCCCTTCGGCTCAAAGCAATCCATACCGAGCTTGCGGAAGCCGTTTACCATTATGCGACGGCGCACGTCATATTCCGCCTTCATTCTTTCAATGTCAGCGTCTCCGTTTTTAAGAGCCTCAATAGCCGCGTACTGCGCAGTCGTGGGCGCGCTCATTATCGCAAACTGATGTATTTTGGTAATCTGCTGAATTATCGGCGCGGGCGCGCAGACGTATCCAAGTCTCCATCCCGTCATGGAATAGGTCTTGGAAAATCCGTTTATTACTATGGTACGTTCCCTCATTCCGTCTATCGACGCAAAGGACACGTGGGTATTATTTCCGTATGTAAGCTCGGAATATATCTCGTCGGAAAGCACGCAGATATTAGTCTCGAAAAGCACATCCGCAATAGCCTCAAGGTCTGCTTTTTCCATAATTGCTCCCGTGGGATTACAGGGATACGGGAAAATAAGCATTTTGGTCTTGTCCGTTATTTTCTCGCGGAGCTCATCAGCTGTAAGTCTGAACTCGTTTTCTGCCTTGAGGTCAATAATTACGGGAATACCGCCGGCGAGTCTTACAAGCGGCTCATAGCAAACAAAGCTTGGCTGAGGAATAATGACCTCATCTCCGCGCGAAACTATAGCGCGTATAGCGTTGTCTATTCCCTCACTTCCTCCGACGGTTATGAGTATCTCGCTTTTTGGCTCATACTCAACGCCGTATTTTCTCAAAAAGAATTTGCTTACCTCACAGCGCAAAGCCATAAGTCCCGCATTTGCAGTGTATTTTGTCTTACTCTGCTCAAGCGACTGTATGCCCGCGCTTTTTATATGCCACGGCGTTGGAAAATCAGGCTCGCCGACACCGAGGGATATTACCCCCTCCATGCTCTCGGCAATGTCAAAATATTTCCGTATTCCCGACGGCTTTATATCCTGACTCACCACGCTGTTCAAAACCTTGGAATAATCTATCATAAGGAGTATGCTCCTCTTTCATCTTTCTCTGTGTTTACAAGCTCAACGTCAAGCTCCTTATATCTGCGGAGAACAAAATGAGTTGCCGTGGAGGTTATCTCGCGCTTTGTCGCGAGCTCCTTTGCAACGAACATGGCTACCTCGTGGAAGGTCTTGCCCTTTACAATTACGCAAAGGTCATACGTTCCCGACATAAGATAGACAGACTCTACCTCATCGTATTTCATAATATTTTCGGCTACCTTTTCAAATCCATACTCATCCTGAGGAATGACCTTAAGCTCAATCACGGCAGAAACGAATGCATTATCAAGTCTTTCCCAGTCAATGACCGTCTTATATCCGCGTATAAGACCAGCAACCTCAAGCTCCTTTATCTCTGCCTCGACCGCGGACCGATCAAGCCCCGTCATAACAGAGAGATCCTCTACCGTATAGCGCGCATTCTTCGCAAGTAAATTTAAAATTTGAGTATTCATATTTTTCTGCCTTTCGATTTGAATTTTCCTTATAAAACAAAGACTCGGAGAATATCCCCGAGCTCTTCAAAAATGTAAAAAATACCCTCCGCCCTGCACGTAGGCGCAGAGCGGAAAGGATTTATTTTAAGTATTAGAGGTACTTTTTAACTATATCGCTTGCTTCGTCAGCGGGGATAGAAGACGTCATAACGATATTTACGTTGAGGTTGTTGGAAAGCTCGTCAACCTCCTTAACGAACGTGTCAAATGCAACGATGTCGTTGTTAGCGATCTTGAGCGCAGAGTCAACGAATACGTCGGTCACGTCGTGATTGCTTGCAAGAATACCTGCGATGAAGCCGTAAAGAGCATCTGCATCAAAAATAAGGTATTCGTTTGTATTTATAAGTCTTACGCTGTATTTAACATCAAAACGGAGTCCTATTCCCTTTTCAATACATACAACGGTACCCTCGGACTTTTCCGATGCCTCGTTTACTCTTGCAATAAGGTCCTTGGTCTTACCCGTTCCCTTAACACCAATGATAAGCTTTAACATAATTAACCTCCTCGTCACGCAAGCGCGACTTTATATAAGTATTTAATATTTCCATTACCTTGACCAAAACATCTGTGGTCGCGGCGTTGTTTTTCATATTATAACACAAAAATTCCAATTTTTCAAGTGCTATAATATAATTTATTCAATTTTTTTGCAATAAATTGCAGTCTTTTGAGAATTAACCGAGTCTTGCCTCAAGCTCTGCCTTCATTTCCTCGTATCCGGGCTTGCCGAGAAGCGCAAACATATTCTTCTTGTACGCCTCAACGCCGGGCTGGTTGAAGGGATTTACACCCAGCATATAGCCCGATACCGCGCAAGCTATCTCGAAGAAGTAAATAAGATAACCCATAGAGTACGCGCTTCTGTCCTGAACCTCGATAAGAATATTGGGAACTCCGCCGTCAACGTGAGCAAGAAGCGTTCCCTGCATAGCAAGCTTCTTTACTGTGTTGAGGTCAGTATTAGCTACAAAGTTAAGTCCGTCTATATTCTCCTCGTCGTAAGGAATATTGAAGGAAACGCCCGTATCCTCAATTGCGATTACGGTCTCAAAAAGATTTCTCATACCGTCCTGAATATACTGACCGAGAGAGTGAAGGTCTGTGGAGAAAATAACGGATGCAGGGAAAATTCCCTTCTTGTCCTTGCCCTCGCTCTCGCCGTACAGCTGCTTGAACCACTCGTTGAACATTCTCGCATAAGACTCGTATCCCGCAAGAATTTCGGTTGTCTTGCCCTTGTTGTAAAGTATGTTTCTTATAGCCGCGTATCTGTACGCGTCATTCTTTTCAATATCGTTTACGGAATAAGCAGCTCTTGCGTCTGCCGCGCCCTGCATAAGAGCGTCAATATCAATGCCGGCAACGGCTATAGGAAGAAGTCCTACTGCGGTGAGAACCGAAAATCTTCCGCCAACGTCGTCGGGTACTACGTAGGTGTCGTATCCCATCTTATCGGAGAAGCCCTTGAGAGTTCCGCGAGCCTTATCGGTGGTGACGAAAATTCTCTCCTTTGCGCCCTCAACTCCGTACTTTTCCTCAAGCATTCCGCGGAATACTCTGAACGCAACGGCAGGCTCAGTGGTCGTTCCCGACTTTGAGATAACGTTGATACAAACGTCACGTCCCTCGCATATTTCAAGAAGCTCGGAAATAGAAGCCGCGCTTATATCACAGCCTGCAAAGTATATATCGGGTGTGTCTTTTTTTATGTTGTTGTAGTTGGGAGACTTAAGAAATTCGATAACCGCGCGGGCGCCGAGATACGAGCCGCCGATACCGATAACTATAAACACGTCGCAGCTCTTTTTGATCTTTTCAGCAGCGACCTTTATACGCGCAAATTCCTCTTTATCGTAATTTTCGGGAAGGTCGACCCAGCCGAGAAAATCATTTCCCGCGCCGTTTCTGTTCACTATCTGCTCATGAGCCGCAGTGAGAATGGGGCGTATACCATCATATTCGTGGGATTCTATAAATCCGCCAAGATACTTATCGTTTAACTTAACTGACATTTTACAAAATTCCTTTCGTTTTATTGATTTCATTATATCACACCGATGATTTTTTTGCAATAGCTTATTATGCTTTATTTAAGAAAAAAGCGTGAAAATGCTCTGAAAATAAGCGTATAATACCCTATTCTTTCCACGTCGTCACACACCGTGACGTCAACACTGCCTATCTGTTTGCCATCGAGCATATATCTCACCTCGCCGACGACGTCTCCCTTTGTGAGCGGAGCGCATATATTTTCATTCAAAACTAAATTTTTGGTGATTTTTGAGGACGTTCCCTTGTCGGCAAGATAAGTAAACTCAGGATATTCAAGTGCCGCGTATCTGTTCCTTGAACCGAGTATTCTGACGTGCTCAATGCTATCGCCCTCGGACGAATACATCTCGTATTTTGCAAATCCCCGGTCAAGCAGAGTTGTTGCTATGTTGTTTCTTATATCTCTGGTCGGCGCACCCATAACAACGCATATAAGCGACACTCCTCCCCTCTCCGCAGTTGCACTGATACAAAAGCCCGCCTTGTCTGTCGAGCCTGTTTTAAGCCCCGTACAGCCTTGGTAGTAGCGCACGAGACGGTTCGTGTTTGTAAGTCCAAACGCACCGCCTCTGACTGTGTCCATCCAGATGGAGCTGTACTCAAGTATTTTTTCGTGCTTTATAAGCTCACGCGACATAATTGCTATGTCACGAGCGGACGTGACGTGATTTTCCGCCGTGTCGTCAAGCCCGTTGGTGTTCTCAAAATGCGTATTTTTCATTCCAAGCTCCGTGGCTTTTTTGTTCATCTTCTCAACGAAAGCCGCCTCACTTCCCTCGCAAAACTCGGCGAGAGCGCAAGCCGCGTCGTTTGCTGACGCGATTATAACGCTTTTGAGCATATCCTCAACGCTCATCTGCTCACCCACCTCAAGAAATATCTGCGAGCCTCCCATAGATGCCGCGCGCTCACTTACGGACACCATATCGTCGAGCTTTATTTTGCCTTCGTCTATGGCTTCCATTACGAGCAAAAGCGTCATCACCTTTGTGACCGACGCAGGCGGAAGCGCCTCGTCTGCGTTTTGAGTATAGATTATTTTTCCCGTGTTGGCCTCCATAAGAATCACGCTCTTGCAGTCAAACTCATCTCCCTCGACGGACGCGTCGGAGGAAGCGTAAAATGAATCGTCGTTTATAGGCATTTCGTAGTCCGTGGCGTTGATTGAAAGTGGGCAGATAAGAATGATAACCGTCATAAAAAGGCATAAAAGTTTTTTAAATTTCATAAAAAAGCTCCTATCTAAATTTTGTTTTATTCAGATAATCGAACTTTACTCAGGACCTCAGTGATGGTGCATCCTCATCCACCGCTGACGCGGTCCCCCTTCCCCCACTTGGGGAAGGCTAAAAAAGCTCCTCTCTATTATCTACATAATAGTATGAGGAGCTTATAATTTTTATGATTTTGATTTATTGAGGCTTTTTATATGCGCAAAGGTTTCTTCCTCTCCCTTTTCAGCAAGCATTCGAAGCCAGGACTCCAAAAGATCTGCTGTGTTGGGGTGCATGATATTTTTTGCGCTTCCGCGGAGAAAATAGTCCAGCGCGGAGCGATCGGTGTATTTATCTCCCTGATATATCTTGCTTGCGGCAACTCTGTCACAGAACATTTCCGTCACGTAGCACAGGGGCATCTCTATCGGTACGTATTGCTTGGATTTAAGATCAACGTCCGTCCAATACTCATAATGATGCTTGTTTCTTCCCTTGTGGTGCATCCAAGCGAGCGAGTGTCCGTAAAGCTCACGGGCGCGCTCATTGGGACTGCGCGTGCCAAGGTAATGGCGTCTGCCCTCGGAAAATTCAACGGGAGTGTATTTTGAGAGATCGTGGAAAAGTCCCTGCCAGCCTATACCCGTGCGGAAGCAATGGGAAATCACCTTGTGGCGATGCTTTGTGATAGTACAAAAATGCTTCCAAGCGTGCGGCTTGTCAGTATTTTTTACATTGCGGCGAGACTGATTATTTTCTGCCTCGGCAAGTAAAATTCTTCTTGCCTTCAGATACTTTTCACGGCGCGCGAGAGCGTATTCGTCGGGGGCTTGATCAAAGCGCGAGAGCGTGCAGTTATGCTCAAGGTCACAAAGCTTTACGCGACGTGCAAGGTCATTTGATTTAAGACGCTCAATATAATCAAAATAGTCCATGCCCTCGGGCTTTGTGAGCAACTCGAGCGCATCGCAGACCTCGGCGGGAAATTCCGCGCGGAGATATTCGGAAGTTATTTCTGTATCCTCAAGAGTGTCGTGCAAAAGGGCGACGAGCGTTGAGTGTTCGTCCTTCATCTGCTCAGCTATATGTATAGGATGCAGAACGTAAGGAATCCCCGATTTGTCGGTCTGCCCGCTGTGAGCCTCGTATATCAGCTTTATTGCCTTATTTGTAAGCGGTGTGTATATCATTTTCTTTCCAATCTGTCCTCAAGGGACTGAATTATATTTATTCCTACCTTGCGTGTTAGCCCTACTGCTCTTTGCTCGGTTTCGGGAGCCGTGACGTCAGATACGTGGTGCGCGTCCTGACCGAGAATTGCTGTACAGCCCTGCTCCGCGGCTATCTTCCAAAACTCAAAATTGGGGTAATTTCTTCCCTCGCGCATACCGAGGACGTTTATTTCAAGGGGAATATCATTCTCCTTGGCGGACCTGCAAAGCCGTCTCATCTCTGCTCTGTAAAAGTCATCGTCACCCACAAAATTCAGCAGGTCCGGATGGGCAAGGTAGAGAAATTGTCCTGTTGAAAGTCCTTCTATTACCTGGTCAACATAGCGAGATAGATGCGTTTTGTCGTTGGATTTGTGGACGCAATAATGGTCATGCTGCTCGTTGCCAAGCGCGTGCTGTCCGAGAAGTAAATATTCGTAGGGGTAGTCTGACAAAAATTCTATCATTCGGGGAAATACGTCAGGATAATATTCGGCTTCAAAGCCTATACGTATTTTTATATCGTTTTTGTATTCATCACGCAGAGATTCGAGGGTTTTTATATATCCCTCGGTTTCGTCAAGCTTCATACGGAAATGTGAGTAGTATCCGTTATCAAACGGCATAGGCGCGTGATCGGAAAAGCCGAGAGTTTTTATGCCTGCGGCAATGGCTTTTTCAATGAATTCTTTTTCGCTTCCGCTTGCGTGGTTGCAGCGGTATGTGTGGTTATGGTAGGAGTGGAGCATTTTTTTGTCCTTTTTCGTTTTTGTTAAGGTAATTATAACACTTTTTTGTTTGTGTGTCTATAAGTTTTTTTGTTTTTTTACTTTCTGTCAACAGTGACAGAAAGTAAACAAAGAACACCGCTTAAAGTGGAAGGGTGTTCTAATTTTTCTCCCGAAAAATTTGCTCTTTCAGAGCACCGAACGACCCCCTTCCCCTTTAAGAATTCCCCACCCCCGCGAGTTTGCAAGCAAACCCGTTGTTTCCCGTCTTAACTGTAATAAACGGTGACGGAGTAGGCGTTTGTGTAGGATAGGAGTCAAGAGGAAAGGGAGGAATCGCAACCTCCCTTTCCTTTTGCGGTGCTTTGGTCACTTTGTCACTGTTGACAAAGTGACATAAAAAATATCAATTTCAAAATTCATATTGACAAAAAAAGTCTTTAGGACTATAATATAGAATATATTATTATAAGGAAGACAAACAATGCTCAATTTAGATATGATATACCACGCTTCATTCGTCCTCAAGGACGTGGTGCGTAAAACCAACCTCGTTTACTCCCCCGCTATAACCCCCGACTGCAACGTCTACCTAAAGCCCGAAAACCTCCAGCTCACAGGCTCATTTAAGGTGCGCGGCGCAGGATATATGATCTCCCAGCTCACCGACGAGGAAAAGGCTCGCGGCGTTATCGCCTGCTCTGCAGGAAACCACGCGCAGGGTGTGGCTCTCGCGGCAACCAAATACGGCATAAAGTCTCTCATCTGCCTGCCCGACGGCGCGCCCATCTCCAAGGTCGAGGCAACCAAGGGCTACGGCGCGGACGTGTGTCTTGTCAAGGGAGTGTATGACGACGCATACAAAAAGGCGCTTGAGCTTCGCGACGAATTTGGCTACACCTTCGTTCATCCCTTTGACGATGAGCGTGTGATCGCGGGCCAGGGCACAATAGGTCTTGAGATACTATCCGACCTTGAGGACGTGGACGCGGTTGTTGTCCCCGTTGGCGGCGGAGGGCTTATATCAGGTGTCGCTTGTGCAATTAAGAAGTTGAAGCCGGGCTGTAAGGTCTACGGCGTTCAGGCGCAGGGTGCGCCCAGCATGCTCAACTCAATTGCAAACAAGAGAATAGAGCGCCTCTCGTCAGTCTCCACGATAGCCGACGGCATTGCGGTCAAGCAGCCCGGTGTAAATACGTTTGAGCTTGTAAATCAATACGTTGACGGCATTGTGACCGTCACCGAGGACGAGATATGCTCGGCAATTCTGGCTCTTATTGAGCAGCACAAAATGATCGCCGAGGGCGCGGGCGCAGTTTCCGTTGCGGCGGTAATGTTCAACAAGATACCCGTAAAGAACAAGAACGTGGTCTGTCTGGTATCGGGCGGTAATATCGACGTTACGATTCTCTCCCGAGTCATAAAACGAGGTCTTTATAAAACAGGACGCTCCTGCGAGCTTTGTATAGAGCTTATGGATAAGCCCGGACAGCTTCAGAAGGTCGCGGAAATAATCGCATCCAAGGGCGGAAACGTCATCTCCGTAAGTCACGAGCGCGGAAGCGAAACAGAGGACATCAACGGCTGCTTCCTCCGTCTCATACTTGAAACAAGAAACTACGACCACATAACCGAAATAAACAACGCTCTGCTCCAGGCAGGCTTGCATTTACATAATGAAAGAGGTAACTGATATGTCAGAAAGAGTATATACTAAAAACGCTCCCGACGCGATAGGTCCGTACAGCCAGGCAGTACGCGCAAACGGACTTGTATTCACATCGGGTCAGATAGCTATAAACCCCGTAAGCGGTCAGGTTGAGGCTACAGACATCAAGGGACAGACCGAGCAGGTCTGCAAAAATCTCAAGGCGGTTCTTGACGCGTCCGGCTCGGGTATTACCCGCGTTGTGAAAACCACCTGTTTTCTCGCTGATATGGCGGATTTTGCCGCATTCAATGAGGTCTACGCAACTTATTTTACATCAAAGCCCGCGCGCTCCTGCGTCGCTGTCAAAACCCTTCCAAAAAACGTCCTCGTGGAAGTCGAGGCAATAGCTGAGATAGACTAATAGGTTAATTATTATGGATACGACACAAATTTTACTTTCAATTTCAGTATGCGTCATGGTCGGACTGCTCATGTCACGAATCTGCAAGCTGCTCAAGCTCCCCGCAGTCACAGGATATCTTGTGGCGGGAGTTATTATCGGCTGCTTCTGTCTTGGCAGAGTGACTCTGCCCGGAGGCTATCACCTCGGATTTTCATCTAAGGACTTTGCGGACGTTCACGCACTCGGCATACTCTCCGACGTAGCTCTTGGCTTTATCGCCTTTTCAATAGGCAGCGAGTTCAAGCTTTCCGATTTGAAAAAGACGGGTAAGAACGTAGCCGTCATAGGCTGTGTTCAGGCAATAGTTGCCTCGCTCGTTGTCTGCGGCGCGCTTGTGGGACTGCACTATATACTTCTCGGAGCGACGGGTAACGACATCCTTCCCTTGCCAGCCGCACTGATACTCGGCGCGATAGCGTCAGCCACCGCTCCCGCGGCAACCCTGATGGTCGTGCGTCAGTACAAGGCAAAGGGCCCGCTTACGGATATGCTGCTCCCTATCGTCGCGCTTGACGACGCGGTAGGTCTTATAATTTTTGCGGTTCTTATGGGAATAGCCAAGGCTATAAGCGGCGGCGATCCAAGCATCATCTCCATAGTTGTTGAGCCGATTATTG
This sequence comes from Eubacteriales bacterium, assembly GCA_045593485.1. GTDB lineage: Bacteria > Bacillota > Clostridia > Oscillospirales > CAG-272 > SVTX01. The sequence goes on along the minus strand of JAZNWS010000061.1, from coordinate 1,605 downwards.
AGATAGTTGCCTCACTGATCATCGGTGCGATCCTCGGACTGATCCTTTCCGAGCTTGAAAAGCTCTTCCATTCAAACAGTAACCGTTTGTCGCTGGTCATAGCCTTTGTGTTCATAACGGTAGCGATAACGGCGCTCAAAAACCTGCATATAGGAACTGTACATATTGGATTTTCGTCTCTTTTGACGTGTATGATGTGCGGAACGGTGTTCTGCAACGTTTGTGAATGCTCGGACGAGATGATGAGTCGAGCAGATAGCTGGACAAAGCCTCTGCTTATTCTGTTCTTCGTCGTCAGCGGCGCGGAGCTTGACCTCAGCGTCTTCCTCGAACCGGCATTTCTGCTTATCGGTATCATATATATCATTTTCCGTTCCGCGGGAAAATATTTCGGCGCGAGATTTTCCTCGCAGCTCATGGGCTGTGACCACAACATTGTAAATTACCTTGGCGTCACCCTGCTCCCTCAGGCGGGAGTCGCGCTCGGTATGGTCAGCACCGTCGCAAACGACTCAATGCTTGGCGGCACGGAAATAGCCAACACTGTGCGTTTCGTAATTCTGTTCAGCGTCCTGGTATATGAAATAGTAGGACCCGTGCTCACAAAATGGGCTCTTACAAGAGCGGGAGATATTACACCCAAGCCCGCAAACCACTCGCGCAGAGTCAAAAATCCCGAGCATCTGTAATAAATTCAGACAACGCCTACGGGCGTCGGGTTTTTTTATAATATTTATTTTTGAGTGAATAAAATAAAACAACCCTGGAAATACTGTTTTGGAAACAAAAAATTGGAGGTAAAAAATGAAGTTTGCTCAAAAATTACTTATTTTATGTATCGTCTGTATGGCGGCGATGTTTATAGTCAGCGCTCTGCCCATTCACGGAGAGGAGAAAATATACGACTCTGTTGTGCGATTCCACGTGCTCGCCAATTCCGACAGCGAGGAGGATCAGGCATTAAAGCTCAAGGTGCGCGACGAGGTATTACTTCTCACCGCTCCCGCGCTTGAGGGCTGCACCTCACGTGACGAAGCCCAAAAAATTCTTTCAGACCTCATTCCTCAAATAAAGGAAGCCGCCGCAGAGGTCATAAGATCAGAGGGTTATTCCTACCCTGTTGACGCAGTCATAGATAAGGAATATTATCCAACCAAGGAATATGAAAGCTGCAGCTTTCCCGAGGGCAAATATATGTCTCTGCGCATAATCATCGGAGAGGGCGAGGGGCAGAATTGGTGGTGCTGTTTGTTCCCTCCTCTGTGTCTTTCCTCTGCAACAAGTCAGGAGGAAAACGAGGACGCATTCATATCCGTAGGTCTTACGGGTGAGCAATACAAGGTCATAACCGAGACGGACACGCCCAAATACAAGGTGAGATTCAAGATCCTTGAGGTGCTTCAGCGCGCTTTAGGCACGGATTAAAATAAAATTGAGGCAGCGTACATGCTTGCCTCAATTTTTTATTTATATATATTCTCAACCTCAACTCCGCGCTCTCTGGCGTATGATACCGTATATGCCGTGCCCCCCGTAGCCTTGTTGCAATATGCTATACAAAGGTCTGCGCCGTCTACAAGTGCTCTGTCCCGCTTGAACATACAG
>JAZNWS010000060.1:0-9537 GCA_045593485.1 Eubacteriales bacterium | reverse complement strand
AGCTCGGCATGCAGAATCCTATATATTTGAAAAACTCGGCTCACGCCCTGATCAACTATCTTGACGAGCTTTTCGGCAAGGACAAGATGCCTCTTTGTAAGGAGCGCATCACAAAAATTGAACGAAACGCGTAAAAAAATTTGTATTTTAGCAAGGGAACGGATATGAAACAGTTTGATACTCATTACAGAGCGTTAATGGAATATAAAAGGATAACGGACTCCAATTCGGAGTGCGAGACTTTTTCGCGCGCGCTTTCAAATGCTAAGTCCGAATTTGAGAGTATCGAGTTAACAAAAACTGTTTGCACCGTTGATGAGGATTGGATAGAAAAAATCGAAAACGGTCTTGTCCATATTACTAACGCAATCCGTGAAGATCGTCAGTTTATTCTTTCCGAGGGAGAAACACTCCCCATAGAAAAGGTAAAAAGCGTATCCGTCGAGTCAGTAAAGCACCTCTCAAAGCACAGCAATCTTATAAGCCGCGCTCCTATTGACGGCGAGATCATTCCCGATGCACTATACACCGTTGAACGACTTAATGACTATTCGGTTTATGAGAACCGATTCTTATATATGCTCCTTTGCTATTTGCGCGATTTTATTTCGATACGTCTTGATAAAATCACTGAATTCTCTTACAAATATGAGGGTTCTCTTGCACTTAACAAGGTGCTTGATTTCGGCGGCAGGCGGATTTCGTACCGCATTGACTTAACGGAAGAATGCAAAAATCACCCTTATTTACAGGATCATAGCGAAAACAACAACATAATAGAAAGAATATCTCTGATATTCAGAACTGTTATGTCCCTTTTGTCAACTCCTCTTATGGAGGCAGTGTCAAAAGCGTCTATGCTCAAGCCACCTATCACCAAAACAAACGTATTGAAGATGGATAAGCACTTCCGTGGAGCAGTAGAGCTATACGACTACATAATGGCATATGATAAGCTCGGATACACGACAAATGAGGAAAAAATAATTATTTCTCCCTTTGACGATGAGCTCTCCGATGATATTGCCTCGATCTGTTCGGCACTATCGTTTATTACTTATGAAAACACACTTAATATCAGAGCGGATCTTGCTTACAGATACAAAGTGGAGGAGGAGCGTCAAAGAGCGGAGGAGATCAATCAATATATCTATCAAATTGCCCAAATAAAGCAAAAAATGCAAAACGGCGAAATAGATACTGCAGAGTATATTCATGCCCTTGAAAAAAGATTCGGTACACTTGAAGCAGCTTATGAAAATACTGAGGCAATTATAGAAAAACTCAGTACAGCAGAGCGTGAGATACTCTCTTTACGCGCTCAAAATACAACGCTGAATCAGAAAAACAATAATCTTGAGGATGAGCTTGAGGATGATGCAAAACGTCATTCAGCAGAAAAAGAAGCTCTGAAGGTTGAATACGACAAAATGCTTCAAGCGGCTGCTACTGAGCATTTGCAGCAGATCAGCGATCTCGAAAGCACATACCGTGAGGAGCTTACCCATATGCAACATCTCTTGAGTCAGGCGTTGCAGGAAAACAATGCCCTTAAAGAAGAGCGTTCCGAGCTTCTTGAGGAAAAGCTGATTGCCAATGCACGTATTAAGGCTGTTCGCTCCAGCGGAGGAGAGCTTGTGGAAAGCCACACGGATAAAGAAAAATTCGATCAGCTTGAGAAAGAATACAAGGCTTTCACTCGTTTTTATAAAAGTCAATGGAAAAAAACAAAAAGGGAGATCCGAAAAAGCCTTTTGAATTTTGAGGCTTTGAAAGGACAAAAGGGTAGCGATGATGAATAAAAACAGAAAAATTGGGGGGATAGCCCTGATAATCGTTGCCGTATGCATAGGAGTTTTATTGATTGGCGCGGCTATTTTGGGAGCCTTTGATTTTCTTCGCGTTGGCAAAGAATTGACCGTTATGCTGGTAGTTTTTCTTGTTGCCGTCATTGTTCTGCTCGGCGCTCTGCTTTTTGTGATTCTTTTTGCAAAAAACGAAGAAGAAGCTATCCTTGTAAATACCCCCGAAGAATTCGAAAATTCCACCAATAACGAAAGCAGATTTTGTATGCTCTCGGAAATTGATGAAAAAAAGGACAAATACAAGCGCAGCAATTACGACCGTGAGATAACGCTTGCGAAAATATGCGAGGATTTTCGCAGCTATGCGGCAAACGAGCTTGGACTCTACTACGGTATAGACGATATAAGAAAATTCATCGCTGGACTTTCAGTATCAAAAATACTCATTCTGCAAGGCATGTCGGGAACGGGTAAAACCTCTCTTGCGCACGCATTTGGAAGCTATATCGACAATCCCTCCACAATAATTCCCGTACAACCTATGTGGAAGGAAAGAACCGACCTTGTTGGATACTACAACGAGTTTACCAAGAGATTTAATGAAACTCTGCTTCTGCGCAAAATGTATGAAGCAAACTACAGCGAGGATATCTACGTGACTGTCCTCGACGAGATGAATATTGCGAGGGTAGAATACTACTTTGCCGAATTCCTCTCGCTGCTTGAATTACCGAATCCCGATGAAAGATACCTTGACATCGTATCTGACAGATGGGAAAATGACCCAAAGGGGCTTGTAAACGGAAGAATCAAGCTTCCCAAAAACATGTGGTTTATTGGAACTGCCAATAACGATGACTCTACCTTTTCTGTCTCAGACAAGGTATATGACAGAGCCATGATTCTTGATCTTGACAGAAGAAGCGAGAAATTTATTTCTCCCAAGACTCCAAAGCTGCATATAACCGCTGAAAGATTTGAAGAGCTTGCTCAGATTGCTATTCATGAGAATGCTATCAGCCAAAGAAATCAAAAAAGGCTGTTGGCTCTTGACGAATATCTCAAGGAGCATTTTCACGTTACCTTTGGTAATAGAATCATGAAGCAGATAAGAGAGTACATTCCCGTCTACATCAGTTGCGGCGGAGACGAGCTTGAGGCTCTTGACGACATACTCTCAAAGAAGGTCATTCGAAAGCTCGGCATGCAGAATCCTATATATTTGAAAAACTCGGCTCACGCCCTGATCAACTATCTTGACGAGCTTTTCGGCAAGGACAAGATGCCTCTTTGTAAGGAGCGCATCACAAAAATTGAACGAAACGCGTAAAAAAATCGCAAAAGGAGGGAACTTATGAAAAAAACACAAATTATCAATATCATATGCTCCTTGCTTTTAGCGTCGCTTCTTATTCTTTCGGTAGTGCTGGCTGTAATAATTTCAGCAGGCGGCGGTACTGTAAGGCTCGTCGTAGCAAGTGTCGGCATGCAAAAGGAATACGACGGAACACCTCTTACCGCTCATTCCTATGAGATTCTTTCGGGAAAGCTTAAGAACGGTCATTCAATTCGCGCAAGCTTTTCAGGCTCACAAACCGAGGTCGGTACATCGGAGAATACGTTCAGCATCAGAATTGTAGACGAATCGGGAAATAATGTAACCGATGACTATGAAATAGAGCTTGTCTTTGGCAAGCTCAACGTAACTCGAAAGCCAACACCGGGTGGAGGCGGCGACGGTCCTGGAGGAAATGCCAGTCCGAGCGTTGGCGGAGGATCACAGATAGATCTTGGCGGACGCCTATCTTCCATCGATACAACTGGCGGAGGCAACGAGCTTTGTCTCCGTGTAAAGAACAAAATAAGTGATACCATCTATCTCAAGGTCAAGAGCTTTGGTGCTTACACGGGCGTATCTTGGGAGGGTGCCACCGAGTATAATAATCTGATAAAGGGCGAGCTTTCCGCAAGCTACCTATCCTCATTAGCAATAGGAAAAGAGGACTCTGTCATTGAAATCAAGTCCTTTACCGATCAATACTTTCTACCGTATTATATGTCAGCCTACGATTTCAATAATTGCGACAGACAAATCAGTGACGTAATGTATTCAGGCAACACCGAGGATGTATATTCTGTTACTTACGGAAGATTTGATTACACAAAATCAGCATCACTGCCATACACGTATAATGCCTACGAAAAGAAATACAAATCATTTGTAGAGTCACAATATCTTGAAATAGATAGTGAGACACGTGAATACATGGATAAAATTATTCGCGCAAACGGATTTTACAGCGGAACACGTCTTGAAACCGTAATCAAAATTGCGGAATATATAAAAAACAGCGCGACATACTCTTTAAATTACGACAGAGAGCTTGATGTGGAAGAAAACATCGCCGTTGCATTTCTTGAAAAATATAAAGAAGGCGTTTGTCAGCATTATGCATCAGCTGCAACTCTTCTTTACAGAGCAATGGGTATCCCTGCAAGATACACGGTTGGATTTGTTGTAGATACCGAGGCAGAAGAGTGGATCGACGTCAAAGGCAAATCTGCGCATGCTTGGGTAGAAGTCTATATCAACGGTATGGGATGGGTAATGATAGAGGTGACGAATGGATTTGAAGGTCCCGGCGAAATAAATGATTTCGCATACTCTGCACAAATAACCCCTGTATTGACAGACAAACAATACGACGGCACACCGCTGTACGCCCAGAATCGCGTGACCGGATTTGAAGAATACGAAGCAATGGGCTATACATATTCTGTGGCTGTAAACGGATCCCGCACAGAGCTTGGAAAGAGCACAAGTATTATAGAATCCTTTACGGTTTATGACCGCAACGGAAGGGATGTAACAGATAAGTTTGATGTTACATTTAATACGGGAACCGTTCACGTATACTTATCAGAGCTTGTTTTCGTCAGCGGAAGCGCAACAAAGGTATATGACGGATATGAGCTTTATACTGACATCTCAACCTGTAAAATGGTCAGCGGAACACTAAGAGAAGGAGATCGCGCTTACCCATATTCTCCTTTTTGCATAACAGACGTTTCCGTAAGCTATGCGGATTTTTGGGTCGGAATTCTTGATGAATCAGGCCATCGAGTTGACAACATCTACAAGATAACCAAGGAATGCGGACTGTTGACAATAACACCGAGAGAGATAACCATCAAGGCGGCAGACGCTACGAAAGTATACGACGGATATACACTTTCAAGATATTCATACCAAATAACCGAAGGATCTATCGCCAACGGCGACTTTATCTACCTATGTAGGGTAGAGGGTATTCAGTATGATGTCGGACGCTCGGATAACGTTATAAAGGAAGTTCTGATAATGAACCAATCAGGCGCGCTGGTCACAAATAATTATATCATAAAGCTGGAACCGGGCACCTTACAGATATTGCCAAAATCATAAAGGGAAGGAGAAAGGATCGTATGCGTTATGAAAAGTATCAAAAAAGAATAACTAAGATAGCAGACGTATTGCGCACGGTCCTTCGCAAATGGCCGCTCTTTCTGTTGCTGCTTACAATGGTTGTGGCGGCAATTTCCTCATTTATCATATTCAAGGGTACAATCATTTCGGTCAATTGCTCGCAGAGCATTTCATATGGAGAGAAAATAGATTGCAAAGCGATCGCATTTTTCAGTAAAACACATTTTGAATATTGCTCAGACTCGGGCGAATGGTCAAAGGATGCCCCCGTTATGCCGGGTAGGTATCAGCTTCGCGCTGTCGGAAACGGATTTTTCGGCAAGAAGACAAGCAATAGTGTAAGCTTTACTATTGAAAAGAGGAAGATATGTCTTCATTCTGTCAACGGAACGGTCGATTACGGAGAAAGCCCTATCCTTGCTGCAGATCTTGCCTACGATGATTTTCTTGAATGCTCAGAATTTGAAACGGGCGAGATCTTCATGAAAGACGGATCATCAGACATATACGTCGCGATAAAACCCGAGAAAGATTCTGTTGTAATAAAAAACACCAACGGTACAGACGTCACCTCGGCATACGATATCAGCACCGAGATGGAAGAGCTTAGGATCATTCCGCGCAAAATAACAGTCACGGTTGAGAGCGCATCAAAAATATATGACGGCATGGCTTTTTCGTTTGACGGATACGAGCTTAGCCATGGTACGTTGGCAGAAGGGGATTCTCTGTTTGCGTATTTCACCAAGAGTCTTGTGAACGCAGGAAGCATTGAAAACACCCCCCGCCTTGTTCTTGTTGGCAAGAACGGGATTGACGTAACGCGTTGCTACGATATATCCGTTGTAAAAGGAATGCTTACGGTAGAAAAAAGGCCGCTGATTTTGAAGACGGAAAGCGGAGAATTTATGTATGATGGCGCTCAACACGTGCTGAATACCTATGAAATAAGCGCTGATACACCTCTTGTCGATGGGCACAGACTATCTCTGTCCTGGAGCGGCAAAACCGATGCGGGAGAATATAATAATATTCCCCGAGCTATAACCGTAACGGCGGAAAATGCAAAGGATGCCACAAATAACTATTCTGTCTTCTTTGAAGCAGGAACACTAAAAATAAATCCGTTGCCAATAACTATAGTAACACCGAACAAAATTATAACCTACCAAGGAGCAGACCAAAAATTCAGTCACTTTGGATTTGAAATAGTAGATAGTAATATACTCAATGGACATTACATTTATGCTTCCAAATCAAGCGCGGCAGTCGACGTTGGAAAATACGAAAACGATACCACTGTTGCAATATACGATGTAGCAGCTGATAAGGATGTCACGAGCAACTATGACATCACATATATTTGCGGAACCATTGAAATACAAAAGCTTCCCATTGTTATATCCACATCCTCGGGTGTATGGACATATGACGGAGAATCGCATTATAAAAAAGAATTCACGTCAGGATTTGTTGGCTACAATGATAAAATAATCGTTACAGAGGGAACACCCGCCCTGGATGTTGGAACGTACTCAAACAAGCTGTCGGTAATGATAGTGAGAGAACCTCAAGGTCAGGACGGACCTTCGGATGGAATGAACACTCCCGATGAAGAAACAAACTACGTTGACGTAAGCTATAACTATGATATAAACTTCGTCTACGGCACCCTCAAGGTAAATGAGAGAGCCATAACGCTAAAGCCCGTTGATTCAAGCAAAATATATGACGGCGAGCCGCTGACATCAACTTCATTGCAGGTATCTCCTAAAAGTGAAAACGCCCTCCCGCTTGGGCATACTATATTCAGCGCGCAAACAAACGGCAATCAAACTGACGTTGGCACCCTTACAAACTATATAATACCCTCAAGCGTTGTAATTCACGATGCCGACGGGAACGACGTCACTCACAATTATATAATGTCATTTTCGGTAGGACTTCTCAATGTAACTCCAAGAGAAATTTTGATTCAAACAAGCGGAGCTGTGAAGAAATACGATGGCTCAGCCTTGACTAACAAATCCTTTACCGTTGTGACAGAAGCGTATAATTCGCTTATAGACGGACATATTTTAAATGTTGAAACTATCGGCTCGCTTTCTCGCGTAGGAAAAACCGAGAATATTTGCCGCCTTGACAAAACAAGAATTTATGATGCAAGCGGCAAGGACGTTACAGGGAACTACTTAATCAAGTATTCTTACGGAATACTCGAGGTATACGGAGACACCAATAGCGAATATACTGCCGGCTTTAACGAAAGCGGCAAGATAGGCTCCTTCAGAGGTGAGCTGACATCTCAAAAGGACGATGCGTCATCGCTTCTCAGCGTAATGGATGAAAGAAACGGATATATTTATCTGCGGCTGAAAAGCTTTGGTGGATATGCGGGCAATACGTGGCATGAAGCAACTGAATATTCAGAAATGCTTTCTGGACGATACTCGGCAAACTACCTGGCATCCCTTGCACTATTTAATAACACTCGAGAGCTGAAAATAAGCTCAAAAAATCCATACTTCTTTATGCCGTATTACACTTTGGCTCAGGATACAACAAATCATATCGGACAAGTCAGTGACGTAATATACACCGGCACGGAGAATGCAAGCCTTGAAACTCTTTACACATTGTATTACAAAGACTACGACTACTCCTCACATCTCTCTCTTCCTGAAGAATATGCGGAATTTGAAAAGGCATACAGAGCATTCGTCTACTCGCAATATCTGATTCTGGATGATGAGACGCGCGCGTATATGGATAGTATCATCGAGGATCAAAATTTATTTGATAATAACATAGAAGCTATTCTGAACGCCGCAAGGTATATTCAAAACAGCGCCGTATATCAAATTGATTACAACGAAGATCTTGATAATGAGAAAAATGTAGCTCTCGCTTTTTTGGAATACTACAGAGAGGGAACATCGCAGCATTTTGCAACTGCCCTTACTCTTTTGTATCGCGCAATGGGGATTCCCGCGAGATATACAATAGGATACGCAACTCCTACGATTGAGGACGAATGGGTAGAGGTTGACAGAAGCCGCATACATGCTTGGGTAGAGGTCTATATTGACGGCGTAGGCTGGATAGAAATAGAAGCCACAGGCGGTAATGGTTTTGGACTGAACGGCTCGGGAGGAAGACCTCAAAAGCAAGAGATCACCATAAAACCCAGCTTCCAATGCAAAGCATTTGATAACAGGGTATTAAATGCAACACCCATTATTGAATACGACCCAATTCTTGACGAGCTTGCCTCTATGGGATATTATTGGTCAGTAAACGTTTCGGGTAGCATCAATAAGGTTGGACGCGGTGAGAGCATTCCATCGGAATTTATACTTTATAACCAGTATGGAGAAAATGTCACCGACCAATATAACATAATCTATGAGAACGGAATTCTTGAGATATTTGAGGCAGATGCTGTTGTTATAAAAATTGCTCTTAGTCAGCTTCAAAAATATTATGACGGAACACCGCTTTTATTTGAAAAATCCGACTACAATATCAAAAGCAATATTTCATTGACCGGCTTTGACATCAGTATTGATATTTCTTTGACGGATGTTGGCTATCTTACATTATCGGAGCTTAATGAAAACTTCGAAAAGTACGTTAACGTAAAGTTCGATACGGCTGCCTCCGATATTCGTCCCGACCAAAGAGTCGTTGTACTGTTCGAGGCGTATTCATCGACTATCTGGTTACCGGATATGGCTGAACCGGTAATGAGGATAGACCCCAAACCTATTACCGTGGTTGCTTCATCAGCATCAAAGCGATTTGATGGAGCGCCGCTGACAAGCAGCTCGGCATATCTCTCCGTAGGCTCGCTTTGTGACGGACATAATATGACGGTGACAGTAGTCGGATCTATTGAAGCTCTCGGTACAGCGGAAAATGAAATAATACGAGTCGTGATAACCAATGAAAATGGGGAAGATGTCACAAGCAATTATGACATTACAAAGATCAACGGCATACTCACGATTTATTAGTAAAAAACAGCGGAGCTGACTCATTGGAGTCGGCTCCGTATTGTTTTGTTGTTTATTATAACAATTTGAATCGAACCTTCACCAAATGCATAGCATTTGGCAATGGGTTCGATTAAATCCGTTGGGGATGCCAAAGGGTGTAGCCGCAAAATTTGCGGCTACGCCCCTTGGCACCCCCAACGGGAATCGAACCCATAACTAAACCTTAGGAGGGGCTTATTATAACCATTTAACAATGGAGGCTTATTAA
>JAZNWS010000059.1:0-2377 GCA_045593485.1 Eubacteriales bacterium | reverse complement strand
TATTCGCCGTTTGCCATTGCCGTAAGCTTGCCAAGCTTACCGTTGGTGTTATTGCCATAGAAGTAGCCGAGATAAAGCTCGTTACCGATATGGCAGACCGAATACTTGCAGGAGCCGGGAACGTAGAAATAAGAAGTATTGAAACATGGCGTAAGTCGCCACCATTCGTATTTTGAAAGATAGCTTTTAATATAGCTTACCTGTCTACCCGCGTCGGCATAGAGTCCCTCGACCCAGTTAGCATCCATTCTGAACTCGCCGGATTCGTCCTTTGAATTGAAATCGGTGATACCGTTCTGAGCCCAGAATATGCTCCAGATCGGCTGAACGCCGTATCCGTAACCTACCTGACCGTTCATATACGCTATCCATCCCTGTGCGCGCGAGCCCTCTGTGCCGGTCCAGAAATGATCGTATCTGCCCTCGTAATTAACAACAGGCTTCGAACCCGGGTTGTTCCAATACTCGCGCATCAATTCCCAATTTATTGAGGAATTCAGCGGAGTATTGTATTGCGATGCATACCATGTATGGCTCTCGAGCTGTCCGAAATTTGAATTATTGACAGACGTGAAGCTCCAATGCTCCTGATGACAGGTTGACGGATGGTTGTAAGCATCGTATTTGTGCACGTAGTCGATAACCTTAAGCCACGGATTTGTCTCGGGAGTAGCCTCACAGTCGCCGCGGTCAACGCCGTAATAATCGTTGTCGCCCTCCTGCGTGGTCGCCCACATAACGGGATACGCACTATACCTTGCAACCCAATAGCGAGAGAGCTTTTCAAGCTGCTCGTCAGTAATCTTTCCGCCGAAATATGCGCTCATTAAGGTCGTCGGATATCCAAACTGAGTATTTGAATGAACAAGTCCGTAATCAGCTATTATTTTAAAATAGCGATCATATTGCTCGAACTTTTTCAGCATAAAGTCATTTACGCCAAGGGTGAAGATATTTTCGGCTCCATCCTGAAACCATATCTGATCGTTGACATCCCACCAATAAAGGGGTTGCGACTGAATAACGGTATAGCCTTGCTCTACACGGTAGTTAATAATATAATCAAACTGTGATGTGATACCGTATTGATCCGCAAGCTCTTTTGTTATTCCCGCGACCTTTTGGGTCTCAACGGAGCCGTATCCGTCGATCTCCTCTATCGCAAGAGTCCAATGAGTGTCACCAAGATAGAAGAAGGGGGTACCGTCATCGTACACAAAATAGTTTTTACCCGGCTCGGTCTTGACAAATCCGTGCTTGTAGATATCGAGATTACCCGAGTATTCCTTACAGATCACGCTGCCGCCGCGATAATGAAGACCGCTGTTCGCGGTATCGGTACATACGGTATAGAAGCTCCACTCACCAACCTCTGTGGGTGCGAAACGAACCTTCCAGCTCAGTCCTCCGTCCCAAAATGCAGGAACTTTGAGCGCAGTACCGCTTGACTTATTATAAAAAATAACGTCGGTGTCAACAGTATAAACCGGATTTTCGTATTCCTTTGAGCTTTCAAATTCGATCTCGCAGGCTACCCATTTTTCGGTCTCTGCCTTGAATAATTCGCCAACGGGTGTAATATTTTCCACTATAGCTTCGTCCTTTTTACCATTTTCGGATGAATACGCCGAGTCAATAATATTGAGACTTTCGGGAATGAGAGGCTCGCCTCCCTCGGCAGCGACTATATAATCGTTTATAAATCTCTCTGTGGCAACAACCGTGAGATTATCGTTGTAACCAATGATAACGATCTTGTTTCCAACAGCGCGGATGGCATACTCACCCACAGAAAGAGTGAGATAGACCTCGCGGCTCTCACGGCGGTTTGTCTCGCCAACGAGTATTTCAGCACCTTCGCTGATATATTCACCAGCCACGGGCTTGCCCTGCACCCAGTCATCCGTATCCTTGACAGAGATACCGAGCTTCTCCTCAATTGTGGATTTTATGCTTTTGATTGCCGAAAAAAGGGTTGTAGAGCATTTTTCGGGACGAACGAGAGTATACAAAAGCTCTCCGTTTTCAATTAATTTAAGATAAGTCTCTTCTTTTTCGGTTTCGGGAGAGGTCGTTTCCTGAGGAAGAGTCTCCTCGGGAACGTCCGTACATCCAAAAATCGGAATCATCATAAGAAGAGCGAGAATAAAGCTTATGAATTTTTTCATGATAACACCTTTCTGATCGTCTCAACAACTCCGACATTCGTCCATATCGAAATCACTGAAAGAGCAGCGGTCAAAACGCCGAATATCGGCTTTTCGTAACCCTCGCTCTTCTCGGTCAGATTCATAAGAACAGCCGCCGAGATCATTGCGAGTATCACGGAAATATCGTAAACGTATCTCATATTGACTCCGCCGAGGCAGAAATCCGA
>JAZNWS010000058.1:0-30788 GCA_045593485.1 Eubacteriales bacterium | reverse complement strand
GTTCCCATTACCGAAAAGGCGGCAAGTCCGAGAGCATCAAAAAAATTGTTGATATACTCTATCTTTTTTCGCATTGCCGTGAAATTTCGGCGTCTTATATACGAAATGATAAATACCACCACTGACACCGCAACGGCTATTAAGATTATATAAGATCTTGAGAATACCGCAGGGGGCGTGCGTCCAATTATAATATCTCTTATAATTCCTCCGCCAACTGCCGTAATAATACCGAGAATTATTACTCCGAGCATATCAAGCTTTGCCTTTATTGACACAAGCGCGCCCGAGACGGCAAATGCCACCGTTCCAACTATTTCAAGAATGAGTAAAGCAATATCCATATATAAAATCCCTTGATAATTTGATATTTGATTCTTATCGCACCTATTATATCATATGAAAAAACATAAGTCAAGCACAAAAAACGGACAAGATAACTTGTCCGTTTTTTGATTTTTTATCAACTATATGTAACCGAAGTTAAAAGCGCAACTTTTTGTTATTATAGTGGATTACAGCAATTATCTTGATCTTCTTGCTTCAAAACACTTGCTGCAGTAAACGGGTCTGTCGCTGGAAGCCTGGAAAGGAAGCTTTGCTTCGCCACCGCATTCGCTGCACACAGCTATAAAGGTCTCGCGCTCGGGCTTATCTGCGTTCTTTCTCTTGTCGCGGCAAGCCTTGCAAGCCTTGGGCTGATTCTTGAAACCCTTTTCAGCATAGAACTGCTGCTCGCCTGCGGTGAACGTAAACTCCTCGCCACAGTCCTTACATGTGAGAACTATGTCCTCATAAACAGCTTCTACTGCTTCGGTCTCGGCAACTTCGCCTTCAACTTTTACTTCTTCTTCGTACATTGCTTTAATACCTCACTTTTGATAATGATACCTGCCACTCCGCTTTTATAGTGGCTTGTATATAAACTCTCTTTGAGAATTTATCATAAATAATCAGTCAGACAAGAGCTGTCTGAGCTTTTTGCGTATTCTGTAAATTGCGTTATTTACGGAGCGAACGTCACTGTCCACCTTTTCAGCGATTACCTTCGCTGATAATCCTGACGTGTAGAGCCACCAGACCTTTGCCTCGTATGGAGAAAGATTGCTCTGTATTGTGTCAACGAGAGTTCTTATCTTTTCGTCCTCGATAACCTGCTCGAGCGGGTCGGTCTGACCGTCCTGCGAGATGAACTGCGAAATCTCGTCAAGCGACGCAACACCGTGTGCTGCTCCCGAATTGTACTTTCGGATAAAGGTAATCAGTCTGTTGCTGATGCACACCTTCGCGTACAGTCCAAACTCAACCTGCGACTCCTCGCAGTTGTAATTACACACCGCATTTACAAACGCGCTGACCGCTTCCTCGTATAAGTCCTCCCTATCCTGATTGGACATATAGTCGGCATATGCGCGGCTCACCTGCGATTCGATAAGAGGATGATATTTACTTTTTAGAAAGTCCAGGGCGTCAAGACTGCCCTCTCTTGCCTTTTGAATCAGGGAAACTATTTCCTCCCTTGATTCTGTAGCACTTCTGTTTTCCGAATCCATGTCTCTCCTACCGATTTGTAAAAATAAGACTTACAAATACACAAGATAATTGTATCATTATATTTCCCAAAAGTCAACACTAATTTTTGCAATTTTTTGTTGCACTTTTACAAAATTCTCTGTTGATGGGCGGTTTTGAACAAATTGTTGTCTTGATTGTTGTGCATTTTAATCAACAATTTTGATTTTGTTGTTTATTATGCACATTGAAATTATTAAAAGTTTGTTAACTATTTTTCCTTGAAAATATTAAATATATTATTCAAATAGGAAATTAATGTTGCCTGCAACCAGAGAAACTATACCTCTGTAAACTATTTCAGGGTGTTCTCTGAAGTTGTCCTCCATCTTCTGCGCAAACTTGAGGTTATCCACAACAAGAGTGGTCGTGAGTATCGGCTCACCCTTCTCGTTTACTTTGCAGATGACGTCGTATCTGCCGTCCTCTCTTTTTTCTATCTTACAGGAAATGGTTATGCCGCGCTTTCTGAAGTCGAGATATCTGAGCGCGCAGGAAAGGCTTTTCTGCAAAAGCGCCATGTGTATCTCTCCGTGAAGCTCGGTAGCGACGAGTCTTCCCTTTGAGCTGACGACGTAAAGGTCATCGCCGTCCTCATTCTGTCCGTAAACATCAATAAGACCTGCGTCAAGCATTTCGTGAAAGCTCTCCGCAAAATCAAGATAAAGTACGTAATCGTTCTGCATAACGATATCGTTTATTGTGATATAATCCATAGGATAATTTATATTCTGCATAAGGTAAAGCACGAAAATTTTTACGTTCTGCTTACCGCCGACAAGTGATCCCATATTATTTCCTCCTTTTTTCAGTTCTACTGATATTTTACCATAAATATTATTTTTTTTCAATAGTAAGGTTGCATTTTCTGAAAAAATGTGGTATTATATACTCATATTATTTTACTCGACAAAATTATCCAATTTTGAAAGGACCCTTGATAATGGCAAAAATAGCTATTCTTGGCTTCGGCACCGTAGGATCCGGTGTGGCGGAGGTCATTACACAGAACAATAATATAATCACAAAAAAAATAGGTGAAAGCCTTGATATCAAATATATTCTCGATCTGCGAGACTTCCCCGGAAGCCCCTTCGAGAGCCTTATAATTCACGATTTCAATGTTATACTGAACGACCCCGAGGTCTCCATCGTTGCTGAAATGATGGGCGGCTCGCACCCTGCTTACGACTTTTCCAAGGCGTGTCTTGAGGCGGGCAAGAGCGTTGTCACGTCAAACAAGGAGGTCGTCGCAAAATTTGGCGCGGAGCTGCTTGAGGTTGCAAAGGCGCACGGTGTTTCTTACTTGTTTGAGGCGAGCGTTGGCGGCGGTATTCCGATAATCCGTCCTATGTGCCACGACTTGTCATCCAACTATCTTTGCGAGGTCAGCGGAATTCTTAACGGAACTACAAACTTTATCCTTACAAAAATGGACAAGGAGGGCGCAGAGTTTTCCGACGTGCTCCGCGAGGCGCAGAGACTTGGCTATGCCGAGGCAAATCCCACGGCAGATGTTGAGGGTATCGACGCGGCAAGAAAAATAGTTATTCTCGCGGCTCTTTCCTTTGGAAAGCTCGCAAGCCCCGACAGTATTCACACCGAGGGTATAACAAAGATATCCAAGACCGCGGTCAAGGTTGCCAAGAAGCTCGGATATTCTGTCAAGCTCATCGGTCACACGAGAAATATTGACGGCAGAATGCTTTGTATGGTATCCCCCAGACTTATACCCTCCACCAATCCCCTCTCAAGCATTGACGGCGTATTCAACGGAATACTCGTCTCGGGTGATATGGTAGGTCAGGTTATGTTCTACGGCCCGGGCGCGGGCAAGCTCCCCACGGCAAGCGCGGTCTGCGCGGACATAGTTGACATCGCCGAGCATAAAGGCAAAATACAGCTTCCCTCTTTTGTTCCCGCAAACGAGTCAGATATGGCAGACTTTGAGTCCTACACCTGCGATAGACTGTTCATTCTGAATAATGACTCTGCTCTTTCGCGCTTTGATGATATACAGACAACTGTGCGCGAGGGTGAGTACACCTGTGTGATCGTTAAGAATATGAGCGAAGCTAAGGCTGCGGCTCTTATCTCGGACGAGAGCGCGGGCATTTGCGAGTCAATAAGACTTCTTTGATAAAAATTACGGGGTTGTTCTTGTGACAACCCCGTCAAAATATAAAATCAAGGTGATAAAATGAAAAAAAATACCTTTCTTTTGACTATAATCGGAACGGCTGCATCAATTCTCTTGACGGTCATATATGCGCTGCTCTTGAATCTGACGGCAAGACTGAGCTTTTCGGCATTTGCCCCCGATGCTCCCGTCATTGTTCTGCGCGAGAATACGATGGCTTTTATAGCTGTTGCTTTTTTCATATTTGAAATAATTTTCTTTGTCTGTCTTTTCTCCTCTATGGCGAAGGAAAAAAGCGATAAGCAGGACGGCGTGCTGCTCGGCGGAAAGTCCATTGATGGCAACAAAAAAACCAAGCTCTCGCTTACAAAAACAACTAAGATCGCGGGTATAGCGGGCTTACTTATTCTTGTTGGGATGCTTGTATTTAATGCGGGCGTTTATACCGAGGTGTCCAAGGACTCTATAAAGAAAAAGGTCTTCGTGACTACAAATGAATACACGTGGGATGACGTATACAGATATACCTTCTCCTGCGACGAGAATGCAACTCTTAAATACACAGTGCAAATGGACGACGGAAAATCCTTCCAGATACTTGTATCGTCCAACTCTTGCTCCGAGGAGTTCACAGAGGAATTTGGCGACGTGTTGACCTTTGCCTACTACCTCTCGTGTGAATTTGAAAGCAGTGACAGGCAGATCATAAAGGATATCGTGGGGCTTGAATATATGGAGCAATACTATAAATCCAACGAGGCAAATTGGTCGAAAATCGAGAAAATAATCAACGCGGGAGATACTCAATAATAGAAAAAATCCGATGACAAACGTCATCGGATTTTTGTTATTCGCCCTTAATCTTCTTCCAATATTCCTCTGCCGCGCGCTCGGTCTTATTTTCGCCGAAATGATAGTATTTCTTCCCCTTTATATCACTGGGGAGGTACTGCTGCTTGACGTAATGATTGGGGTAATCGTGAGGATATTTATAGCCCTTGAAAAGTGGGCTTTGGAGCTGAATAGGCGGCTCAAGTCCAAGCCCTGCCTTTATATCCTCGTCTGCCGCCGCGAGCGCCATATACGCGGAGTTGGATTTGGGCGCGGTGGCGAGCATCAAAGCAGCGTGGATGAGCGGCAGTCTTGCCTCGGGCATACCAAGCTCGCGCGCAGAGTCACAACAAGCCTTGACTATCGCGGGTGCTATGGGATACGCGAGCCCTATATCTTCGCTGGCTATGACCTGAAGTCTGCGGCACAGAGATATAATATCTCCCTGCTCAAGCATTTTCGCGACGTAAAACGCGGTCGCGTCGGGGTCGGAGCCGCGGATGGACTTTTGCAGGCAACCGAGCATATCGTAGTGGGTGTCGTCGTTAAAATTGCCAACACCTGCGGAAAACTGCTTTGCGGAGTCAACCGTAATTATATCATCCGACGCAAAATATGCGTTCTCAAAGAGTCCTATTGAGCGGCGCACATCTCCCCTTGCCGCCTTGGAGATGAACTCAAGCGCATCGGGGGCAACTGTTTTTTGCGTGTTGTTTTCGGTGTTGAGATAATCAAGCGCGCGCAGGAGCATTTTTTGTATTTCGGTATGCTCTACGGGCTTGAATTCAAAGAGCGACGAGCGGGATATTACCGCGTTATAGACGTAAAAATGCGGATTTTCGGTGGTGGATGCGATAAGAGTCACGCGTCCGTCCTCGATATATTCAAGAAGCGCCTGCTGCTGCTTGCGGTTAAAATACTGTATCTCGTCTATGTAAAGAAGTATTCCCGACGCGCCAAAGAGGTTTGACGAGGAATTCAGCACCTCTTTTACGTCCGAAAGACTCGCGCTTGTCGCGTTAAAGCGGTGGAACGCCATTCCCGACATCTTAGCAATTACTCCCGCGGCGGTGGTCTTTCCCGTGCCGGGAGGTCCGTAGAATATCATATTTGTTATTCTGCCGCCCGAGAGCATTCTTCGGATTATTCCTTTTTCTCCGAAAAGGTGGGACTGGCCCACTATTTCGTCCATATTCTGCGGTCTTAAAATATCCGCAAGCTGTGCGTTTCTCATTTGAATTTATTTCTCCAAGCAGTTATTTATACATTTGAGTTGAAAGGTATCGCTCGCCCGTATCGGGAAGCAGTACCACGATTTTTTTGCCATTATTTTCTTCTCGCAAGGCGATTTTTTTCACCGCCGCAAGCGACGCGCCCGAGGATATACCGACGAGTATTCCTTCTGTTTGCGCAAGGCTTCTGCCCTCGGCGTATGCCTCGTCCTCGCTGACGGTTATAATCTCATCACATAGGCTTATATCAAGGTTCTTGGGCAAGAATCCCGCGCCTATGCCCTGAAGTCCGTGCGCCCCCGCAATTCCCTTTGTAAGATAAGGAGAATTTTGCGGCTCAACACCGACTATTTTAATATTGGGATTCTGCTCCTTGAGGTATTTTCCCGTGCCGCTCAGCGTACCGCCCGTGCCGATACCGCAGACGAAAATATCTATCTCGCCGTTTGTATCCTGCCAGATTTCAACGCCCGTTGTTTCGTAGTGCGCGCGGGGGTTGTCTGGGTTTTCAAACTGACCCATCACTATGCCGCCGTCTATTTCCTTGGCAAGCTGATTTGCTTTATCTATCGCGCCCGTCATGCCCAATGCGCCGTCCGTCAGCACAAGCTCCGCGCCGTATGCCTTCATAAGAAGCTGTCTTTCTATTGACATATTATCGGGCATAACTATAATAACTCTGTATCCTCGTGACACGCCGATAGCCGCAAGTCCAATTCCCGTGTTTCCCGAGGTTGGCTCGATTATGGTCGAGCCTTGAGTCAGTCTGCCGTCTCGTTCCGCTCCCTCTATCATATAAAGCGCCGCTCTGTCCTTGACCGAGCCTGCGGGATTGAGGCACTCAAGCTTGGCATATACAGTCGCGCCGAGTGAATTTTTATTGCAATAATTTGAAATTTCAAGCAGAGGTGTGTTTCCGACAAGCTCTGAAACCGACTTGTAAATTGCCATACCGCACCTCCTAAAATTACTGTTTTTATTATATCACACGTAAATTATACTGTCAACACAATTTTGTCGAATAACGTCCGCGCCTATTGACTGCGAATATGTTTTGTGATATAATTATTATGTATAATTATGAGAAAGTGAGATTTTTTATGTCACAAAACGCAATAAAGCGTACGCATCTTATCTACGGGATATGTCTGTCCGTAGTTATAATACTCGCGGCGTTAAGTATAATATTGTCATGCTATGCCATATATGATGGCGGCAACGGAGAATTCTCGCGCGAAATCGTAGCGGAGAAATTTTCAAAAATTGCGATTTTGGTTTATCTTTGTCTTGCGGGTGTTGTCGGCGGTATTATTTTGTCAATTTGTCTCCCTGTCCAGAAGGAGTCTGCGGGCAAGGAAAATATTAAAAGCCTTAAGGCGCATCCAAACTTCTTTATGACTCGCGAGAGACTTGCGCAGAAGGTGTCCCTTGATACCTGCGAGCCCGAGCTTGCAGGAAAAATAAAAACCGAGCGAATAAAACGAGTAATATACGCTTGCGTTTGTGCAGCAATTTGCACGATTACAGCAATTCCCTTGCTTTTACACATCGGCAATCCCGCAAACTACGACAAATATCTTATAAATCAAAGTATTATCCCTGCGGTAGTATTCACTCTCATCTGGTGCCTGTGCGCTTTGATATTCTGTCTTATACTTAGCATAATAACCTGCATAAGTCAAAAGGCTGAGATAGCTTATCTCAAGGAGGCTATTTCCTTTGGAGCTACCGCTCCCGAAAAGAGCGATAATTGCGCTAAAATAAAGAAAGAGACTGTGATTTTGTGGAGCGTGCGAGGTGTTATTCTCGCCGTTGCAATAGTATTTATCGTCGTGGGTATTTTCAACGGCGGTATGGCTGACGTTCTTGGAAAGGCTATAAGACTCTGCACAGAGTGTATAGGACTGGGTTGATATTATGGGAAAGATAAAAAATTGGTTTATAGCGCACAAGCCCTCAAAGCGCAGAATAATTCAGCTCTACGCGGCGCTTCTCTTCAACGCTAACATAAAGGGCTTTATCAAGGGCAGCATTTACACGGGTCCTCTCAAAAATATATGCACTCCCGGTCTTAACTGTTATTCCTGCCCCGGAGCATCGGGCGCTTGCCCTCTCGGTGCGCTTCAGAACTCGCTCGCAAGCTCAAACAAACGACTTCCCTACTATATGTTCGGAATTATTGTGCTTTACGGCATAATTTTCGGCAGATGGATATGCTCTTTCTTGTGTCCGTTTGGACTTATTCAGGAGCTTCTACATAAGATCAAGACCCCAAAGCTCAAGAAAAACCGTTTTACAAGAATTCTCTCGTACTTAAAATACGTGATCCTTGTTGTTTTCGTCTTTATATTCCCGCTTATGTATATGCTAAAGAGCGTACCGCTCCCGGGATTTTGTAAGTACATTTGTCCTGCGGGAACGCTTGAGGGCGCGATGGGATTGCTTGCAAACAAGGTAAACTCAAGCTGGTTTTCCATGCTCGGTCCGCTGTTTACTTGGAAGTTTATTTTACTTGTAAGCTTTGTGACCGGCGCGATATTTATTTTCAGATTTTTCTGCCGTTTCTTCTGCCCTCTCGGCGCAATATACGGCTTGTTCAATAAAATATCCTTCTTTGGTGTAAAGCTTGACAAGCCCAAGTGTACCAATTGTAATATATGCGTGAGCAAATGTAAGATGGATATTCACCACGTTGGCGACCAGGAATGTATAAGCTGCGGCGAGTGTATAGACTCCTGCCCCACGGGCGCGATATCCTGGAAGGGCTCAAAGATAATCCTTCACGCAAACGAGATAAGCATAGATAATAATGCAACTCCCATTGGCTCTCCCGAGCGCGAGGCTCTCGTGGCACAAAAGAAAGCCAAGATTGCAAAGCGCAACAAGGCTATAAAGATAGGCGTGATTTCCGCTATGGCGGCTATTCTTATCGGCGCGCTTCTCTACTACAACGTGTTCTACGACGATGGAAGTAAGACCACTCCTCCCGTGGAAAACCCCACAGAAACTCCCACAGAGCCTATCATTCCCGACACACACGGTCTTGATATGACGCTTGATACCGCGACAAACACATATATCGTGACAGGCATTGGCGACGTCACTGACACAGAGATAGCAATCCCCTCCGAATACGAAGGAATTGCCGTCACGGGAATTGGCGCTGAGGCGTTCAAGGATTGCACGACTCTTACCACCGTCACTATACCCGAGAGCATAAGCTTTATAGGCGAAAATGCTTTTGCGGGCTGTGATAATATTGTTATCAACTGCAGAATACTTAAGGCAGATAAGCCTTCGGGCTGGGCTGAAAATTGGTGCTCTGATAAAGCTATAGTAATATGGAGGCTTCCCCCTGTTGGAAACAAGGTTGGAAATCTCTGTCCCACTATGACGCTTGACACGTACGCGGGCGAAACATTCAGCATAGAACAGACAAAAGGAAAGATAACCGTACTTAATTTCTGGGGCACTTGGTGTACTCCCTGCGTTCAGGAGCTCCCCCACTTTAATGAGATCGCAAGCGAATACGCAGATTCGGTTGCGGTCGTGACAATTCATTCCGCTCTTGACGTTGAGACGGGCGGAGATTATATAAGTGAAAGCTTCCCGTCCACTAATATGATAGTTCCCCACGATACGGAAAACGATGACTACTACAAGGCGCTCGGCGGCAGTATCTCCTATCCTATGACCGTTATAATTGACGAGGACGGAATAATTGTCTTTAATAAAACAGGAAGTGTGACCTATAACGAGCTTAAGAGCGTTATCGACTCCGCGCTTTCAGACTAATAAAAACCCCTTGTGTTCAAACGAACACAAGGGTTTTTTTGTTTTATGCCACGGTGGGAGAAAGTATTTTTTCCGCACTCGAATTGTTTATAATCGTAAAGAAGTTAGGCTCGCTATACTCTATCGATCCTGCCTGAGCGGCAAATTTGACTGTAATTACACCAAGACTGTTTGCTTTATACTCTACGCCGTTGTAAATCACGGTCACGCCTGCGGCATTTCTTATAGTCATAGTCATTCCCGCAGAACGAGGATATGAGCAGTATATGGTTGCGCCCGAAGCAACGGTGACCGTTCCGTTGTTAAGAGGAACATTGAGGGGGTGATCCTCGTCTCTGCCATCGTAAACGTAATCAGCGGCATTCGCGACCTCTACCGTACACTCAAAGCCGTACAGTCCCGACTCCTCTCCGACAAGGAAGGTCTCATTGTTTATAAATCCGTCGGGAAGATTGCTGAGCTTTATTGTGACAGTAGAAGCAACCTTAGTTTTAAGCTGAATATATCCTTTGCTGTTAGTCGTGTCTGTGTGGAAAAGCTCTCCCGTCTCAAAATCGTAGAACTCAACCGTCACTCCCGCCAAGGGCTTTTGATCGAGAGCATTTACAAACGTGAGCTTATAGGTGGATGCGGGCTTTGCATATGTACATACAGTGCATATATAGCTCGAGTTATAGCTATGTCCAAGCGCGGGAACTACCTCGTATCCACACTCAGTACATACCTGCGCTGTTGTACAGGTCGCTTTGTCCTTTCCGGGTGTATGAGGCTTGAATTCTTCAAGCACCTCATAGCAAACCGTACACATTTTTCTGTATGCGCACGTTGATTCATCAAGGTTGGGCTTGTGTCCCGTTGCAGTCTCAATTACCTCTGAGCATACTGTACATACTCTATCCTCTGTGCAGCTTACTGTATTTATATTGGGTTTATGTCCCGAAGATCTCTTAATGATGCTTCCGCATACGGTACATATCTGGTCGGTTGTACACGTAGCCTCCTCACCGGGTGTATGACCCTTTGCTGCGACAAGAATCGTATAACAGGCCGTACATTTTTGCGACGTGGTACACGTTGCCTCGTCACCCGGGGTGTGCGCCGTCTTTTCTATTGTTCTTGTATCCGTCACCGCGCCGCATTCAGAGCAGATAAGGCTTTCCTTACCCTCCTTGGAGCAAGTAGCGGTTTCAACAACCTTCCATTCGACTATGTCGTGACTGCATCCGTATCCGCAAGTACACCAGCCGTTAGCATCAAGGCTGTGCGCCTCGGACTCGCTTGTTATATCGGGGCATTTTGTGCAGGTCTTCCAGTGAGAATTTTCGTCATATTTATATTCCTCGGACCAGCTGTGTCCGAGCGCATCAATTGTCTCCTGCTCCTTGGTCACTATGCCGCAGACAGCACACTTTTCGCCGTCTGAAAGACCCGAATTGATACAATCAGGCGCCTTTCCGACTACTGTTTCGGGAGTGTGAGGCAGCATCTCGGTCGGCTTTTGTTCAACCACTATCTCTCCGCACACAGAGCACTTAACTCCTGCCGTAAGTCCTTCCTTCGTACAGGTTGCGTCTACCGCGGGGATTTCCTCTTCCGTATGGGTCGTATATCTTACACTTCCGCACTTATTGCAAGCCGAAGCGCATTCGTTATCATATTCGTGCTCACAGGTGAATCTGTCGGGAAGAGTTGTAATTTCAGAATCAAAATTCGCAGTAAAGCTTACGGGTAAGGTCACGTCATCAAAGAGATTGAGAGTCTCAATTTGAATATCAACCTTATCTCCCGCAACAAGAAATACGTACGGAAGAATATTGTACTCGTCGTCCTGTACCATTACTCCGTTTACAGTTATTATTACTGCGCCGTCCAGACTGTCTACCCAGAAAAATCCATTCTCTGTTGCGTCAAAAATGTAGCAATATCTGCTTATTCCGGGATCTGCGAGCGAGGTTCCGATAATAAACTCGGGAGTCTCTGTCAATACTCCAAGCTCAAGCTCAAAGGGATTGGACTCTGTTCCAAGCACGTCGTCCGCGTCAATTATTGAAAGCTTTACAACAATGTCCTCATTTCCGTTATTTACTATAGCAAAATCGTTAGGAATTGAATAATAAATATCAACGGGGTTTCCGTTTTCATCTACCTGAGCATCAAACTGTACCTTTATCTCGCCGCCATCAGCTATATATTCCGCACCGTTGTATATCACCTTAAGGCTTGATGTCAGATCGGCAACGGTCACGACGAATCCCGGTGTTCGGGGCGCGCGGCAGTAAAGCGTTTTTCCTGCCTTCACCGTTATCACATCTCGGTTCTGAACTATGAGGGGCGTGTCCTCTCTTGAGCCGTCCGCCACATAGTCAGCGGGGTCAGCGAGGTATATTGTGCTCTCGTGTTGGTTGCTGTCGAGCATATACGTGTCGTTGTTTGGATATTTTGCGGGAAGATTTGAAAGAACTACCGTGTATGCGCGCTCTATTGCCCATACGGACGCGACACCGTTATCCCCTGTCACGCAGGTTACGGCAAGCGCTCCCGACGACGTGTAAAGCTCTATAGTCACTCCGCCGATAGCCTGCTCTGTAAACTGGTCAAGAATCGTGATTCTGTACTCAACCGCTGCGTCGACCGTAAATTCCACCTTTGTTTTATCCTCAAAGGCAATTGCCTCGTCCTCAAACACATATCCGTCAGCTCTTGTTATTTTTGCGGTGTAGTTATCCGCTTTTTCAAGCTCTGCGGTAAATTTACCCTTAGAATCGGTATTGCCTGATGCAACGCAGATCTCACCCTGATATATTTCAACCACAGCGTCTGACACCTTATTGCCGTCAAAGTCCTCAACCGTCACGGTATAAGTGACCTTTGTCACCGGCGGCTCAGTGGGAGTTT
This sequence comes from Eubacteriales bacterium, assembly GCA_045593485.1. GTDB lineage: Bacteria > Bacillota > Clostridia > Oscillospirales > CAG-272 > SVTX01. Next base: position 18,323 of record JAZNWS010000058.1, on the reverse strand, counting down.
CCGTGGGATTCTCCGTCGGATTGCCGGTGGGAGCTTCTGTCGGAGCTTCCGAGGGCACAGACGAGGGAGATTGAGACGGTGTTTCGTTTCTGTCGCAAGATACTGCAAAAAACACCGTTGCAAGCGCAGTACAGACGCACAACAGAACCGCTATAATTCTTTTCAAATTCATAATCGTAGACCTCCGTTTTCGGATAGTTGAATATATTATATCATCTATACTCATACATTGCAAGAGTTTTTTATTTTTGTTTACAAAAAACAGCGCCTTGAACCTTCAAAGCGCTGTTTTATATTTTTATTACTCTGCGTACTCGTAAGAATACGTGACTACAATATCATCGTCAAGATCTTCGATTGCATTTATTGTAAAGATTTTATCTTCTTTGACTCTTACAACTATCTGTCCGTTCACATTGGGGGTATAGGTCTCGCCGCCGTAGACCACAGTTATTCCCTCGCCCGCGTTTACGGTAAGAATTACGCTGACAGTCTCCTTCTCGTTTATCTTGAAGTAAACCGTGTTGCCCGCGCTCATAAGAGCCGTTGAGCCCTCGGGATTTATAAGAAGTGAATTTTCAGCATCAACACCCTTGTCACTTATCTCTACCGTACAAGCGGCAAACAGCCATGCGTTCTCTACAGGGGGCTTTTCAACCGCATACATATCGTAAAGATTGTTTTCCGATTCATAATCCCACCAGCCTGAATTCTCACCGTGCTGCTTAATAACGTACTCAAGCATTTCGTCAAGAGGATATACGCCCGAAGCATCGGCTACCTCGATGTACTTCTCTATTATTTCATTATAGCTTTCTTTTCTCAGAGGCTTTCCGTCTTCATCGTAGAAATAACGACACATTCTGTCGGTTTCGATTATGGTTGAAAACGAAGCCATATTGGGCTTCTGCATACCCTCGTCGGTATAAAAGCCGAAGTAATCAACTACTGCCGAAAGACGTACGTACACAATAGGTCCGTTTGCGTCTCCAAGATGATAAAATCCGTCAGCTCCGAGAACAAGCTTGAGATTTTCGTCCATAAGGTCAAGATTTTTGAGAGTGACGACCTTGTTCTGATACGTGAGACGGTGCTCCGCAAGCTCTCCGACAATGCTCGGTATTCCCCATGGAATATCCGCAAATGTAAGGGGCATATCCGCAACTCTTTCTATAACCAGCACGGCGTCCTTCGCGGATCCGTCCGTGGTGAGTCCTATAACGCACACAACACTGCTGTCAGCGCCTATACTTGACTTGTGTATGGGATACTCCACAGTATTATCCACGACGTCAAGAAGCGAGTTAGGAAATACTGTCAGCACGCTTCCGCCGTAATATCCGACAGAAACCTCCTTGTCCGATATAACGCTTATCTTGTAGATACCGTCTCTCTGGGGCTTGAAGATAAAGAATGATCTCTCGCCCTCATATTCACCTGAGGTGACTCCGCGGAGCTTTACGTAGGTTGCGCCCTCATTTACGTATCCTGCGCCGTATTCGCTTGCGTAAAAGTCCTTGTTAGTACTTGTCACTCTGCTGTAAACAGAAATTACAGCCTCATTATTCTCTGCTGTGAGTACGCATTCCTCCTCGAACTCATATCCGTCAGCAGACGTAATATCAAAGCTCAGATTATACTCGCCAGCAACTGCCTCAAAGGACGCCTTGCCCTGACTGACAACTGTCGCTACGGTACCGTCGGCATATGTAATTACGCCCGAAAAGGATGTCATCGTCTCGCCCTTGTAATTGACGAACTCAATCGAATAGGTTGTTTTTTCATCATCAACAGGCTTTTGTGTCGGCTTCTCTGTGGGAGACTCGGTAGGCTTGTCGGTGGGTACGCTTGTAGGCTGACTTGTGGGAGGTTCATTATTGCCATCACAAGCAACAAGGGCAACAGCGCACGTAAGTATCAAAGCTATTGCAATTATTCCGAGATATTTTTTCATTTTCATTCTTATCTCCGTTCTCTTTCTAATTTCTAAAACGTCGGTTCTTGCGAGAACCGCAAAAACCGACGTAAAAAATCAATTATTCTGCGGCTACGGTAGGACCGTAGTGCTTGTAGTAGAAGCAGAGCTTTGTCCAGCTATGCTCAACGCCCTCGAGGGAATATCTGTCCATAAACATCTGAAGAATTTCTGCAAGCTCCTCGGTCACCTCGATACAACCGTTGAGCTCTTCATTCTCGCTATCGGTAATGATCTGATCAAGATATGCCTGCATTTGCTCGGTGTAATCACCTGCGCCGTGGTAAATACCGTTTCTTACCTCCTCGATAAGCTCAACTCTTTGAGCGTAGAGGTATTCGCCCCAAGCCTCCTTGAAGCCCTGAGCCTCATCAATACCCGCAGCCTCGAATTCCTCAATAAAGCCCTCTATCTCCACATCAAGAGAGGTTTTGTCAAAGTTGAAGCCGTCAAGCTTAATCGCATCCTCAATGGAATGGCTGAACAGACCTGTAAGCGTCCAGAAATCAGCATAGAGCACGGGGCCCTGCGTGCCGTCCTCGTTTTTTACGTAATACTTGCCGTCAACGAGCATTACGTCAACACCTCTTGCCTCGGGAGTTGCGCCGTAGTCTATCTCTCCGTCACCGTCATCGGGCATTGTGAAGGGCCCGGGGGATGCGTGAGTAAATATGTCGGCAACATCGCCTACTCTTTCAATTCTGAAGGTGAAGGAGCCTGACGCGTATATATCATAGTATGCAAGGTCCATATAGCAGGTTTCTCCTGCTTTTATATACACGAGCATAGAAACGTTTTTAGTATCCTGCCACATCTTCTCAGAATGCTCGTAGGTATAGATAAGCTCGTGATTTTCATCAAACAACCAGGCGTCAATGGCATAATCAACGCCGTCCACTATTCCCTCTGCCGTGCTGTACGAGGTAATGCGGTATACGCCCGACTCCTCGGGGGTAAACGCGTAGAGATAACCTCTGGGCATTATTATCTGCGTGTAGGTCACCTTGTTCGCGATATCAAGCTTTGCCTCAAATGCGGAGAAAATCGCAAGACCCTTTATGGGGTCCATCATCTGCTCGCCGTTTGTACCGTATGCATCGTAGTAAACGCACATCTGAAGCCACTCATTCGGGTTGTCTGCCTCCGTACCGACTGCCTCGCAAACAATCTCAAGAAGCTCGCGGAGCTCCTCATTTACACTGCAATAGCCGTACATTCTGGAGTTTATAGAATAGTTGGAATACTCCTCAAACTGATCAACGTAATCAATGCCGTTAAGCTTGATAAGACCGTTGTACGCCATCATCCATACGGACATAGTATTGCTGAAGCGGGTGTATCCCATAAGGTTAGCAAGAAGGATAGGTCCGTCAGCCTCACCTACGTGATAGTAGCCGTCATCACCGAGAACGACCTCAACGTAGCTGTTGTAGCCTGAGCCGTCCTCCTTATAATCATTTGCGGCGTATCTGTAAATATACGTTTCCTTGTCTATTTCGTTTGCGTCAACGACTCTGAGATCCTTGATATACATAGTATCGTCGCCAACGTCAGCGCCTGAATCCTTTATATAGCAGAGCGCAAGCTCATACGTGCCATCCTCAAGAGCTACGTAAGGATATACTGTGTCCCAATCGTCTCCGTCGCCCGAAAGCTGATACATATCCTGTCTGTCAACAAGAATATAAAGAATATCCGCTCCAAGCTCGGTAGAAGCCCAATAATCAAAGGCTATTGCCTGTCCTGCCTTGAGCTCTACGTCAGCGTATATTATTGAATATGTGGAGTGCTTAAAGGCATTAGAGGTCTTAATACAGTCAACACCGTTCTTTTGACCGATTATAAAGGGCCAAGCGTATTCAGCGTCCTCGGAATTCGTCTCTCCGTGATAGCTTACGCTTATATCTCCCTTGTTAAGCACCGCTCCGATCTCCTCGGACGAGGGCATAGAAACGTCAGGCTTTGCAACGGGAGTAAGTGTTGAAGGGTCAACTATGAGCTGCTGCTGATAGTCATCCCCCGTGAAATAATCAAATATTGCCTGGAATTGATGCGCGGACATAGCGCCCTCAATAACAAAGCAAATAACTCCATATCGGTCAACAACAATTGACGTGGGTGCGCCCGAGGGATTGAAGTTTGCGATAATTCCCTGGTCGTCGTATGCTACGGGGAAAGAAAGTCCTTCCGCGGGAAGAGCTCCCTCCTTTATATATCTCTCCATATACGCAGCAATTGCATCGTCGTCGTCAATAGGAGAAAGAGCAAGCACCTCAACGGAGTCGCTGTATCTGTTATATACCTCGTTCAATTCGGGGAATTCCTGCAAGCAATAGCCACAGCCGTCGAACCAATAGTTGATAAGAACCATATCCTTTTCCTTGAGGATCTCGGAGAGGGTCATCTCTTCCTTATCGTCGTATGTGGTGACTGTGAAATCATACATAACGTCGCCAAGCTTATAAATCGCAGAGGGCGATCCCTCGCCAATTACGGCGGAGGTAAGCACAACGTCTGCGTGCTTGTCGACAAACGCATAGCTTGCCTGCGCGCTGTATCCTGTGGGAGTGTTGGGAACGGTTGCGGTGTAGCCGTCCTTTGTGGGAGCCTCTACAGACGCTTCTCCGTTTTCATCCGTTGTAGCGTAAGTTATTATGCTGTCTCCATCCTGGATGAACACCATAACGTTGGAAAGAGCCATGCCGCCCGCAGTCTTTACGCTTACGGTGTAGGTCGAAGCCGTGGGAGGAGTCTGCGTATTTTCGGAAGGCTTTTCCGTTGGGTTTTCAGTAGGCCCTTCGGTGGGCGCGGACGAAGGTTTTCCTGTAGGATTTGCGGGAGTCTTGTCACAGCCCGTGAATGCAAGACAGCACACGGACATTATCATAACAATCGCCAGCAAAAGCGAAAGAAGTCTTTTGGTTTCTTTCATAATAATTCTCCTTGTTGAGTTAATTTATCATTGCTCTGTTCATAACCGTATCAAGCGCCGCTATGGCGCAAAAAATTTATGAAAGCATACTCTCGAGTTAGTATAACATATCAAAAGTCCAAAGTCAACTCTATATTTGTTAAATTTTATAGATGCGGTTATTTACAAAATATACAAGATTTATCTTTTTTGATATGATATAATATTGTTTATGTATAATGGCATATTATGAGTTAATATGCAAAAATTCAGACGAAAGGCAAAAATCACAGATGATGAAGCAAAAAACAATCAAACGAGTGGCGGTGTCGGTAATAGTCACCCTCCTTGTTTTGTCAATGACACTTGCAATATGCATCTCGCTTCTCAAGGAGGGCGCGACTGCGGCGACAAATTCGTCGCACATTTCCCTGCTTGGGCAGAACATTGACACCAAGAAGGAACAATTTTACAGTAATTCCACCATTCAGAAGCTACCGGATACCGTTAAGGACACGGATACCATCTCGCTTATAATAGAGGTCAAGCAGGAGCCCTTGCTTGATATCTATAAAAAGCTTGACACGGATATGAGCTTTACCGAGTATGCCTCAACAGACGAGGCAAACGAGGTAAGACATAATATCCTGAATCTTAAAGGCGAGCTTCTCTCCGACCTTGATAAAACAGGAATAGAATACGACTCAGGCGCGTTCTACTCCTCTATTCTCAGTGGATTTGAGATAAAGATCAAGGCGGCGGATTTCAGACAGACCTGCGAGACCTTCGGTGAACGCGCAAGAGTTATAGTCGGCGACGTTTATAAGCCCGCGGAGACTCAGCTCGTTGAAAACGAGGTCGACGTTTACGACACGGGTATATTCGACAGCTCGGATTTCGGATACGACGGCACAGGTATGGTCGTGGCGGTTCTCGATACGGGTATCGACTATGGACATACGGCGTTTTCTCTTGGCAACTTCACTGCGGACAGAGATAAGCTCGGTCTTACGTTTGATCAGGTATCTGCTCTTATGGCGAGCCATTCCTTCGCCTCCGAAAGACTTTACCCCGGTCTTACCGCATCCGACGTCTACATAAACGAGAAGATCCCCTTCTCATTCGACTATGCAGACTACGACCCCGACGTATTCCCGATAAAGAGCGACCACGGTACGCACGTTTCGGGTATTATCGCGGGTAAGGACGATACCATAACGGGTGTTGCTCCCAATGCGCAGCTCGTTGAGATGAAGATATTCTCCGACGTTCAGGACTCTGCTATCTCGTCGTGGATTCTCACGGCGGTCGAGGACTGCGTGCTTCTTGGCGTTGACGTTATCAACATGTCTATCGGTACAAGCTGTGGCTTCAGCCGTGAGACAGACAAGGAAGCTATCTCGGGAGTATACGAAAGAGTGCGCGAGACGGGTATCAGCCTTATCGTTGCCGCATCCAACAGCTACAACTCTACGTACGGCTCGGAAAAGAACGGTAATCTCGGTCTTACCTCTAACCCCGACTCGGGTACGGTAGGCTCGCCCTCCACATACGGCGGAGCGTTTTCTATCGCGTCCATCAGCGGCGTAAAGACTCCCTACCTTCTTCACGACGGTAAAATAGTTTACTTTAACGAGTCAACCGATAAGTATTCCGAGGAAAAGAAATTCCTTGACGACATACTCCCCGAGGGCGTGGATGAGGCAGAAATTGAATACGTCACTATCCCGGGTGTCGGACGATATGCAGACTACACGGGATATGAGGATGAAATAAAAGGAAAAATCGCTCTGATCAAGCGTGGCGATACCACGTTTGAGGAAAAGGCAAATATTGCCGAGGAAATGGGCGCGGCAGGTATTATTATTTACAACAACGTCTCGGGTGACATAAAGATGAACGTTGGATCTATCACGATCGCGGCGTGCTCTATCAGTCAGGACGACGGCGAGGCTCTCGCGGCTACGTCCACGGGTACAATTAAAATAAGCCGCTCCCAGACGTCTGGTCCCTTTATGTCTGATTTCTCGTCGTGGGGCCCCACTCCCGACCTCAAGATCAAGCCTGAGATTACCGCTCACGGCGGATCTATCCTTTCTTCAGTTCCCGGTCAGTCTTACGACCGCATTTCAGGAACATCTATGGCATGCCCCAACATTGCGGGCGCCACTGCTTTGCTTCGTCAATACATTATAAATAGATTCCCCTCTCTTGCACAGGACACGACTCAAAACAGAAAAGAGATAGCAAAAATCGCAAACAGTCTCTTTATGTCCACGGCAGATATTATAATTAACAAGAACGGTCTGCCCTATTCCATAAGAAAACAGGGCGCGGGACTTGCAAGCCTTGATAAGTCCGCAGCAACAAACGCTTATATCATAACCTATGATGAAAACGGAAATGCTATGGACAAGCCCAAGCTCGAGCTTGGCGACGATCCCGACAAGAAGGGTGTTTATACACTTAAATTCTCCGTATATAATTTTGGTGCTTCCACTCTCTCTTATGATATCTCCGCATACGTGCTCACCGAGGGTGTGAGCGAAACGAAAACCCACGACGGAAAAACCACCGTCACCGAGGAGGCTTACTCTCTTGACGGCGCGCAGATATCCGTAAGCTCTGCCAACGCTAACGGCAACGTAATAAGCGTTAACGCAGGACAAACAGTTGACGTGACAGTCACAATCACGCTCAGCGACGCCGACAAGACATATCTTAACGAGTCGTTTGAAAACGGAATGTACGTTGAGGGCTTTGTGGTTCTTGATGCGGTTGAGGAGGGCTCGGTTGACCTCAGTGTTCCTTATCTCGCGTTCTACGGCGATTGGACCGTTGCTCCCCTCTTTGATATTGACTATTTCGAGACCAACAAGGACGAGCTTGACGACTCCATAAGCCTTCTTGACAAAACTCTCCCCGATGCTTACGCTACCCGCCCCATAGGCGGACTCAGCAGCGACTACGTAAGCTATCTCGGCTCTTACTACTTTACTCAGGACCCGAATGCAACTCCTATTGCGGCTGACAGAAAGTATATTTCCCTCTCTAATCAGGAGGATTGCGTAAACTCCCTCCGCTTCGTTTGGGCGGGAATGCTCAGAAGCGCGTCCAAGATAGAGATTACTATTACGGATGACGCTACGGGCGAGGTAGTATTCAGCAAGGTTGAAAACGACATACGTAAATCCTACGGAGACGGCGGCTCTATTTATCCCGCCAACGTGGAGATAGAGTTCAGCGCAATTGAAAACAACCTTAAAAATAATACCTCGTACACCGTCACGATGAAGGGTTATCTTGACGACGGAAACGACGATTACACCGACGGCGGAAACGGTGAGGAAACAAACCTCAACAACGTATTCAGCTTCCCGCTCGTCACCGATTTCCAGGCTCCCGTTGTGACAGGCTGCGAATTCTATACGGAATACGATAAGTCCACAAAGGAGACAAAGCTCTTTGCAAAGCTGGCTGTATACGATAACCATTACTCAATGGCGCTTCAGTCAGGATTTGTTTCCTATGGTCCCACGGATGCGGAGATCCCCTTTACTCTTCAATCATTCGACAAGTATCTTACTCCCATTTATTCTGAGGAGAACTCCACCACATACGTTGTATATGAGCTCACTGACCACATTTACGATATAAAGAAGACCGCATACAACAAGAACACCTTTACGGTTGCGGTATACGACTACGCGCTCAACCAGGCAACGTACGAGATCGCTCTCCCCGACGAGATACTTGATCTTTACTTTGATTTCGAGGGTGATTCAAAATTCAATGCTGAGACCGGTGTTCTTACACTCAGCCCCAACGAGATCTACGAGCTTCGTCCCGCAATCTATCCCAGCACCGAATGGACAGAGCTTCTTGAATACACCGTCACTATTCCCGTGGCTGGCGAGGTTGCAAGAGTTGTAAACAACAAGCTGGTCGCAGTCGCCCCGGGAACCTGTCAGGTTATCGCGACGGCTCGTGACCCCATAACGAACAAACAAAAGCAGGCAAGATTTATCGTCACGGTTCTTGGCGAGGGAGATCCCGGATACGTTAAATACGATAAAACGGTTGCGGAAAACTTCTCTCTTACGGGATATTACGTCAACAAGGCGTACTATATGCTTGAGACCGAGGCGCGCGACATAGGTGTGACGGGAGACGGAATGAAGTTCAACGGAAGCTATTATTCCCTGAAGATGTTCCCCTCTGAGTCTGTCACACTCAATTATAAGCTTGATGCGTACTATCCGAACGACACAGAGGTAGTATTTAAATCAAGCAATGAAAATATTGTGTCCGTTGATGAAAACGGAAAAATACTCGCAAAATCCGAGGGATTTGCTTCAATCTCGGTTGACGTAATGCTTGACGGCAAGAGCACCTATTACTCTCAGTCCATAAATATCGAGATCAAGAATCCTTGGGTAAACAGCGGACCCTCACTTACTCACTATTACGGAAACGGAGGCACTGTTGAATTCCCCGACAGCGTAGCTGTGACCGAGATAGGTCAGTTTGCTTTCTCAAACTTTGACTATATCGCAAAGGATCCCACCGTTGACGTAATAAACGACGATTATCCCGAGCTCACAAAGATGTGGTATATCGGTGATAATACCATTGAAAAGGTAATAATCCCCGTTGGCGTTGAAAAGATTGGCTCGTTTGCATTCGCAGGTCTTACCGCGCTCAAGGAGGTCGTTATTCCCTACACGGTCACAATGATCGACCAGAATGCGTTCTATAACTGTACGTCACTCACCACCATTTCCTATATGGATGAGAACGGAAATATAACCTCGGGCAACGGTCTCAGAGGTGTTAAGCTTATTAACCAGAGCGCGTTTGAAAATACAAATCTTAACGGAACGTATTACTTTGACAGCGCAGTCGCTATCGCAAGCTACGCATTCAGAAGCAATAAGAGCCTCGACGGCGTTATCCTTGGAAAAACAACCGTTTCGGTAGGTAATTACGCCTTCGCAAGCAATACGGAGCTTAAAAAGCTTGAATTCAGAGTTGACAAGATCAAGCTTGGCGACGGCGCATTCTCGGGCTGCTCCTCTCTTGAGGAGGTCAGCGTCAATACCGACGTTATTCCATCTCACCTTTTTGACGGCGCATCCAAGCTTGAAAGCATTGTTATCGGCCCTGACGTTGCGATTATAAGCGAATACGCATTCTCGGGTACAAGCCTATTTGATATTGAAATAAGCGCGGCAAATAAGTATTTTGCAGTAGCCGATAAATGTATCACGAATAAGGCGGGAGATACTCTTATACTTGCGCTGCCCACTATAACGGGTGAGTTTACCCTCAACAACTCCAACATAACCACAATAGGCGCAGGCGCTTTCGCAAACAACAAGAAGATAACTTCTGTGAATATTCCCTCCGTAACAAGAGTTATGGACTACGCGTTTGTGGGTTGCGAAAAGCTTTCACAGCTAACCCTCGGTACACTTACCGAAATAGGAAATTACGCGTTCTACGATACGTCCATCTCCGTTCTTCCCTCCTTTGATGAGGTTGATAGAATAGGTGACTATGCATTCGCAAGCACACCTATAAAGAAGGTATCTGTTCCTGACGGCATTGAGATCGGCCGCGGAGCGTTTGCGGAATGTCTCACACTTGAGACCATCGTTATAGGCGATGACGTGACTATTGGCTCTTACGCATTTGGAATCTCTACGAACAATCATACAGGAAACTGGGCTCTCGTAAAGGGCGAGGACGGATATTACCGATATAGATTCAACTCTCCCATCCACAGCCTTACAATAGGAAAGAACGCAGTTATCGGAAGCCGCGCGTTCTATAGCGCTTACGAGCTTGAGAGCGTCACTCTCGGCGAGGGCGCGACTATCGGCAGCTTTGCCTTCTACAATGCTTGCAGTCTTAAGAATATAGACTTGTCAAAGGTAAAGTCTATCGGCGAGCAGGCGTTCTCAGGTGACGTTTACAACGTATTTAAGAACAGCTCGGGCACTTCCGTTCTGATTGAAAACGACCAGTACGTTTATTCTTACTATGCCCCTGCATTTGATACGGTCATTCTTTCTTCTGCAAAAGAAATTGACGCTGGCGTATTCGCAGGATGTCAGAATCTTTCCAAGGTTGATCTCGGAAATATCGACAGCATTCCCGACAGAGCGTTTATCGAATGTCCCGCTCTTGAGGTCATTGATCTTTCCAAGGTCAGATTCATTGGATCAAACGCGTTTGCCGAGTCATCTCTTGAGGCTATCGACCTTTCCTCAGCGGCAGAAATAGGCAGCTACGCATTCTCTTACTGTGAAAATCTCGTATCCGTAATATTCAATCCCGACGGTGTCAGCATTGATGAGGGCGCATTCTCTTACTGCTCGAAGCTTTCAGCGCTCGAAAATCTTGGCAATGCAACTCACGTAGGAAATTACGCGTTTGCCTACACCTCTCTTACGGAGGCTGACCTTTCAGGCGCTGAATACATTGGTACTAACGCGTTCATCAAGGAATCTATTACAGAATTTAAAGTCACTCTCGGTGACAAGATAACCTCCTTCGGAGAAAATCCCTTTACCTTCTGTAAGCTGACTCCATTCTCAACGAATGAGATCATAGAGTTTAACGGCAAGGAATATCTTGTTCCCACCACGACCTATGACGTAAACGAGCAGGTCAAGGTGATCAACGGCTCGCTCTACCTCAAGGTAAATAACGGTCTTGTTCTCGTATGCTACGCAGGTGACACCGCTACAGAAGCAGTGGCTGACAACACAGTAAGAATTTCCGCTTACGCGTTTGCGGGCTCAGACGTCAAGAACGTAATTCTTCCCTATACGCTCAAGGCAATAGGACACAAGGCGTTCTTTGCTTGCGACAAGCTCAGCTCTGTGACCTTCACAAGCTATGAGGCTCCCGCGCTTGAGGAGGAATACGACTACGAGTATTTCTACTCATACGATAATATTCCCGCCACGGGCGAGTTCGGATTCTACGATACCGACGGCGTGACGGAAATATACAAGGACGGTCTTGGAATAGTTCCCTACTTTATGTGGAACGTTTCCTCCCTCCCCAATAACTTCTTCTACGGCGCAAGCTTCGTTGACTACATAGGTCATACGGACGGCTCGCTCACCATGATCCATCCCACAAACGGTCAGCATTACGAAACATTTGTGACCGAGAAGTATTTTGATACCTTTATCAAGGGCGCGGCAGCGGCGGACGACATAACTCTCGCGGCTATCGCGGCAATTCAGAAGCTTCCCGCAAATGCGAGCGAGATAACTCTTGCTCACAAGGATCTTGTCGTTGCTGCAAGAGCGGCATACGACAGAATCGTCAGCGACGAGCAGCGCGCTCTGGTTTCCACTGAGCTGCTGGACATTCTCAAAAATGCCGAGCAGATGATAGAGGACCTTGAGTACCTCGCAGGCGGAGATAACAACAGTAATATCAGCGGAAGCGATAGAAACAGAATTCAGACCGCGCTTGTCGTTCTGATAATAGTAGTTTCTGTACTTACCCTGCTTGTTATTGCTCTCGCGGTATTTATGTTTATCTTCATCAGAAAGATAAAGCGCGGCGATATCACGGTACAGGGCGCGCAGTCAACGGCTGTTGTCAGCGCGGTCACCGAGGACAAGCCCGAAAATACCGAGCAGCCTATTCCCGCTCAGTATGAGGAAAATAATCAATCTCAGGCTGAGGCTGATGAGTCAGCTGTTGAGGATATTCCCGAGGTGCCCTTTGAAAAGAAGGTATTTGACAAGCCCGTTGACTTTGACGATATTACAAAGGGATACGTCTCCGACGGACGTCCCGAAAGAAGACGTAAAATAATCCTTATCTGCTGCGCTGCTGCAGTCGCAGTTGCTTTGACCGTTGGTGTTGTAATAGCAATTATCAACGGAAACAAGAGCTATTTTGACAGCTATGAGAAGGAGGGCTACACAGTAAGCGTCACCTTTGATACAAACGGCGGTACGTTCAAGGGTAGTGACTCCTCCATAATCGACCTTTACAATCCCGCAAGCATTGGCGAGGACGGCTTGAAGCTCCTCGCTCCCGATGACGCGAGAAGAGATAAAAACAACGTTATTCAGGTGACAAAGCCCGGTTATTTCCTTGCAGGCTGGTACACCGAGAGAACTTCCATAGACGCAAATAATCCCGAGGCAGGCTACACCTATTCGGGTAAGTGGGATTTCGAAAATGACAGAGTTATGATTGACGCTGGCGCAGAATATTCTGCTGACAATAGCGTTCTCACTCTTTACGCGGCTTGGGTTCCCTACTACAACTTCGAAATTTATACACGCGACTCAAACGGAAACAGCTATCTGCTTTCTACTGTATCCGCTTTGAGCCTGACCATTCCCGAATGGCACGAGGGCGACGTTTCACTCTCTATGGACAACTTCCCCACAAGAGACGGATATACGCTTGATCCTGACTCTATCTGCTACCTTGATACTATGCAAAAGGTAGAGGCAACTGCAGATGGAAATAAGAAGATCATCACGGGCGAGTGGGACGAGGCAACCGCAACGTCTCTCACTCCCACAATAAAGCTTTATACCGAATGGCAGGAGGGCAAGATCTACAAGATCTACTCCGTGGATGACCTTATCAAGAATGCGGATACAGAGGGATATTACTATTTGTATTCCGATCTTGATTTCAGCAGCGCTGAATGGCCCGCGACCTTCCTCAACGGTAAGTTTAACGGTAAGATCTATGGCAACGGTCACAAGATCAGCAACGTATCATTTGAGAGCACGTCCCGAAGCTCTCTTGCAAACGGTCTCTTCTCTTCACTTGGCGACAATGCTTACATTGAGAACGTTAAGCTTGAGAATATCACTCATACCATTGACCTTATGGCTGTTGCTCAGGATGCGACCTTTGGTCTTATTGCAGGTACATCGAACAACGGCGCAAGCTTTGAGAACGTAAGCGTCAGCGGCAAGCTGGTATTCGGAGACAACTGCTCCGCCCTTGCGGGAAGCAACAATTTCTCCGTTAAGACTGTTATCGGTAACGGAGACGTGACCGGAATTAATGTTGACGAAATAATTGTCCAGAAGCAAAATGACGAAAATACGTCCTTTGAGCTTATAGTTGATGATGACGGCGTTGTATCCATTATTTCGGGCAGTTAAATTTTATGTATATTAAAGAAAGAAGGCAGAAAATGAAGAATAAAATCATTTCATTGATACTGTGTATCGTTATGCTGCTCGGTGTCATTTCGGTGCTTTCTGGCTGCGGAGGAAGCGGAAATCAGGCTTTCGTTATTATGACAGATAACCTTGACGGTCTGTTTAATCCCTTCTATTCAACAAGCGCGTCGGACGGAACGATAGTTTCCATGACCCAGATGGGCATGCTTACGTCGGGAATCGACGAGAATGGCGACGCAACTGTGGCTTACGGTCCAAATCAGGCCGTAGTCACTCTTGACTACGCTTCAAATTACGACAGCACAGAGCAAAGCGAAACCCCCGACAAAACGGGTGTGACGACTTATACGTTCGTACTTAAAAACGGAATTAAGTTCTCCGACGGTGAGCCTCTCACCATTGAGGACGTATTATTCAATATGTACGTTTATCTTGACCCCGTATATACGGGCTCGTCCACTATGTACTCGACAGACATTATGGGTCTGTCGCAGTACAGGACACAGCAAAATCTTTCGGGTGGCGCAAGCGGTGACGAGTGGCTGACAAATGCGGCAAGAAACCGCGCGAACAACCGTATAAAAGAGCTTATAAACGTATTCGAGCAGGTAGCCCGTACCCCCTCGGGCAACTATTCCACGACCGAGGAGAAAATGAGAGAGGCTCTTAAGAATTGGACCCTCTCGGACGGTTATAAGCAGGCTGTTTCGGATGATCTTTCGTCCGTGACCGTTGATCAGCTTATAAAGGACTATGATAAGACCCTTGAGCTTTTCCACAAGGAGCTCGAATCCGACTACGAGAGCGCAAAGGCGGCTTACACTGAAGAGCCCTACAAGTCGCACGGCTTTGACGAAATAACCTCCTTTATGTATATGGAGGGCTACGTCACCGTCAAGTTCGGCGACAAGGACGGCAAGCCCGAGGCAGATAAGAACGTTATAGTTGAGGTTCACAGAAATTATCCCAGCACGATAACCACTAAGGAAGCCGCTGTAAAATACGTTTACGACTCCAAGATAAACAACGAGCTTCACATAATCCTTACCGCTTGGGCTACAGCTCAGGAGCTCCAGACTCAGTATATGGCAAAGGCAAAGGAAATCATCCTCAAGGAAAACACCGCTGACGGTATGATGACCTTCCCCAACATCTCGGGTATAGTTTCCCTCGGCCACACCACAAGCATCGAACAGGTTGAGGTGAACGGCAATACATACAAGGTTGCTCACGAGCATAACGAGGACGGAACTCCCAAGAATGCCGACGAATATGACGTGCTCCAGATAAAGATCAACGGAATTGACCCCAAGGCAGTTTGGAACTTCTCTTTCGCAGTCGCTCCTCAGCACTATTACGGCGAGGGCTATACAGTGGATATCAAGGCTAATAACTTTGGTGTCGACTACGGTAGCTTTGACTTTATGACAGACGTTATTCAGTCTCACAGAAACGTGACTGTTCCTATGGGCGCGGGCGCGTATATGGCGACTAATAATAAAAATGAGGACGAGGTCACAGGAACAGAGTTCTTTAGCAGCAACGTAGTTTACTTCAAGTCTAACCCCTATTTTGAGGAAAGCCTTGAGGCAAGCCTCCCTGCTGACTCTACCATTGATTACCATGTCAATATTGACAAGGTGCGTTATCAGATAGTTCCCACAAACGACGCGCTTACTATGCTCCAGTCGGGTACTGTTCATTACGTCACTCCTCAGCTTACAAAGGAAAATGCATCTATACTTGACTCCATTAAGTCAAAGGGATATGATCAGATAGCCGTTGACCAGCTTGGATACGGTTATATCGGTATCAACGCAGGCAAAATTCCCAATATATATCTCCGCCGCGCCATTATGGCGGCTATGGACACAAGCCTTGCCCTTCAGTATTACGACGCGGGTACGGCAGAGCAGATCTTCTGGCCTATGTCCACAGTAAGCTGGGCGTATCCCAAGGATGACAGCGGAAACAACAAGCAAACAAACGGTCATTCCTACCCTTATATCAAATTCAGCGAGGAAAAGGCGCTTGAGAATATCAAGTCCCTTATGTCGCAGGCATACAACCACACGATGGGATATTCTGACTCTGACCTTAAGGTCACCTTCACTATCGCGGGCTCGGATCTTACAGACCACCCCACCTATCAGGTATTCCAGACCGCCGCAAAGCTTCTCAACGAATGCGGCTGGGACGTTGAGGTAGTTGCGGATACGCAGGCTTTGACCAAGCTCTCTACGGGCTCGCTCGCAGTATGGGCTGCGGCTTGGGGCACGACGGTTGACCCCGATATGTATCAGGTATATCATAAGAACTCCAACGCCTCCAGCGTAAAGGCGTGGGGATACAATCAGATACTTGCTAATGAAAGCGCTTACTGGATGGAGATGGATATTCTCAACAACATGAGTGAGATTATCGACGACGCGCGAGAAACTGACGTTCAGGCTGACCGTACTGCTCTTTACGAGGAGGCTATGGGCTACGTTCTTGACCTTGCGGTCGAGCTTCCCGTTTATCAGAGAAAGCAGCTTTACGCGTATAACGCAAACATTATCGACTCAACCTCCTTCCCCGAGGAGATCAACCCCTACTCCTCTCCCCTTGACAGAATCTGGGAGATCAAATTTACTGAAAATGTGGGAGCTGCCACAGGCTCGGAAACTGTTGTCGGGGTTTCAATCGGCGCAGGCGTAATTGTTGTCGCTGCCGTGGTTGCCGTTATTGTTGTAAAGAAAAAGAAAAAACACGGATACGTAATTCCTATCGACCAGATCGACGAGGAAGACCTTGACGCATATTATGCGTTGAAAAGAAAGTAAAAGGAGGACGCTATGGTAAAGTATATAATTAAAAGACTTGCGCTTTCTGTACTCATATTGCTTGGCGTTTCTCTGATAATTTACGTTCTTATCAGATGCATGCCCGTTGACTTCGTCACACAGAAGCTTTCTTCTATTACGACGACGGGCGCGGAAACGTCACAGGAGCTGATAGACGCAATGATGAAGACCTACGGTCTTGATACGAACATCTTCGAGGGATACCTCGCCTGGCTTGGAAAGCTTCTCCGATTTGATTTCGGAGAAAGCTTCAAGTACAGCGTTCCCGTTATCGACGTTATCAAGGACCACATGGGCGTATCCTTTGCGGTTGCTCTTATCGCAACTATTTTCGAATTTATGATAGCAATTCCCCTTGGCGTGACCGCCGCTACCCATCAGTACTCAATTCGTGACTACATCGTCACGGTACTTGTAATGATTGGTATCTCGCTGCCCTCGTTCTTCTTTGGACAGCTGCTCAAAAACATCTTTGCTATTCAGCTTGGATGGTTCCCCGCCTCGGGACTTGTGGACGCGTCAAAGGATCTGTCGGGCTTCTCGCTTCTCCTTGACCAGATGTGGCACTTGTTTATTCCTATACTGACAGTTGTTATACTCAGCATAGGCGGACGAATGAGAATGACACGTACAAATATGCTTGAGGTCTTAAACTCCGACTACATACGTACGGCAAGAGCAAAGGGCCTTAAGGAGAAGGTGGTTATCTACAAGCACGCATTCAGAAACACGATGATCCCTCTTGTTACATCCCTGGCGGGACTGCTTCCCGGACTGTTCTCGGGCGCGATCATTACCGAGCAGGTCTTTGGACTTCCCGGTATCGGTAACAAGGCGTTTGAGGCGATGCTTGTCGCTGATATTCCCTTTATAATGGGCTACAATATGTTCCTGGCACTGCTCAGCGTTATAGGTGTTCTGCTTGCAGACCTTATGTACGCGGTAGTTGACCCGAGAGTTAAGCTTGAATAAGGAGGTGCGGTATGGAAAACAAAGAACTTGATCTTGAAATAACCGAAAATTCCGAAATTCAGGAAAACACAGAATCCGTCGCGCCCGTACAGGAGGTAACACACGAGCAAACGCTTAAGCTCATGTCACCTATGCAGATGGTGCTTCGCCGTTTCTTCCGCTCCAAGCTCAGCGTTATCGGTCTTGTGATGGTAGTATCTCTCTTTATATTCTGCTGGGTAGGTCCTCTGTTTTACAGAGTCTCCCCTACTGAAATAGACAAGACAGGTAAGACCGAATATGCTACCAAATGGGTAGAATACACCGATGAGAACGGCAACACTCACGGCTTTTATCAGGTGATCGAAACAAACCTTACCGATAATATGCTTTCTGAGCCCAGTCCCGAGCATCCGCTCGGCACCGACAAGACGGGTAAGGACGTGCTTGCA
>JAZNWS010000057.1:0-24888 GCA_045593485.1 Eubacteriales bacterium | reverse complement strand
CGCTCCATACCCTCAAGAAGCTGCGCGCCCCAGAGCTGTCCCCAAGAAGTTGTCACTATTACTGCATCGGGGTTATGCTCGCGAATGAGGGCTACTGCCTCATTTATCTTCTTTTCGCTTGCCGTGTCGGTATGGCTGAATATTATACAGCCTGCGTGCTCAACCTGGTCGTTAAAAAACTCGCCAAAGTTCTTCATATACATCTTGCACTTATTTGCATCAACAACAGTCGTAAAGCCGCCAAGCACCGCACCTTCGGTGTCTGCGTTCTGTACCGCCTTGATAACGTCCGAAAGCTTACCGACTCCCGAGGGCTCGATAAGAACTCTGTCGGGCTTATATTCGTTTATAACTTTTTTGAGCGCCTCGGCAAAGTCGCCAACGAGCGAGCAGCAGATACATCCCGAGTTCATCTCGTTTATCTGCACTCCTGCCTCAGCGAGAAATCCGCCGTCAATGCCTATCTCACCGAATTCGTTTTCAATAAGAACCAGCTTTTCGCCCTTGTAGGCTTCCTCAATAAGCTTTTTGATAAGAGTCGTTTTACCTGCTCCGAGAAATCCGGAGAAAATATCAATTTTCGTCATTGTATTTGCCTTTCTTTTTTATGTAAATGATGTTATTTTGTTCCCGTAGAGCCAAATCCACCTTCACCGCGAGCCGTTTCGTCAAGCTCGTCAGTCTGCTCAAAGCTTGCGGTGTAATAAGGCACAAAGGATATCTGCGCCACTCTCTCGCCCGCGTCTATCTTCTGCTCCGACTCGCTTTGATTGTAAAGCGCGACCATTATCTCTCCGCGATAATCGCTATCAATAACTCCAACCTTGTTTGCTGGCGCAAGTCCTCTCTTGGTCGCAAGACCGCTGCGCGCAAAGATAAGTCCTACAAGACCCTCGGGTATCTCAAGCGAGATTCCCGTGTGTATGAGCTTTGTCTGTCCTGCGGCTATGACCTCGCCGTCAAGCGCATACAGATCCGCTCCAGCGGAAAATTCCGTTCCATACGTGGGAAGGATAGCCTTCTCCGAAAGCTTTTTTACTTTAACAGCTGTTTTCATAGAGTGATCCTCTCCTAAAATACAAATATACATAGTAATTATAACAATAAATAATTAACGCAAAGTTAATAAAACAAATTTTGCGGTAATATTTCTCAAATATACACATATTATTTATCAAGCAGGGCTTGTACTATTAAGGAAATGAGACACACTTTCACACGAGAATATAAATATTTACAAAGTTGGACTTGACAAAATATCGAAAGAGGTGTAAAATAACTGTACCAAAGCGATTTTTGGATACCTGAGCAGAAAGGAGCGTGTTTTGGTTGGATATTAAGTTTTCAATAGGACTTGAGTACGTCAAAGACAGTCAGACCACCGTGCTTGTAAACGGCATCGGCTTTTGCACGGACGCAAATATCGTAATACCGGACAAGCTTCCCGACGGCAGAATAGTCGTAGGCGTATCCGAAAAGGCGTTTTTCAGATGCGATGGAATTGAGTCCATAAACCTCCCCGCCACAGTCAATACCATCGGAGCTTATGCGTTTGCCTGGTGCTCCGATCTTGAAAGTATTATCGCTCCCGGCGTGGTATTTATCGAGGAGCGCGCATTTATGGGTTGTAAGAGACTCTCTCGTATTTCCCTTTCCAAGCGTCTTGAATCTGTTGAAGACAAGGCATTTTCGTATTGCACGGCTATCAGAGACATAGTTCTTCCCGACAGCTTGTTCTTTATGGGCACCGGTGTGTTTGAGGGCTGCAAAAATCTTGAGTCCGCCACTCTCCCCGCAAAGCTTCGCGAAATAAGCAACAGCACGTTCAACGCTTGTATGAATCTCAAGCGTGTAGTTCTCCCCGTAAATCTCAAATATATAGACGAATACGCCTTTGCTTACTGCATTTCCCTTGAGAGTATGCGACTCAGCCGCGCAGTTGTGGTCAATTCGGCAGCGTTCTATGAAAGCGGATTTAACTTTGAACAATTCAAGGTATCCTGATATATCAAATATTCAATCCCTCTTGTGTTTACAAGGGGGATTTGTTAATTGATTTTTTTGTAGCTAAAAGACGAAATTTTACGAATACTGTATAAAAATAATATTATACTATTGCAAAAGCAGTGAGAATATGGTACAATGTTATTAGTGGTATTATTCAAAAAAACATATTACAGTTATGGAGGCCGTTATGAAAAGATTTCTGAAGTACACCGTAGCCGCGCTATTGGTGGTTTTCCTTATTATTGGAAGTATAATTCCGATATTCGCGTCCACACAGCCATCATCCTATTCAAAGGACAGTAACTCCGGTCAGAGAGACGTTGTTTGCACCTCTCTTAACGGCACAAGCGCTTCCACTTATTATACGGGAAGTTACACATACGACAACCTTATAGTGCTGTCTTCAAGCGCATTAAAGGCTTCACTGCACAATCTTATGACAAACACTCACAAAAAAATCACTACATACAACGATTGCAGAGATTACGTATGGAAGACCGACTGTGAGAACAACAACACAAGCAATGCAACCACTCTGTACACAAGTCACAGTATGGACTCTAGCGAATGGAAAGGCACCTGGACCTGCAACCGTGAGCACGTATGGCCTCAGAGCTTAGGTGGAGGCAACACGAGTGGTGGAGGTGCGGATCTTCATCATATCAGACCCGCCGAAGCAAGAGTAAACTCCTCCAGAGGTAACAAAAAATACGGTTACGCAAGCGGTCAGTACGTTCCCCAAGACAATGTAAAGGGCGACGTTGCAAGAATTTGCCTTTACGTTTACGTCAGATGGGGATCTGCTTGGGGTGCTGACAGCATAACCGAGGTGTTCCAAAGCGTTGATGTTCTTCTTGAGTGGTGTGAGCTTGATCCCGTTGACACATGGGAAATGGGTCGTAACGAGGTCGTTCAGGATATTCAGGGCAACAGAAACGTATTTATCGACTATCCCGAGCTTGCATGGACACTTTTCGATGAGGAAGTTCCCAATGATATGATAACACCCTCAGGCGAGGCTATGAACGGTACCTCTACAACACCCACGCAAAAGCCTTCGACAGATCCTACCGAAAAGCCTACTGAAACTCCTACTGAAAAGCCTTCAGACACCAATTGCGGAACGCTCCAGTCTCCTCTCACTACAAGCGAGGCTGTCGCTGCAAATGCAAATCTTGCAGAGGGTCAGATCTCTGATAACCCATTCTATGTAAGCGGAAAGGTCACAGCTATCGGTCAGACGGGCAGCTATTACAAAGAAGTATATATAAGCGACGGTAAGACGGATTTCCTCATTTACACGATAAATATGAGTAATGGAATCACCGGATTTGAGGTTGGAGACACCATTACCGCGCATGGATATATAAAAAATTACTATGGAACCATAGAAATGGCTACCAATAACGACAAGGGTGTTTACGTACAGTGCGTGGCAGTAGAAGCTCCAACTTCTCCCACTGAAAAGCCCACAGAAGCTCCTACGGAAACTCCCACAACTACACCTACAGAAGCACCCACAGAAGCTCCTACAGAAACTCCTACAGGTAAGCCTTCAACATCCTGCACCCATGAAAATACCGTTATTTCGGGTGCTAAGCCCAGTTGTACAGAAAACGGATACAGCGGAGATAAGGTTTGCGCGGATTGTGGAAAAACACTCGTAGTCGGCACTGCCCTCCCCGTTTCAGGTCACAGCCTTGGAGAGCCCGAGATAATAGTGCCCGCAACCGAGAACAGCACCGGAATTTCCAAGAGTATATGCGAGGTTTGCGGCGAGGAGCAGCTTGATTCAATTCCCAAGCTTAATTCAGGCGGAGATACAACTGATGATCCTTCTGACAGTCCGAATACTGATCACAAACCAAATGACGGAGAAACTCCCCCGCCCGATCCAACGGTTGACGGCTGCGGAGCGACCGTGAGCATTTCTCTTATCGGACTTGTGACTGCTATTGCGGCAGGCTTCGTGCTTACAAGGAAAAAAGAATAAAATAATTAAACAAAAAAATCCTGTGTTTGAAACACAGGATTTTTTGTTGTAAGGCTCATGATAAACAAGATCAGAAGAACGATATCTGATCCGTTTCGTCAAGGCCCTCAAGAACTCCGTTGGTACGAAGAACATCAATAACAGATTTTGTCAGACGCGCGCGTATCTGCAAGTCCTCTACCGAGAAAAAGGGTTCCTCTTTTCTCGCTGTAACTATATTTGCCGCGGCATTCTCACCAAGACCGCCGAGAGCTGAAAAAGGCATTCTTATCTTTCCGTCCTCCGGCTCAAACGCAGACGCGTCGGATTTCTTAATATTTATGGGTAAGAATTTAATTCCTCTCGCAAATATCTCGTTGACAAGATGAAGTACAGGAAGACTTTGTATCTCCTTAGGTGTCACCTCTTTCTTTTCCTTTACGCGTTTATCAATATCCCTTATTGTCTCAACGACCTTACGTTTACCGCCCATAACTGTCGCCGCGTCAAATCCGCCGGGGGCAACCGTAAGCATAGCGCAATAGAATGCAAGAGGCTTATGTACCTTGTACCAGCCAAGACGTATCGCCGACATAACGTATGCCGCCGCGTGCGCCTTCGGGAACATGTACTTGATCTTTTTACACGAGCCTATATACCACTCTGGAACGTTTGCCTCGCGCATTTCCGCTTCCCATTCGAGTGTGAGTCCTTTTCCCTTTCGGACTGATTCCATTATCTTGAACGCGTGGGATTTCTCAACACCGTAGGCGATAAGGTCGTTCATTATGTTGTCACGACATCCTATAACGTGTGAAATGTCGCATATGCCTTGATTTATAAGGTCTTGCGCATTGCCTGTCCATACGTCTGTTCCATGCGAAAGTCCAGATATCTGAAGCAGGTCTGAGAAGGACTTGGGCTTTGCCTCCTCAACCATCTTGATAACGAAGCGCGTGCCAAATTCGGGTAGACCAAACGTACCGATATTACAATCAATATCCTCGGGGGCTATACCAAGCGGCTTTGTGGACAAAAACAGTCCGTAAACGTCAGGGTCGTGCATGGGAACGTCCATAACGCATGTATTTGAGTACTTTTCAAGATACTTGTACTTTGTCGGAATATCGTGTCCAAGCTCATCAAGCTTAAGAAGCGTGTCGTGCAGATATTCAAACGTAAAGTGCGTTGTGACAATATCCGACGTGGGATCGTCCGCAGGATGCTGAACGGGACAGAAATCATATATCTCGTATTCCTTGGGAACAACGACTATACCGCCCGGATGCTGACCCGTGCTTCTCTTTACGCCCACACAGCAGGATACCATACGGTTTACCTCTGCTCGTGAGAGACTGACGCCCTTATCCTCAAGGTATTTCTGTATGTATCCGTAAGCTGTTTTGTCAGCAAGCGTGCCAATAGTTCCCGCGCGGAATACGTTCTCCGCTCCGAACAATTCCTCGGTATATTTATGCACCTTTCCCTGCACCTCGCCCGAGAAGTTAAGGTCTATATCGGGGGATTTGTCTCCGTAGAAGCCAAGGAAGGTCTCAAAGGGTATATTGTGGCCGTCAGCATGTAACTTTTTACCGCAGCGAGGGCACATTCTGTCGGGTAAGTCAAAGCCAGAGCCTGCGCCCGTGGGGTTTGAAAAGTCATTAAACTGACACTCGGAGCACCAATAATGCGCGGGCAAAGGGTTAACCTCGGAAATTCCCGCCATCGAAGCGACGAATGAAGATCCTACCGAGCCTCGCGAGCCTACCAGATACCCTTGACTTTCGCTATACCATACAAGCTTTTGGGCTATCATATAAAGCACGGCAAAGCCGTTCTTTATAATAGAGGTAAGCTCCTTATCAAGTCTCTGCGCGACTATTTCGGGGAGCGGGTCTCCATACATAGATTTCGCTCTCTCATAGCATATACGCTGAAGATCCTCCTCCGCTCCCTCCATATTGGGTGTGAACGTACCCTTGGGGAACGGACGAATGTCACTCTCTATCATATCGTTGATAAGATTGGTGTTTGTGACTACGACCTCGTAAGCCTTTTCCTCTCCAAGATATGAAAATTCCTCAAGCATCTCTTCGGTCGTGCGGAAATAAAGCTGGCTCTCCGTATCATAGTCGGAATATTTCTGACCCGCAAGCAGTATCTGACGGTATATCTCATCCTCAAGGTTCATAAAGTGCGCGTCGCAGGTAGCGACTACGGGCTTGTTGTATTTTTCTCCAAGCTCAACTATTTTGCGGTTGAAATTCTTGAGGTCCTCCTCGTCTCTCGCTTTACCCTTTGCAATAAGGAAGCGGTTATTGGAGATGGGCTGTATTTCAAGATAATCGTAGAAGTTGACTATCTCCTCAATTTCGGACTCGGGCTTGTTTTCAAGTATAGCCATAAACAACTCGCCCGCCTCACAAGCAGAGCCGATAATAAGTCCCTCTCTGTGCGCTTCAAGCTCGGTCTTGGGAATACGCGGTCTCTTTTTGAAGTATTTGAGATTACTGTAAGAGACAAGCTTATAGAGATTTTTAAGACCGACCTTGTTCTTTACAAGTATTATCTGGTGGTAAGTATCACCCTTGAGTGGATCTGCGTTTGCGTTCATATCCTTTGACAGATAAGTGAAGTTCGCAATATCCCTCTCACGCATCTGCTTTGTCATCTTAAAGTATATCTGCGCAAGTATTCCAGCATCGTCACAAGCTCTGTGGTGGTGGAATTCCTCAAGATTATAGTGCTTTGCAACTATATCAAGCTTATGCTTTTTGAGGTCGGGATTAAGAAATCTCGAAAGCGCAAGAGTATCAAGATACGGATAGTCAAACTCCATTCCATATCTCTGCGCAGCAGCGCGTATAAAACCTGTGTCAAAGTTTGCATTGTGCGCGATAAGCAAAGGCTTATGCGCGGGATTTGTCTTATGTATAAAGTCAAAGAACATTCTCAGCGCCTCATCGCAAAGCGGCGCATCCTTGACGTTTTCGTTGGTTATAGACGTAAGCTCGGTGATTTCGGCAGATATCTCCATTTCGGGATTGACGAAGGTATCAAAGGTATCAATTACCCTTCCGTCTTTAATCTTGACCGCGCCTATTTCAGTTATCCTGTCGTTTTGAGCCGACAGACCCGTGGTCTCAATATCAAATACGATAGCCTCTGCGTCAAAGGATTCGTTAAACTTACCGTATATTGCGGAAGCAGTATTGTTTACAAAATACGCCTCCATACCGTAAATGACCTTCTGACCTATCTTTTCGCTGGTCAGCATAGCCTGCTGATAGCCCTGAACGTTTCCGTGGTCAGTTATAGCTATGGCGGGGTGTCCCCAAGCCTTCGCCTGCTTTACCACCTCGTCCGGGTGGATGAGCGCATCCATAAATGACATATTCGTATGAAGGTGCAGCTCCACTCTCTTGACGGGAGCGTTGTCCGTGCGCGGTATTTTCTTTATCCTTGCCGCGCTGCTGAAGAAAAACTGAAAATCAAGTCCCTCTGTTCTATCTTTACGTATCTCTTTCTTTGCATATCCGTAAAGAGCTACGACAGCTCCATCCTTGATGCCCGAGCAAACTGAATCAACGTCCTCGGGAACAAGCGAGAAGCACTTGACCTCGATAGATGAGTTCCCATCGAATACCGCAAAGGTCAGATTATACTTGTCGCCCGCGCGATTAAGCTCCTTTGTAAAGCCCGACACAGTACCTATTATGACAATATTTCTCTGCGGTCTTGTGATAGACGCAATAGCTACGGGCTGAATCGTGAACGCATCCCCCCAGAAATATTCCGGAGCGGATATATCAAATTTTGCATGACCAAGCTTGCAGACGCCGTCCTCAATTACAGGTGTGGCGTCGCCCTTGAATATTGACGCTATTCTCGGCAAGGTCTGCTCTGCCGCTGTAGCTTGTCCTGTAGTCTGCTCGGCACGTCTTGACTCACTGAGTATTGCTTCCTTGCTCATTCTCTCGTCAAACTCGCGAATAGCCTGTTCAAGAGAATTGTTGCTCATAAGAAAGCTCATATCGTCCGAGTGGATAATGTTTACCTTGATATTCAAGCCAAATTCGGAGCGGATTATTCCCTGCATAACCTCGGGCGTTCTTGCGTCAAGAAGCAAGGAAACCCCGTCCACAGAAAACGGTATCTCTATTGTGAGCGTGGAATTTTCAAGGTTAAATCTGTATTTTGAGAAAAAGCCCTTGGCTACTATTCCTATGGTCTCGGTCTCGCGCAGAAGCTCTGGAATATAGCTCTCGCCAAAAAGAGACGACGGATAATGCACAAACAGCGTCACTCTGTTAAGCTCATATGCTTTTTCTATTTCTCTTTCTATTTGGTACAGCTCGTCCTTTTTTACTATGCGAGGAAAGCTGACATGCGCCTGAAGCAATCTGTTTTCCTTGTCCGCCTGTACCTTTATGTCAGTTGCGGTCTCAAGTATATCTCTCTTATCGCCGTCGGGCTTGTATTTATAAAAAATCTCTAAAAAAGTCTTACTCATCTTAGGCTCTTTCTTTTATTTCTTTTATCTTTGCAATAAGCGTGCTTATAATATCTTCTTCTTTTATCTTTCCAAGAATCTCTCCACGGGAGATAAGGAGCGCCTCTCCGACACCGCCCGCTATTCCTATATCCGCTTCTCTCGCCTCGCCAGGTCCGTTTACGATACAGCCCATAAGAGCTACCTTGATAGGATAATCAAGAAGCCCTTCGGTTCTTGCAGCATCCTCAAAGCGTTTTGAGAGCGATATAAGATCAATTTTTGTACGTCCGCAGGTAGGACAGCTCACGATATTCATGCCGCGCTGACCCTCAACATTCAACGCGCCGAGTATATCTCGCGCGGCAGCGATCTCACGCACGGGGTCCGCTGTGAGCGACACGCGGAACGTGTCTCCTATACCGTCACACAAAAGCGAGCCAATACCTGCCGCGCTCTTAATAATTCCCATTCTCTCGCTTCCCGCCTCAGTGACTCCAAGGTGTATGGGATAATCGCATCTCTCGGCTACAAGTCTGTTTGCCTCGATCATCTCCGAAACACCCGACGCCTTTATGGAAATTACGGTATTGTAGAAATCATATTTTTCAAGCAAGGACACATGATAAAATGCGCTCTCGCAAAGTGCCGCAGGCGTAGGTCCGCCGTGCTTCTCGAGAATATGCTTTTCTACAGAGCCGCTGTTAACCCCTATTCTTATCGGAATGTTTTTCTCGCGACAGATTTTTGCAACCTCAAAAACCCTGCTGTCGTCTCCGATATTACCGGGATTGATTCTTATCTTGTCAACACCATACTCCGCCGATTTGAGAGCTGCCCTATAGTCAAAGTGAATATCCGCTACTATGGGGGTGTCAATACCGCTTTCCTTTATGTATCTGACAGTCTCTGCCGCCTCTACGTCTGGCACGGTAATTCTGACAATATCACAGCCTGCGCTTGCAAGCTCCTTTATCTGATCAAGGGTCGCTTTTGCATCCTTGGTGTCTGTATTAGTCATAGACTGAATTGCTATTTTGTTATTTCCGCCGATGGCAATTTTCCCGATTCTGACCTCACGGGTCTTTCGTCTGATGCTATTATAATTCATAAGCTTCCCTCCTTTTTTATTCCTTATTTGACACGTGTAGGCGTGAAACCATCATCAAAATTTCACGCCTTGCACCCAAATTTAAAACAGTTTAAATATATCCTTTATCATTACGAACACCGCAAGTCCCATAAGAAGCATAAGACCGACGGTATTGATTGCCTGCTCAACCTCTTTTTTGACAGGTCTTCTGAAAATTCCCTCGTAAGCAAGGAATAAAACTCTTCCTCCGTCAAGCGCGGGAAAAGGTATAAGATTGAATACTCCAAGATTTATGGTAATAAAGCTGAACAGATACAGCACGGAATAAAATCCGTCCTGTGTTGCCTGACCGACTACCTCGGAAACTCCGACGGGACCCGAAAGCGCGTCAACTCCGTATCTGCCGCCAATAAGATCAACTATGCTGTCAACAATCATTTTAACCATACTGACAGAGCGGAAAAATGCATGCTTTATAATATTTCCAAAGGTCACCTCGTCGCGATATACCTTAAAGTCCATACTTCCCATCTTAACGCCCTGCATCTCAAACACGGGAAATGTCACGTCCTCAAGGACTATTTGCTCTCCGTCTCTTACGACCGTAAGATCAAGAGGCTCGTAGCCCTGATTGGTTATCTCATAGTCAAGCTCGTTGCCCGTGTGAACGTACACGTTATTGACCTTGATAATTTTATCTCCGCTCATAAGAGGATTTTCGCATTTGTCAGAAATGGATTCCTTTACCTCATTGTAGGATATGACGTTTGACGGAAGCTCGTTTTTTGCGCCGTCAATTCCCACGAGTATGCACACGCAAAGAAATCCCAAAAGAAGATTCATAGCAGGGCCCGCCAACGTCACAACGAGTCTCTGCCAGACCTTTTTATTGCAGAATGCGTTTTTATCCTCGGATGCCTGATCCTCGCCCGCCATACTGACGTATCCGCCTATTGGAAGCGCTCTTATGCTGAATACAGTTTTTTCAAACTCCGCATCCTCAATATCTTTTTGTTCCACAGACTCCTGTTCGGGAACTGTTGTCTCTGCATTATTTGGAGTAGCCTCACCATCCCTTGTGAACGTGGAGGAAAGCTCAAAAGGAAGCTCGTCATCTCCCTTTTTCTTTTTCTTTTTAGTTGTGTATATAGCAGGGCCCATTCCGACCGAAAATTCAAGAATGGTCACCCCAAAAAGCTTTGCGAACAGAAAATGTCCCAGCTCGTGAATCACTACCATTACACTGAGCAATAACAGAGTGAGTAAAAGGTAAACAAAAGGCATCGAAATTATACCACCTATGATTATCAGTTATATATTTTAGAGTCAGCTATACGTCTTGCCTCGGCAGACACAGACATAATACCCTCAAGGTCGTGAATATCCCTTGCATATCTCATGCTATCAAGCGTATGCTCAACCACCTCAGATATTTGCAGATAGGATATTTTTTTCTCAAGAAATGCCGCCACTGCCTCCTCGTTTGCCGCATTGAGCGCTGCGGGTACTCCACCGCCAAGCTTTATAGAATCAAAAGCTATGCGCAAAAGCGGAAAGGTCTCGGTATCAGGCTTATCAAACGTAAGCTTTCCTATTTTGAACAAATCAAGCTCGTCGGTAGGTCCCTCAAGTCTATTGGGGTGAGTCAGCGCATATTGCACGCAATGTCTCATATCGGGCAGAGATAGCTGCGCGATAACACTGTTATCAATATACTCCACCGCAGAGTGAATTATG
Source organism: Eubacteriales bacterium (assembly GCA_045593485.1). Lineage (GTDB taxonomy): Bacteria > Bacillota > Clostridia > Oscillospirales > CAG-272 > SVTX01. The sequence continues at coordinate 13,587 of JAZNWS010000057.1, read as the reverse complement.
CTCTCTCGGTGTACTGTGACTTGAATCTGCCCGGGAGAAACTCCGAACAAATGCACAGCCTCGATAACCTCAAAGCCTTTATTCATAAGAGTTGAGCTGTCAATAGTTATTTTTGCGCCCATTTTCCACGTAGGATGAGCCAGAGCACGCTCTACCGTGATGGTCGCAAGCTGCTCCTTGGTATATCCAAAGAACGGACCGCCCGATGCGGTAAGTATTATCTTTTTGATCTCCTGCGGCTTGCCCGATCGCAAGCACTGAAATATCGCACAATGCTCGCTGTCCACGGGCAGAATGTCCTGACCCGAAGCCTTCGCCAAGGGCATTACGATCTCACCGCCCGCAACGAGAGATTCTTTATTTGCAAGGGCAAGTCTTTTACCTGCTTTGAGTGTTGCTATAGTCGGCAAAAGTCCCGCCTCTCCCACTATTGAGTTTTCTACTATCTGCCCTACATCGTTATCGGTGTCTATATCGTTTATCATATCGCAGATGCCCTGCGTACCCGCATACACCTTTATATTTGTGTCGGCGAGTCTGACCTTCAAATCAGCCGCCGCAGACTCGTCACTCATAGCGCACGCGCGAACACCAAATCCTCTTGCCTGCTCTTCAACCCTTTTTGAATTTTTATGAGCAGAGATAGCATTTACACTCACACCGAGCTTTTGCGCTACGTCTATTGCCTGCTCGCCGACGGAGCCTGTTGAGCCGAGCACTATCATATCGGGATATTTATAATTTTGCAAAAGCTTCAGTCCTTTCCGTGTGGATTTTTATACTAAAAGATTAAAATAAGTACAAATGAAGGTAAGCACTACACAAACTGCCATAACAGAATCAAATCTGTCAAGTATTCCTCCGTGTCCGGGGAATATTTTGCCGTAGTCCTTAATGCCATAGTGACGCTTTATAAGCGACATTACAAGGTCTCCAAGCTGCGATACAACGGACAAAAGCAATCCGCTTATTCCTAGCAAAAGATAGTTCGCCGCAATAGTTCCGTTAGGATTAAAGAGTTTTACAATAACTACTCCAAATATTACGGTAGCCACTATGCCAAACAACGTTCCACCTACAGCGCCCTCAACTGTTTTTTTGGGACTGACCTCCGGTATAAGCTTATGCTTTCCAAAAAGCCATCCCGTAAAGTATGCGAATATGTCTGTTATCCACGCGGATACGAATACCAGAAGATATATGTATTTACCGTATTCTATGTCGTCATGAAGATATATCAAGCCAACAAATGCAAATATGATATAAAAGCATCCCGCAAAGGCAAGTCCGAGGTCTGGGACGGATATCTTTTTATGCTGGAGCACTGCTACTCCAAGCATATATACGATTATAATTCCCGCAAGACAAAGCGCCAGAGTTGTAAACGTCTCAGGCATAATAAGTCTTTTAGCAATAGGCAAAATAAGAGCCGCCGCATACACGGGGAGTGTAAGCAAGATATTGTTCTTAAATCCTGTGCACGAGAACATCTCATAACAACCGAAAAATGCGCATACCGCAACCAATGATGCGAAAAGCATCGTGTCCGAAAAAATAATTGCGGGCACGAAAACACAAAGCGCAAGTATTGAGGTAATAATTCTTTTTAACATAATTCTACTCCGTGAAAAAATTAAAAGCTTAATTATTTGGCGCTTTATCAAGACCGCCAAATCTTCTTTTTCTCGAACAGAATGATCTTACTGCGTCATTCACGTCATCGTCCGAAAGATCAGGCCAGAGAGTGTCTGTAAAATAAAACTCCGCATACGCCGCCTGCCATAACAGAAAATTAGATATTCTCAAGTCTCCCCCTGTTCTTACTACAAGGTCAAGCTCGGGTGAGCCGTGTGTATAGAGATGCGACGTTATATCTTCCTCTGTAATTTGGGTTTTACCTTCTGAGGTGAGTTGATTGAAGGCGTTTGTTATCTCCGCTCTTGAGCCGTAATTCAAAGCAACGTTAACTCTGAATGGCCTGCCGTCAGTCTCCATCTCCGCCTTTTCCAGTTTCTTTTTAAGCTTGTCGCTCAGAGGCGCTCTGTCTCCTATGAACCTTACGCAAGCCTCATCCGGATACTTCCCATCAAGATAACTCTCAAGAAGCTTCATTATTGAGTCCACCTCTTTTTGCGGTCTTTTCCAATTTTCCGTGGAAAAAGCATACACCGTCACACACTCAATGCCGAGGTCGTAGCAGTGAGATATGACCCGCTTAAACGTCTCCGTGCCGTGCTTGTGCCCGTATTCACGCGGCATTCCGCGCTTTTGAGCCCAGCGGCCGTTTCCGTCCATTATGAACGCCACGTGCCTCAGTCCGCCGTCAATGACGGCTTGTCTTAGCTGTTTTGTTTCCTCGCTGATTTTAGCCATAGTTCATAAGCTCCCAATAAATCAAACTTAAAGCGGGAGGTTTTAACTCCCGCTGTCAATTTAGTCGGTATGTTTGTGCTGCGCCAAACATTTGGATTAAACCGTAAGAATATCCTTCTCCTTCTTCGCGGTAAGCGTATCAATATTCTTGATGTACTTGTCGGTAAGATCCTGAACTGCTTTTTCAGCATTCTTTACGTCGTCCTCGGTAAGAAGATTGTCCTTCTTCTGCTTTTTGATCTCGTCGTTTGCGGTTCTTCTGAGATTTCTGACTGCAACCTTTGCATCCTCGCCCATCTTCTGAACCTGCTTTGCAAGCTCGCGACGGCGCTCCTCTGTAAGCTGAGGGAATACAAGGCGGATAACCTTACCGTCGTTGGAGGGTGTAATGCCGATGTCAGACATAAGTATTGCCTTTTCCATAGCCTTAAGGGTGCTCGCATCATAGGGGGTAATAACGAGGGTCTTTGCGTCTGCCACAGATACGCCTGCCATAGACGTGATCTCTGTAGGAGAGCCCCAGTAGTCAAATGTCACACGATTAAGTACTGCGGGATTTGCCTGGCTTGCGCGGATAGAAGCGAGGTTTTCTTCATAAGAAGCGATAGATTTCTGCATTTTTGTTTCGATGTCTTTAGTATTGTATCCCATAATAATTCCCTTTCTTTTATATGATTATGATAATTTACGAATTATTTATGCATTTTTGTTCCCGTTGATTTACCCATAATAATGTCGTAAATGTTGTCGGGATTGGAAAGCGCGAATGCAAACGAGGTGATGTCGTTATCGTTGCAGAACGAAACGGCAGTCATATCAAACGCGCGGAGATTTTTCTCCAGAATTTCGGAATAAGTAATATCGTCTATTTTCTCTGCTGTGGGGTCTGTCTTGGGGTCGGCGGTATAGACACCGTCAACGTTCTTTGCCATAAGCACCGCGTCTGCTCCTATTTCCGCTGCGCGTACTACTGCGGGCGTATCCGTTGAGAAGAAAGGCACTCCTGAGCCGCCTGCAAGAATTACTACCTTGCCGGAATTCAGAAGATCGTTTGCATCTCTCTGTGTGTAGAAATCGGCAAAGGTATTCATCTCTACCGAAGAGAGCACTCTCGCGTCCATTCCTGCGCGCAAAAACGTGTCCTGAAGCGCCAACGCGTTTATAACCGTTGCAAGCATACCCATATGGTCGCCGCGACATCTTGATATCGCAGTTCCCCTAGCGCCTCTCCAGATATTGCCCGCGCCAACGATAAGTGCGACCTGCACGCCCTCGTCAACACACTTTTTGATAACGGCAGCGACCTTGTCCATAAAATCAAAGTCGTAAAGCTCGCCCTTTTTATTATCGTGAGCGAGCGCCTCGCCCGAAATCTTTACCAGAACTCTCTTATAAACGGGACATCCCATAGCTGAAAACTCCTTAAAAATATATTCTTTAAACTATTATACTACTATTTATAGTATTAGTAAACAATATTTTGTAAACATTTGTAAACTCTGCGGCAAAATGTAAATTTTTTTGCCGCAGAGTTAATTATGACGTCCTATTATCTTCTCTTTTCCGCAATTTCGGTCATAAGCTCGCTGATAAATGCGTCAACACTCATCGCGCCCTTTTCACCTTCCTTGCGTGAGCGGACTGCAACCGTGTTGGACTCGACCTCCTTAGCGCCCACGACTACCATATAAGGCAGCTTTTCAAGCTGAGCGTTGCGGAGCTTGTAGCCTATGGTCTCGTTGCGGCGGTCAACCTCTACTCTTACGCCGAGGTTTGTGAGCTTTCTTGCGATATCATCACAGTAAGCCACCTGCTCGTCGCCGATAGGAAGCATTCTGACCTGCACGGGAGCCATCCACGTGGGAAGCGCGCCTGCGTATCTTTCAAGAAGATATGCAAGTGTACGCTCATAACAACCGAGCGAGGTACGGTGGATTATATAAGGATGCTTCAATGTGTTATCGGAATCAACGTATTCCATTCCAAACTTCTCTGCAAGAAGCATATCTATCTGAATCGTGACGATAGTATCTTCCTTGCCGAATACGTTTTTATACTGAATGTCAAGCTTAGGTCCGTAGAACGCAGCCTCGTCAATGCCAACCTCGTAATCAACCTCGAGCTTGTCAAGAATGTCCTTCATTACAGACTGCGCGTGCTCCCACTGCTCAGGGGTACCCTCGTACTTAATGCCTGCTCTTGCGGGATCCCACTGCGAGAAGCGGAAGGTACAGTTCTCAAGCATACCTACGGTATCGAGAACGTACTTTGCAAGCTCAAGACAGCCACGGAATTCTTCCTCAAGCTGCTCGGGACGGAGGATGAGATGTCCCTCGGAAATTGTGAACTGACGCACGCGGATAAGTCCGTGCATCTCGCCGCTGTCCTCGTTTCTGAACAGAGTTGACGTCTCGCCGAGTCTCATAGGAAGGTCACGGTAAGAACGCTTCTTATTTAGGAATACCTGATACTGGAAGGGGCACGTCATAGGACGGAGCGCAAAGCACTCCTTTGTCTCGTCGTCGGGATCTCCAAGTATAAACATACCGTCACGGTAATGATCCCAGTGTCCCGAAATTCTGTAAAGGTCGCGCTTTGCCATAAGGGGAGTCTTTGTAAGGAGGTAGCCTCTTCTCTGCTCCTCGTCCTCTATCCAACGCTGAAGCGTCTGTATAACTCTTGCGCCCTTGGGCATAAGAATGGGAAGTCCCTGACCTATCGTGTCAACGGTGGTGAAATATTCAAGCTCTCGGCCGACCTTGTTGTGGTCGCGCTTTCTCGCTTCCTCAAGCGCCGCAACGTATGCGTTGAGCTCGTCCTTTGAGGGATATGCGAGACCGTAAATTCTCTGAAGCTGCTTGTTATTCTGGTCTCCCTTCCAATACGCGCCCGTGCACTGTGTGAGCTTGAATGCCTTGACCGCGCCCGTTGAGAAAAGGTGAGGTCCTGCGCAAAGGTCAACAAACTCTCCCTGACGGTAGAAGCTGATGATCGAGCTCTCGGGAAGCTCGTTTATAAGCTGAACCTTATAGGGCTCTTCTCTCTCGGTCATAAACGCGACAGCCTCATCTCTGGGAAGCTCAAATCTCTCTATCTTGAGATTTTCCTTGACTATCTTCTTCATTTCACCCTCAAGGCTCTTGAGCACCTCGGGGGTAAAGGGCACGTCGCTGTCAAAATCGTAATAAAAGCCGTCGTCAAGCGCGGGGCCTATGGTGAGCTTGGTCTGAGGGTAAAGTCTTTTAACTGCCTGCGCGAGAATGTGCGCCGCGGTGTGTCTGAACACATGCGCCCCCTCTTTATCTGCAAACGTGAGAAGCTTCACATCGGCATCTTTTTCAATAGCGTAATTAAGAGCTACGACATTGCCGTTTACGTTTGCGGCAAGCACGCTTCTCTCTACTATCCCGAATACTTCCTTTGCGGCGTCATAAACCGTTACAGGCGCATCCGACTCGTAAATTTTTTCTCCAAAATTGATCTTCATTTCAGTGATCCTTTCTTTATATTTGAAAAGTATTTATTAATTTAAGCATTCGCTTTATTTTAATCCGGTTTACATCGGTGCTGTGCAAAAAAACAACACACCCCGACACAAACGTGTCCGGGGTGCGTTTTGACGCACGGTTCCACCCGAGCTTTTTACTTCATTGGATATTAAATTCCAGCAAAAGCGGTACTGTCGCAAAAGCGCATAGGAAACTCTCACCAACCGTTTCTTCTCTGTGTATGTCTATTTGCGAAGCGTGTTTTTTGCTACATGATTTTTTATTTTTTCTGCTTATTCATGTTGTATGCAGAATTGGGATTTACAAGCTCTCTCCAATCAAGGTCGCCTCTGTCGAGCGCCATAACAATAACCTCGGCGGTGGCAATATTGGTAGCCACGGGAACGTTGTATCTATCGCACATGAGAAGAAGATCCTTCTCTATTTTGTCGTGCTCTGAGTACTCACTTGATGCGCGTGTGTCACGAAAATAGATGAGAACGTCTATTTCGTTATATGCAACTCTGGAGGTTATCTGTTCCTCGCCGCCCTGTCCGCTGAAAAGCTTTTCAATGTTCAAACCTGTTGCTTCAGATATATATTTCGCCGTAATACCGGTAGCACAGATATTGTGCTTACTGAGTATTCCGCAATACGCAATGCAAAACTGTGTTATAAGTTCTTTTTTAGTGTCGTGGGCTATGATCGCTATTTCCATACTGCATCCCCCTTTTCTGATCTTGGATTAAGTATTAAAATTTGTTTCGACTGTTTATTTACAAAAATAAACGGTACCCTACAATAAAATGATTTACTGTACCATTATACCACAACTCTCTTTATTTGTCAATCATATCCACAATATTTTTACGGTATTTTTTGTTTTTGTGTAATTTATGTATATGAAATTCGCAAATTTTGTGATATAATGTATATATTAGATTTATTTCATCAAAATTCTAGAAAAAGAGGTTTACGAAAATGGTTAACGAACAGATCTCGGCTCTCCGAGCCATCGATCCTGCTGTAGCGGATGCTATCCAGGCAGAATACGACCGTGAAAGATGCGGAATTGAGCTTATTGCTTCGGAAAACTTTGTTTCAGAGGCAGTTCTTCTCGCCGCAGGAAGCATTATGACAAACAAGTATGCAGAGGGATACTCCGGTAAACGATACTACGGCGGCTGTCAGTGTGTCGATGTTGCCGAGGACCTTGCCATTGAACGTGCAAAACAGCTTTTTGGAGCGAATTACGCAAACGTTCAGCCTCACAGCGGCTCGCAGGCTAATACTGCAGTCTACGTTGCCCTTCTCAGCCACGGCGACACCGTAATGGGAATGAGTCTTGCTCACGGCGGACACCTCACCCACGGAAGCCCCGTTAACTTTTCCGGCATTTATTATAATTTCGTCTCTTACGGAATAGACGACGAAACGCACACAATAAACTACGATAAGCTCGAGGAGCAGGTAAAGCAGGTGAAGCCCAGGATGCTCGTTGCGGGCGCGTCTGCATACCCCAGAGTTATTGACTTTGAGAGAATGGCAAAAATTGCTCACGACAACGGTGCGTATCTTATGGTTGATATGGCGCATATCGCAGGTCTTGTAGCCGCAGGCGAGCATCCCTCGCCCGTTCCCTTCGCTGACGTAGTCACAACAACAACGCACAAAACCCTCCGCGGTCCTCGCGGCGGTCTTATCCTCTGCAACGACGAGGAGATAGCAAAGAAGATAAACAAGGCGATATTCCCCGGTATTCAAGGCGGACCTCTTATGCACATAATCGCCGCAAAGGCAGTTTGCTTTGGCGAGGCTCTCAAGCCCGAATTCAAGGCTTATCAGCACAGAATAGTTGAAAATTCAAAGGCTCTCGCCGACGCGCTTCTCAATGAAGGCTTCAATCTCGTCTCGGGCGGCACGGACAATCACCTCATGCTTGTTGACCTCCGTCCTATGAATATCACGGGCAAGGAATTTGAGCACAGACTTGACGAGGTACACATCACCGTCAACAAGAACTCTATCCCCAACGATCCCCAGAAGCCCTTTGTCACGTCGGGTGTCAGAGTAGGTACTCCCGCAGTAACGACAAGAGGTATGGGCGTTGAAGAAATGAAGCTTATCGCCAAGCTCTTGGGGCTCGTAGCAACTGACTTTGAAAACAGCGCGGACTACGTTCGCGCCGAGGTCGCAAAGCTTTGCGAAAAATTCCCTCTTTACGAGAAAATGTAATATAAAAAAACGGCTGAAATCAGCCGTTTTTTTATCCAAAGCATCTTGAACAGGTCTTATCTATCCCGTCATTGTATGCGTGGTCAACATTACCCGCAATAATCTTCTTAGAATTTGCAAGCGCGGAGCAGGTCTCCTTTGAATGAAATACACTGCCGTTCTCTGACCAATAATATATGGGAGCATCTCTATCAACGCCGCTTTTATACTCTATGTTTTTGTTCTGCAATGCCTCGCTTACCCTCTCAATATCCTCGAGAGTGACTACCGTGCCTGTATTTTCCTGGTCCGTGTCAGAAATTACCGAGCAGGAGCATAAAAGTATTACTGACAAAAGCAAAATTACAACTTTTTTCATAGTAATTCCCCTTGCATCAAATATCCGACAGCATATATTCAAGCAAGGACATTTTATTTTGCGAATGCTCGTACGCGCCGCGGAAGTCCTGTGTCTCCCTGCAGCATACCTCAAGATCAGCGCTTGCAAGATAAAGCAATATCTTTGATGGCACTTCCTCGGAATTGATAAGTCTTTTAAGTATTTCAAGCGCGCCCGCATAATTGCCGTCAATCATCTGCTTTTTTGCTTCAATATGTATTTTATAAAGCTTTTCCTCGGGAGCAGATTCGTCAAAGCAATCAGACTCAAGGCTTTCAAGCGCGAGAATATACCTGCAAAATGAATTCTCAAATGCAGATACAGTGTATCTCAGATCGCTTATATCCTCGTATATCTCAATACAATCAAGCGTAGGTGAGATACCTCTTAGAAAATTCAGCGCAACGCACGCGCAATTTTTCACGGACACCGTATCGTATATAGTGGACTCCGCGTGAAGCATCGCTGAGTCTATTTCCTCACAGGCGCGACGTAGCCTTCCGTCGCATATATTCTCTATTGCAAGGTTTATTGAGCAGTGTGCAAGTATAAGCTTTATTTCATCATCCGCTTCGTCAAGCTCTGACAAGCACAGATCTCTGCATATTTCAAAGCTCTTATCAGTAAAGGCCTTTCTGATATTCTTCATCGTTGCGGTCTTTTTATATATGAAGTTATCGCTCTCGTCCGCGAGCAAAAATCCCGCCGAGACACCAAGCCTCTTTGAAAGATAAATTACTGTGCTGAGCGACGGCAGTGCTATGCCGTTCTCTATCTGGCTGAGCATATTTCTTGTTATCTCATTACCCGCAAGCTCGGACTGAGTCATAAGCTTTTCTGTCCTCAGCTGACGTATCTTGTTTCCAATATCCATTCTATTCTCCAAAGTAAATTTAATTTACTTTTTGATTATATCACACTTAAAAAGAAAATGCAATAGGTTTGAAATAAAAAAACAGCGACCGAGTCGGTCGCTGTTTTTATGTATTAGTGAACTATGCACTTTTCTGTGTCCTTATCAAAGATGTGCATCTTGGACGTATCAAATGCGAGCTTGATAGTGTCGCCTGCCTTGGACTTGGATCTGGGCGATACGCGAGCTGTAAGATTGGTCTCGCCGATTGTAAGGTAGAGATAGATCTCTGCGCCCATAAGCTCGGTAACATCAACATATGCGTCAACGGTGTTATCATCGGAGGCCTCTGCTACCTCGTCGTCGATGTCCTCAGGACGAATACCTACAACTACCTCCTGACCGATATACTCCTGAAGCTCGGGAGCATTTGCCTTGTCTGCGGGAACCTTGATGGTGCGGTTCTCTTCAAACGTGAAGTAAACGTCGTCGTCCTTCTTTTCGAGCATACCGTTGATGAAGTTCATCTGAGGTGTTCCGATAAAGCCTGCAACGAAGATGTTAACGGGCTTGTCGTAAAGGTTCTGAGGTGTATCTACCTGCTGAATAAGACCGTCCTTCATAACTACGATTCTGGTAGCCATGGTCATAGCCTCTACCTGGTCGTGGGTAACGTAGATAAACGTTGTCTGAACTCTGTTATGAAGCTTTGTAAGCTCGGTTCTCATGGTTGCACGGAGCTTTGCGTCAAGGTTTGAGAGAGGCTCGTCAAGAAGGAATACCATGGGGTTACGAACGATAGCACGTCCGAGCGCAACTCTCTGCTTCTGACCACCCGAAAGAGCCTTGGGCTTGCGGTCGAGAAGGTGTGTGATATCGAGTATTCTCGCTGCCTCTTCAACGCGACGCTTGATCTCGTCCTTGGGAGTCTTGTTAAGCTTAAGTCCAAACGCCATGTTCTCGGAAACTGTCATATGAGGATAAAGAGCGTAGTTCTGGAACACCATCGCGATGTTTCTGTCCTTAGGAGCTACGTCGTTAACAAGTCTGTCGCCTATAAAGAGCTCACCCTCAGTGATCTCCTCAAGACCTGCAATCATACGGAGAGTTGTGGACTTACCGCATCCGGAAGGTCCTACGAGTACGATAAATTCCTTATCCTTGATCTCAAGGTTGAAGTCCGAAACGGCGGTAACACCACCGGGATATTTCTTAAAAATGTGTCTGAGTGACAAGCTTGCCATGGGGTTTTTCCTCCTAAAAATTTAAAACTTTTGACCGATTTTACAATCTTATATTATCACTAATAATTGTACCAAAAATTGCACAATTTTTAAAGAGCCTAAATAACTAAAATTATTCCTATCTCTTTGTGCAAATGTCACAAAAAGTCGCTAACAATCCGCTTTTTGAAGATTTTTCGCTATTACAAAGGTAAATATAATTAAAGTTTCATTGAAAGAGCAATTCTCTTCTTCTTCACGTCAACGCTGAGCACCTTGACCTTTACAACGTCTCCAACGGAAAGCTTCTCCGAAGGGTGCTTGATAAATTTATCGCATATCTGCGAGATGTGAACAAGGCCGTCCTGATGGACTCCGATGTCAATAAACGCGCCGAAGTCGATAACGTTTCTTACAGTTCCCGTCAGCACCATATCGGGCTTGAGGTCCTCGATGTCGAGAACGTCGTCGCGGAGAATGGGAGGCTCAAAGGCGTCACGCACGTCGCGTCCCGGCTTTTCAAGCTCGCCGATAATATCTATAAGTGTGGGCTCTCCGACGCCAAGCTCCTCGCAAACTCTCTTTATTCCCTTCTTCTCAACGTCGCGGCGAAGGAACTTGACCTGATTGTGCGCTACGTCGTCGGTAGTATATCCGAACATCGAAAGCAACGCCTTTGTCACCTCGTAGGACTCAGGGTGAACTCCCGTGTTATCAAGAATTTCCTTGGAGCCGGGCACACGCAAAAATCCTGCGCACTGCTCAAACGCCTTGTCGCCTATTCTGGGCACTTTTTTGAGCTGGGTACGAGAGGTAAACTCGCCGTTCTCTTCTCTGTATTTTACTATATTCTTTGCGCTTGTGGTGTTAATTCCCGAAATATAAGAAAGCAATGAATAGGACGCAGTATTAACGTCTATTCCAACTGCGTTTACGCAGTCCTCAACTACACCCGTGAGCGCGGTGTCAAGACGCGCGGGCTTCATATCGTGCTGATACTGACCTACTCCGATAGACTTTGGATCTATCTTTACAAGCTCTGCAAGGGGGTCCTGGAGACGTCTTGCGATAGACACTGCGGAACGCTGCATAACGTCAAAATCGGGAAATTCCTCGGTTGCGAGCTTGGACGCGGAATAAATGGACGCGCCCGCCTCATTGACGACGATATATTTGCAATTCGTCTCGGGAATTTCCTTAAGAAGTCCCGCGCAGAATATCTCGCTCTCCTTGGAAGCCGTTCCGTTTCCTATTGCGATAACGTCAACGTGGTGCTTTTTGATAAGCATCTTCATTATTCTCGTAGCTTCCTCAGTGCGGGAACGGGGCTTTGTGGGATATATTACGGCGGTATCAAGCACCTTGCCCGTTTTGTCAACCACCGCAAGCTTACATCCGTTTACATATCCGGGGTCAAAGCCAAGCACTGTCTTGCCCTTAAGGGGTGACTGCATAAGCAGATGTCCGAGATTGTCCGAGAACACCTTTATAGCTCCCTCGCTTGCGACGTCAAACATGTCGTTTCTTATCTCGCGCTCGATGGACGGAGCGATGAGTCTTTCATAACCGTCAATGACCGCTCCCGACACATACTTATACGCAGGGCTGGCAGGCTCGGTGATAACACAAGCCAAAAGGAAATTGAGAACTATATCGAGGGAGATAACAACGTTCACCTTGAGAAATTCTTCCTTCTCTCCTCTGTTGATGGCAAGGATTCTGTGACCGGGTATCTTTTTGAGGGGCTCGCTGTATTCATAATACTGCGCGTAGACAGAGTCCTCGTCCTTGGCGTTGCAGACGCTAAGCAGTCCATGTTCAAAGGTCTGCGCGCGGACAGATTTTCTGTATTCCGCGTTGTCGGATACCATCTCTGCAATAATATCACAAGCGCCCGCAAGCGCTTCCTCGGCAGACGCAACCTCAAGCTCTGCATTTATATATTCCGCCGCTATTTCCTCAATAGTGGGCTGATATTCCTTTCTCTGCTCCATAAGAACGAGGGCGAGGGGCTCAAGTCCCTTTGCCTTTGCGACAGATGCGCGAGTCTTTCTCTTGGGACGGAAGGGACGGTAGATGTCGTCAACCTCGGTAATGGTGACGGCGTTCATAATAGCCTGCTCTATTTCGGGGGTGAGATTTCCCTGCGCCTCGATAAGCGAGCGTACCTCTTCCTTTCTCTTTTCTATATTGCGAAGATATTCAAGTCTGTCGTTAAGATTACGGAGTGTCTCGTCGTCAAGGCTTCCCGTGACTTCCTTACGGTATCTTGCGATAAAAGGAATGGTGTCGCCGCCGTCGATAAGCTCGACGGTCTTTTGCACCTGTTCTTCTTTAAGCTTGAATTCTTCTGCTAGTTTTTTAATGATGTCCATTTATTTTGTTCCTTTCGGGTATAATATCTCAATTCAGTTTTGCGGTCCTTTGTGCTTTTCGAGGCTTTCCGCGGGGATTTTTGACGCGCGGCTCTCAAGAGAGGCTTGCTCGTTCTCGGTCAGGTAACGCCACTCACCGCGGGCCAGATTTGTATCAAGCTTAACCTCGCCAAAGGTCACGCGCTCAAGATAGGTTATCTGATTATTAACCGCTATTGCCATAAGCTTTATCTGGTGGTATTTGCCCTCAGTAAGAGTTATATATCCCTCCCGCTCCCCTGTCATCTCAACGCGGCATGGCGCGGTCATATACCCGCCAATGTCAACTCCGCTCTCAAGGCTTTGAACATCTGCCTCGGATATGGGAAATTTGGTTGTGAAGCGGTACTTTTTATCAACGTGATTTTTGGGGGACAGAAGCTTGTGCGCGAGCGGTCCGTTGTTTGTAAGTATCATAAGGCCAAGCGTGTTTTTATCAAGTCTGCCGCACGGGAAAAGTCCGATTTTTTGCAATTCGTCAGGCAGGAGCGTCAGTACTGTCGGGGAGAGCTTGTCATCAGTCGCGCTGACGTAGCCCTCGGGCTTATTGAGCATTATGTAGGTAAACTCGCGATAGATTATTTTCTGACCGTTGTAGCACACCTCGTCCTTGGTTGGATCA
>JAZNWS010000056.1:0-4999 GCA_045593485.1 Eubacteriales bacterium | reverse complement strand
GGAACAAATCTCGCGGGGAGATGGTCCTTCATTTTGCGAAGGACAGCCCCTGTGTCCGTGCCGAGAATTCCGTTCTTCGGGCCGCTCATTCCAAGGTCGGTGACGTATGCGGTACCACCCGGGAGTATCTGAAGGTCCGCTGTGGGAACGTGGGTATGCGTACCGAAAATAATGTTTATCTTGCCGTCAAAGTATCTGCCTATCGCGTACTTTTCGCTTGTCGCTTCGGCGTGAAAGTCAAGGAGAGCAAGGTCGTACTTCCCTTCCTCGCGCGCTAAAATCAGCTCAATGCTGTCAAACGGAGAGTCAAGCGTGTCCATAAACGCCTGTCCTTGCGTGTTTATGCAAAGCACAGAGTATCCGCAGATATTCACGGTTGTATATCCGTATCCGGGTGCGGAGCCGGGGTAGTTTGAAGGGCGGATTATCTTGTCGGGATTTGCGTCCAGAAAGTCGTAAATATCTCTCTTCGCCCAGGTGTGATTTCCCATAGTTATAAGGTCAATACCGCTGTCAAGCAGTCTTTGCGCGTCGGACGAGGAAAGACCGTGAATATCGCTCGCGTTCTCGCCGTTCGCGATAACAAAATCAACCTTTAATTCGTCACGTAATTTCCACAAGTTTTTCTGGAGATACTCAATCGTGCGAACACCAACTATATCTCCTATTGCCAATATTTTCATAATATATCCGCGCAGATTTATCCGCGCGCCTTTCTAATAGAGTGCAGAGTGCAGAGTGCAGAATGCAGAGTGAAAAACAGGGTTATTTTCCAACGCAGAAGCTTGAGAATATTTTTGATACAATATCCTCCGCGACCGTCCTGCCGTCAAGCTCGCCAAGGGCTGACATAGCGCCCTCAAGCTCGGACGCGCAAACCTCAAGAGGAAGCCCGTCTCCTATATATCTCTTAGCGTTTTTAAGCAGCTCAAGCGAGCGGCAGACCGCCGAATGCTGTCTTGAATTTGCAATCACGGCGTCCCTGCCCGTGTCAAGACTTCCGTCAATATAGATTTTTTCCACAAGCGACACGAGCCCGTCAAGACCGTCAAGACCCTTTGCAGACATAGAGAGATTATGCTCAAAGCTATCTGCCAGAGCCTTTGCCTCGGGGTGAACTCCGATATCGCTCTTGTTGAGTATAAATACCGTGGTGAAATTCTGATTTTTAAGGTAATTTACAAACTCTATATCCTCGTCAGACGGTGCGCATGAGCCGTCAAGCACCGCAAGGACGAGCTCGGCGCGGGAAAGCTCGCTTTTTGCCCTCTCAACGCCAATCTTTTCAACAACGTCATTTGTCTGTCGAAGCCCCGCCGTGTCAGAAAGCCGTATCATAACTCTGCCAAGGCTTGCCGTCTCGGTGAGAATGTCTCTTGTCGTACCCTCGATGCTTGTGACTATCGCCGCTTCCCTGCCGACTATGGCGTTGTATAGCGAGCTTTTGCCCGCGTTTGTCCTGCCCGCGATGACCGTGGGTATTCCCTCGGCAATTGCTCTGCCCGTCTTGTACGTCGCGGCGAGAGCTTCAAGTCTCTCTATATTCTCGTCGACCGCGGCTATCATCTGCTCCTCGGACATATCCGCCAGATCCTCGTCGGGATAGTCTATGTGAGCGAATACCGACGCAAGCACCGTGCAAAGCGAGTTGTAAATTATGTCCGTTTTCTCTGACAGCGTGCCTCTCATACCCGAGCGCGCGAGAGATATCTGCTCGTCCGTCTGCGCTTCAAGTAATGAGCCGAGAGCCTCGGCGCTCGAAAGCTTCATCTTGCCGTTTATAAAGGCTCTGCGAGTGAACTCGCCCGCCTCTGCCGCGCGCGCGCCGGCATTCAGCGCCGCAGTCAGAACCCTTTGTGTGACAAGGATTCCGCCGTGGCAGGATATCTCCACAGTGTCCTCGCCCGTGAAGGAATTGGGAGCCTTAAAGCACACGGCAAGTCCGTCGTCTATCTGCTGCTCGCCTAAAAATATTTTGCCGTAATACGACGTCTTGGGCGTGGCATAAAGTAAGGACTTATTGCCCACAGGCTTGAATATTTTGTCAGCAACGGCAAAAGCCTCGCTGCCCGAAATTCTTATTACCGCAATTCCACCCTTGCCAAACGGGGTGGATATCGCTGCTATAGTATCAAGTAAATTCATATAATTCTCCGATTACTGTTATGAATTAAGTATATCATAACGAAGGTATTTCGTCAAGGGATTAGAAAATAAAGAAAACGCGCGGGCTCGAATGAGCCTGCGCGCTTTGATATGTATTTAGTTTTGATTATTCAGCCGTTTCCTCTGCGGGAGATTCCTCGACGGGAGCCTCAACGGGAGCCTCAACGGGAGCCTCAACGGTAATGGGTTTAAGAGCCTTTTTGCCGTTTGCGAGAGCAATGATTCCGCCGATAGTGATCAATATAAGGGGAAGCGTTGTAGCGACAAAGTAAATCACGGTCTGGGACATCTGCATCTCGATTGTTGCGCCGTCCTGAAGAAGGGGCTTTATGTAGTCGACAGGACCAACGAACAGATATCTGAGAATAGTAATCAAAAGAGCAAAGATTCCAAGAACCTTGGGCTTGAATTCCTTCATACACTTAAGGATAAGAATAAGTGTGAATACGAACGCCAAAAGCATCATAACGCTTGCAACTGAGGACAAGATCATGCCGGGGATGGTTTCAGCAAAATATTCTGCATAGAATTCATCAACGAGCTTATCAACCTCTGCCTGAGAGCTTCCGGTAATATACTCTATCTTAAAGAAGGGGGTGTTGTGGAAAAACTTAATAAAGCTGGGTGTGAGGAGCGCGCTGATCAAGTTGAAGATTGCCGCAACGATTCCCATTGCGCGACATTTCTTGCTTGCTATTGCTACTACAACGCAACAAGCAACTGCCAAAACGCCGAAGATAATTGCCATTGTTGTGAGCTTGGACGAATATTCCTCGGGGAATCCACCCTGAATCTGGAATTTTGAAAACGTTTCTGTAAAGGCTTTGAAGAATTCGCTTTCCATAATTTTAAGTTCCTTTCTTAAACGGGTTGTTTATTTTGTATACGATTATACAACGAAATTATATCACAAAAATGAAGCTTTGTCTATACTTTTTTGAATTTTTTTGTGCGCTTGGAGGAGCGCGCGGCAAATCCCACGTAATACACTACGGCGGAGGCAATACACAGCGCAAGAATTAAAAGCACCATATTGACTGCCCATCCGCAGGATGCGTAAATGTTCTTGAATACGGCCAGAGGACTCTGCACGTAGGGCGAGATATAAAAGCAATTCACGCGCTTGTCCGCAAAAATTATATTAAACGCTTGCGCAAGAACGCACGAGCCGAGATAGACTACTATCGCTTTATAGTAGGATCTTGCGTCGTTGCATGCGCGCCTCGAGGCGTACAGATACAGACCCACGAAAATCAGCAGCATATGCCACACGTATGCGTGAACTGTCAGAGTTATATATCCGTGCTGTATTCCGCTGGGCTCAAGAAACGCCATTATTCCGCCGAACATATTGACTGCAAACATAAATTCGTACAGCCACGAGTTAATTTTCTTGCTCGGGCAGAACGCGCAAAACAGACTCAAATACATAGGAACCGAGCAAAGCTGGAACGGAAACGCGCCCCAGAAGCTCCAGTTATACGGATTGACGAAAATGTGAAACAGAATTTTATAAACCTCGGAGACTATAAGAAGACCTCCGACCGTGCCAAGCACAATGCGGTTTTGCCGTTCGTTGGTGTTTCGAAGTAGGTAGACGCAAAGAATGGTCACGCCAAGCAACGCGAGTGTAAATATAATGTGGAACGCACCGTAAGCCGCGGGCTTTTCCATAGTCCACGCGGTCATTTGCAAAAAGTCTTTCATATTTATTCTCCAAGGCGATAAGATTGTCATCAAGAGAATATTTTCTCTTAAATCCCCGCCGTTGAGGTCATTATAACATAAAAGATTATAGTTGTCTACATTTTTCGATAATTTTCGCAGGAAGCACGCAAGGTGACCCGCTAAATTTCACGGAGGCATCGAGCCGTCGGGATTTTTGGCGCTATTTTGCGAAGCAAAAAGCGGGC
This sequence comes from Eubacteriales bacterium, assembly GCA_045593485.1. Lineage (GTDB taxonomy): Bacteria > Bacillota > Clostridia > Oscillospirales > CAG-272 > SVTX01. The sequence continues at coordinate 920 of JAZNWS010000056.1, read as the reverse complement.
AGCAAGGGAAGCTTTGCGTATGAATCAGAACTTTCAATTCGGCAAAGCCGAATTGATGCGTTCCGATTCCTCGTGCGGAGCACGAAAAAAAGAACAGAGGAGCATTTGCTCCTCTGTTCTTTTTTTTGTGAAAGGGCTACGAAAAGGATACAAAATTGAAAGCGGATGAATTAAGCAAAAACGGATGATTTTTTTGAAAACGGTTTCAATTTTAATTATTCGGCTGAAACCTTAAGACAATTTGGTTATTCTTTGCTTTCTCCAATACGTGTAATGAGTTCTTACTGTCTTGTGTATGTATCAAATACCCAGACCGAGTCCTGAATTTCGGTGGGGCTATATGGATGATGATAGAGCCCGTTTATAACGATGCTGTTGTCATTGTTATCGAAGCTGCCGCGGAGATAGAAATCGGGCGGATAATAGATGCTGACGGTGGTGTCGTAGTTATCCTTATCGGATTTTCTTATCTTCTCATAGATGTCGTTCTCGATATAGAGATAGAGCGTTTTTCTATCCTCGGAAATATTGAAGATTCCCTCAATAACTGTCTCGCCGTTTGTGTAGATGAAGAGCGAGAAACTCTGATTTATCAGAGGCAGCACAAATAAGCTCTGGCTGCCCTCTGCGGTGTAGGTACCCTCGGGCAGACGGTACTGTCCGTCGCTATAGATGTCCTTGCTGTAGGATTTATGAGAATTGCCCTCCAGCACGTAGGTTCCAAATTTGTATGGCATCTCGCCTATGCGGTAGACGTGAGTATATACCGTACCGTCTGTGACGCCCAGATCCTCCTCGGCGTAGATGATGCTGAACTGTGTGAAGCCTTTGTCAACACCCTCGGCGAAGCAGCTGATCCAGTCCTCATTCTCCTTGTCGCTTCTTGTGAGAATGAAGGTCAAGGGAGTCTTTGCATCGTC
>JAZNWS010000055.1:0-9948 GCA_045593485.1 Eubacteriales bacterium | reverse complement strand
TACTCTCTCCGTAAGGCGTATCTGCACCTCTGCCTTGCTCTCTCCGAGCGCGTCTGCGACTGCCTTGGCGCAGCGGATAAGTCCCGAGCGTGTAAGGTCGGTAGTTGTCGCGTAAACAGTTCTCGTACCGATAAACGCGCGGATACCCACGCCCGATACTACTGTATCGCTCACGGTGTCTATCTTGCCGTCAAGGAAGCGGATACCGTTGTGTCTCGTTTTTTCGGCGTACACCTCGGCAAAGTCCGCGCCCGTGGACATAGCCGCCGCGAGAACATCCTCAAGTAAATTTCTTGAAATCATAGCGATTTCTCCTTTCTGATATTATGTTTATTGTATTTTAATCAGGGTTTCGCTCGCCCAGGGCGATGTGATATCTCTGATAAAAGCTCTCAAAATATCCCCCGTCAAGCGCTTCTCTTATCTTGCGCGTGAGGTTGTTGTAGAAATAAAGGTTGTGGGTGACGGCAAGTCTCATACCGAGAGCCTCCTTTGCCTTTATCAAGTGTCTTATATAGGAACGGCTGTAATTTCTGCAAGTAGGACAGTTGCAAGACTCGGAAATAGGGCGCGGGTCCTTTGCATACTTTTCATTACAGATATTCATTTTTCCTTCCCACGTAAAGAGGTTTCCGTGGCGCGCATTACGCGAAGGCATTACGCAGTCGAAAAAGTCAACTCCCATATGCACCGCCTCAAGAATATTGCAGGGTGTACCAACGCCCATAAGGTATCTGGGCTTATCCTTGGGCATAAAGGGCTCGACCGCGTCAATTATACGGTACATCTCTTCAGTCTCCTCGCCCACCGCAAGACCGCCTATTGCATAACCCTCGCAGTTTATCTCGGCAATTCTCTGCATGTGCTCGATACGAAGATCCTCATAGGTTCCGCCCTGATTTATACCAAAAAGCATCTGGTGCTTGTTGATTGTCTCGGGCATAGAATTGAGTCTGTCCATCTCCGCGCGGCATCTCTCAAGCCAACGAGTCGTTCTGTCAATAGAGTTGCGAACGTACTTGTACGGCGCGGGGTTCTCAATACACTCGTCAAACGCCATCGCAATTGTTGACGCGAGGTTTGACTGTATCTGCATGCTCTCCTCGGGACCCATAAATATTCTCTTTCCGTCAACGTGGGACTGAAATCTTACGCCCTCCTCGGTAATTTTACGAAGCTGAGCGAGCGAGAATACCTGAAATCCGCCCGAGTCGGTAAGAATGGGCTTGTCCCAATTCATAAACTTGTGAAGACCGCCCATATCGTGTATAAGCTTGTCGCCGGGACGGATGTGCAGATGGTAGGTATTCGAAAGCTCCACCTGGCAGTCTATTTCGTTAAGCTCTACCGTGGAAACTCCGCCCTTAATTGCGGCGCATGTTCCGACGTTCATAAACACGGGAGTCTGTATATCTCCGTGTACTGTGTGAAGGACTCCGCGGCGCGCGCGTCCGTCCTGCGCTAAAAGTTCAAACATAACTTTGCTCCTTTGAGTTTTATTTTACTCTCCGCGCTTGCAAAAACAGTGCAAGGCGGTAAATTGTTTAGGTTCTCTCGAACTGTCTGTCAATATTTTTCTTGGATAATTCCATAGCCACGGGACGTCCGTGAGGACATACCGTAATATCGGGAATAGCTTTAAGCTGATCTATTATCCACTGATTGTCCGCGTCGGTATACTCCCTGCCCGCCTTTATAGCCGCCTTGCAGGACGCCTGATAAAGCGCCTTTTCAAACAGAATATTTCTCGTCACGCTGATGTTTCCCGTGCCGCTCTTTATTCTGTCCGCCATAACCGCAAACATATCCGCGACCGCTCCCTGCTCAATGCCTACGGGCAGAGCGTTTACGTAAACTGTGTTTTTTGACGTAGTAAACTCAAAGCCTACCGCCTCAATCTCCGCACGGTATTCCTCGACTGTTGACACCTCGTCGCTCATAAGCATTATCTCTATAGGAAGCATCAAAAGCTGCGACGCAATATCCGTGGAATACATATTAGCCTTGAGCTTTTCAAAAATTATGCGCTCGTGCGCGGCGTGCTTGTCCACAAGAAGCATCTTTTCGCCTATTTCGACTATTATATACGAGTTGAACACCTCGCCTGCAAGTCTCCACGGAAGTGCGGGCGGTGTGGCAGTCTGCGGCCTTTCGGAAACGGTAGGCTTGTCAGCCGTCTTGGGAGCTTCGGTCCTTGGCGCTTCGGTCTTAGACACTTCGGTCTTATGTGAATCAGACTTTTGCTCCGCAGCGGGCTTTTGCATATCTGCCACGATATCGACCGCTTTTTGCGTCTCAACAGTCTTTTTATTTGCGCTGTTCTTTATCTCGTTTACGTATTTTTCAAGATATTCCTTCGCGCTTATCTTCTCGGGCGGAGCAACCTTTTGTGTGTCCACCTTTGCAGTCGCAAATCCCTTGTTATTCGTCGTGTCAGGTGTTATCTGAACGCTCTGCGGAACACTCGGCGACGGCTTTTGCACATCAATGCTTATCTGACGCGCCTTGAGGGATTCTCCTCTTTCAACCGGAACAAAAGAATCCGACATCTTCATGCCGACGGGCTTTGCCATCTGCATCTGCGGACGGGCAGTACTGCCCTCAAGTGCTTGCTTGACGGCGTAATATACCGACTCAAATACTATCTTTTCGTTTGAGAACTTGACCTCAAGCTTTGCGGGATGTACGTTTACGTCCACGCGCCCCGGGTTCATCGAGATAAACAGCACGCATACGGGAAACCTCTCGCTCGGTAGATACGATGAGAACGCCTGCTCAAGCGCCGCGGACGCGGTCTTGCTTTTGATGTATCTCTTGTTTATGTAGAAATTCTGATAATTCCTGTTTCCCTTAACGTTATCGGAGCGACCAACAAAGCCCTCGACTCTTATGCCCTCGTATTCACCACTGACTGCAATCAGCTTTGACGAAAATTCCCTGCCGAACACGGAATATATCGCGCTCATAAGCTTTCCGTCGCCCGCAGTCTCAAGCTTGAGCTGCCCGTCGGTGATAAGCTTGAATGCTATCTCTGGGTGCGAGAGCGCAACTCTCTCCACAGAGGCGGTTATTGCCGCGGTCTCGGTCACGTCACGCTTTAAAAACTTGCGGCGCGCGGGAACGTTTGCAAACAGATCCTCAATGATTATGGTCGTTCCGTCCGAGCAGCCCTGCTCGTAAAGTGAGACTATCTCTCCGCAGTCTACCTCAAGCATAGCTCCCATGTCCGCATCTCTCGTTTTTGAGATTATTCTCATTCTGGACACGGAGGATATTGCCGCCAGAGCTTCCCCGCGGAAGCCAAGAGTGCATATACCGTCAAGGTCTGCGGCAGTTTCTATTTTACTTGTCGCATGTCTGCGAATAGCGAGCGGAAGATCCTCGGGCTCCATTCCGCAACCGTCGTCAGACACACGCATAAAGGTGCTTCCGCCGTTCTGCACCTCAACGGTGATACGGCGCGCGCCCGCGTCTATTGAGTTTTCCATCATTTCCTTTATCGCAGAAGCAGGTCTGTCAACAACCTCGCCCGCCGCGATGAGATTGGCTACCTCAAAGGATAGCAGATTTATTTTACCCATAAAGGCTCCTCCTTTCGTTTTATCATGCAAATTGCGTCGCAATTTGCTTTTCATGTGCGAGCTTGCGAGCCCATTTCATGATTTTTCTAAAAATCATTTCATGCCGTTTGCGGCATTTCATTTTTACCCCAATCGCTTTTTCCAGTCAAACAAAAGCGACATACACTCGTACGGGGAAAGAGTGTTTATATCTGTGTTCTTAATTTCCTCTATAACGCTGTCGTTTATACAGTCCTCAAAGGTTATAAGGCTGTCGTCCTTCTCCTCTGCCTTTGCCTCCTTGTCGGACAGACGGAGATTTTTCGCGCTCTCCTCTACTGAGGCAAGTATCTCCTTTGCGCGCTTTATTACCTCTCTGGGAAGTCCCGCGAGGTTTGCGACCTCAATACCGTAGCTGTCGTCTGTTGAGCCGCGGACGATCTTACGAAGGAACGTGATGTTATCCCCTCTCTTTTTCGCCGCAATGTTGTAGTTGACTATACCGTCGAACTCCTCCTCCATGCTCGTAAGCTCGTGGTAGTGAGTTGCAAAAAGCGTCTTTGCGCCTATTTTTTTGCTCGAGGTGTATTCAACTATCGCTCTTGCGATACTCATTCCGTCAAAGGTTGACGTTCCTCTGCCCACCTCGTCGTAGATTATAAGGCTGTTCTTGGTCGCATTTCTCAAAATATACGCAACCTCGTTCATCTCAAGCATAAACGTGGACTGACCCGACGCCAAGTCGTCCGACGCGCCGACACGTGTAAATATCTTGTCAACTATACCTATCTCCGCTTCAACAGCAGGAACGAACGAGCCCATCTGCGCCATAAGAACTATAAGCGCAACCTGTCTCATATACGTGGATTTACCCGCCATATTGGGTCCCGTTATAAGCATCAGGCGCTCGCCCTTTGTATTGAGCTTGGTGTCATTGGGCACAAAATACGTGTCCTTAACGAACTGCTCAACAACGGGGTGTCTGCCGTCCTTGATAATAATTGCGTCTGTTTGTGTTATCTGCGGACGGACGTATCTGTTTTTAGCCGCCACACTCGCCAAACTGTAATAAGAGTCAAGCTCGGAGAGCAATGTCGCCGTCTGCTGCAGTCTTGCGGAATTCTCCGCAACGGTGGAGCGTATGCCGCAGAAGATCTCATACTCAAGCGCGCAAAGCTTGTCCGTAGCGCCCAGCACTCTCGCCTCCATATCCTTGAGCTCCTCGGTTATGTATCGCTCGCAGTTTGAAAGCGTCTGCTTTCTTATGTATCTGTCGGGAACAAGTCCTATAAGGGACTTTGTGACCTCGATATAGTATCCGAATACCTTGTTGTATCCAATCTTTAACGTCTTTATGCCCGTTGCCTCGCGCTCTGCCTCGGCTATGGATTCCTTCCATTCGCCGCCGCCCTGTATAATATCTCTGAACTCGTCAACCTGCGCGTTATACCCATCTGCTATCATACCGCCCTCGCGAACCGATATAGGAGCATTTTCCTTTATAGAACGGTCAATAAGGTCGCATATATCCGCCAAGGTGTCCATCTCACACCAGATGCGCTTAAGCTCATCGGACGTGCATCCCTCAAGCATATCGTGAAGCTCGGGGAGAATACGAAGCGTGCTTGCAACAGCATAAAGGTCTCTTGCGTTTGCCGTGCCGTAAACGATTTTCGTGACGAGTCTCTCAAGGTCAAGTACTCGGTCAAGCAACTCGGATATACCCTCGCGGAGCATAAAGTTGTTGTAAAGCTCCTCAATGGCATTTTGTCTGCGCACTATTGCGGATTGCGTAAGCAGCGGATGTTCTATCCACTTACGGAGCATTCTCGCGCCCATAGAGCTGCGTGTCTTGTCAAGCACCCAAAGCAATGTTCCCTTTTTTTCCTTTGTACGCATTGACTCTGTAAGCTCAAGGTTGCGGCGTGTGTTTATATCCATTTCAAGATACTGACCGTCGGAATATACGTTCAGCTTTTTGATATATGAAATATCCTTTTTCTGCGTTTCCTCAATATATCCGAGAAGCGCGCCAACGGCGCAAACTATCGCCTTGTTTTCAATATCGCTCTCGCGCAGAGTGTCCGAGAACTGTCTCTTAACTTTTTCAAGCGACTCGGTGTACTCAAAGCGGTGAGGCTGATTGTCAAGCAGCATCGCATGCGCTCTGCCTATGATAAAGTCAGCGGTCGCACGGAATTTGTTTTTTGAAAGGTTTGAGATGACCTCTGCGGGCTCGTACGCACCTATCTCGTTAACAAGCGCGGAGTCCATATTGCTTCCGCCTACCGACGTAGCGTACACCTCGGCAGTCGAGACGTCGCAAAAGCAAACTCCGTACTCAAACTCGTCCATATACACAGCGCAAAGATAGTTATTCTTTTTCTCGTTGAGCAGCTCGGTCTCGATAAGCGTTCCGGGAGTGACGACTCTTATAACGTCGCGCTTGACTATTCCCTTTGCGGTTGCGGGGTCCTCTATCTGCTCGCAGATGGCAATCTTGAAGCCACGGTTTATAAGCTTGCCGATATACTCGTCAGCCGCGTGGAACGGAACACCGCACATGGGAGCGCGCTCCGCCTCTCCGCAGTCTCTGCCCGTAAGAGTCAGTCCTATCTCGCGCGATGCGATGATCGCGTCGTCAAAAAACATCTCGTAGAAATCTCCGAGCCTGTAGAACAGAAGAAAATCCGTGTAATTTTTCTTTATCTCAAAGTATTGCTCCATCATCGGAGTCATAGCTTTGTCCTCTCTTTCTCAAGCGTTCACGAAGTGAACATATCACGCTTGCATAGCAAGCATATCACTTTCGCGAAGCGAAAATATCACGTTTGATTGCATCTCTGTTGCAATCAAACATATCACTGCAAATCAATCTGCGATTGATTTGCCTTAGTGACAACCTCCGCAAGTTGAGCAATCGTGCGTACAGTTGCTCGCGCCCGTTGCGTTAAACATAATGGTATTGTTGACGGTTGCCATAAGCTCGTTAACGGCAGCCTGCGCCTCGTCAAGCTCAATAAAGAGCGGGTTGTTTGTGATGAGGTCGTATATCTCGTCAATTCTGTCCTGAATTCTTGTGACAACGTCGGTATCTATCTCGTCACCGTCGCCCATCTGCGTGAGCGCCTCCTGCTGAACACCGTACTCGGCAAGGAGCTGCAGAATAACACCGTCGGACTCATAAGCCGCCTTTGCCTTTTCCATTCTTATCATTCTTTCGTCTTCTTTAATTGCTTTGGCGAGCTCTGCGGCAAGTGAATAAATGCTCATTTTTATATCTCCGTTTTGTTTTTATTATAATTTTTCTCCGTAAAGCGCAAACGTATCCGCGCGCGTCACCTTAATATTTACAAATTTGCCCGTATCCGAGTCATCTCCGTCAAAAAGAACTATCTTGTTTCCCTCGCTCCTGCCCGAAAATACGTTCTCATTATTTTTGCTTCTGCCGTCGCAAAGCACCTTTATTATCTTGTCCTTGAGAGGCTGATTTTTCTCGTAAGCTATTTCATTCTGAAGCGCGAGCAGACGGTCAAATCTCTCGCTCTTTATCTTGTCGTCAACCTGATTTTCCATTGCCGCTGCGGGAGTGCCGTTTCGGGGAGAATAGATGAAGGAGTAGACCATATCAAATTTTACTCGCGAGAGCATATCAAGCGTACCTTGAAAATCCTCCTCGGTCTCACCCGGGAATCCGACTATAATGTCGGACGTCAGCGTTACGTCGGGGATTTTTTCGCGCATATAGTTTACGGTCTCCATATATTTTGCGGTATCGTAGCGGCGGTTCATACGTCTTAGTATCTCGTCACTTCCCGACTGCATGGGCAAATGGAACTGATGTGCGATGTGCTTTGACTGCGCTATCACGTCGATAAGCTTTTTTGACGCGTCCTTCGGGTGACTCGTCATAAAGCGGATGTAATAGTCACCCTCTATTTTATCGATATCTGCGAGCAGGTCCGCAAAATCGTAGACCTCACCGTCATCACCCTTGGCATCCTTGCCGTAGGAGTTTACGTTCTGTCCGAGCAGAGTTATATCGCGGCAGCCCGACTCTACAAGGGCTCTGACCTCAGCTATTATGTCATCGGGGCGACGGCTTCTTTCACGTCCGCGGACGTACGGTACGATACAGTATGTGCAGAAATTGTTGCATCCGTACATTACCGAGACCCACGCCTTATAGTCGCTCTCGCGACGGATGGGCAAGCCCTCGGCGACGAGATATTCCTGCTCCTCGGGGCAGTAAAGACGCTTTTGCTTCTCAATTCTCTCAACTATAAGCTGGGGCAGACGGAAAAGCGATGACGCGCCGAAGATAAAATCGACGTAGGGGTATCTGAATTTTATGTCGTTGCGGCGGTGCTCCTGCGCGACCATACAGCCGCAAACGGCAATTATGAGCGACGGCTTTTTTGCCTTTAAGTGCTTGAACTGACCGATTATGGACAGCGCTCTTTTTTCCGCGTGCTCGCGTATGGCGCAGGTGTTTACGACGATAATGTCTGCATACTTTGGGTCGTCGCACATCTTGTAGCCCATAGCCACACACATGCCTGCTATTTTTTCGCTGTCGGCGACGTTTTGCTGGCAGCCGAAGGTCTGAATATATGCGTATTTGTCAGCGCCCGCCTTGTCATTCCAAGCCTTGACTTTTTTTATATATTCCGAGTATTTTTGCATTTCGCACTCGGGGAGTATTTTGTATTGCTTCATTTTATTTTTCCTTTTTAAGACATAAATAGTCAAATTATATTATACTATAAAATAATATAGTTTGTCAATATTTTTCAATGTTTTATTTTCATCCTGACTTTCTGGCAATAGCTCCAGAAAGTCACCAAAGAAAGCCACAAAGGGCAGGAGGTTGCGATTCCTCCCGCCCTTTTGAAACCCACCCACACAAACGCTTACTCCGTCAACGCTTATTACAGTTAAGACGGGAACTATATTTCCTCACCATTCATACGAGTTTGCTTGCAAACTCGCGGAGTGGAGAGATTCTTAATGATGTCTGCTTACGCTACGCTCCAGCGCACAATTTTGCAAATTGTGCAGGGTCGTCCGTTTGGCATTGCAAAATTTTTTCGGGAGAAAAATAGGACACTCTCCCCTCTTAAGCGGCGGTTTTGATACTTTTCCGCCGCGGTAAAAGTATCAAAAATAAAATCATAAAAGCTCTGCGGTAAACCGCAGAGCTTTATTCAGTCCTTTTTATGTGAAAGGAGCCACCTGTAAGTTTCGTGATTTGTAAACGTCGGTGTCCACGCGTCGTGGTCAGCATAGTCATAAAGCACAAGCTCCGCTTGTCCGCCCGCGGCGTGTATCTTCTCCACCATGATCTCGCTCTCACGCGGCAATACTATGTCGTCAAGCCTTCCGTGATATGCACGCACAGGGAAAGTCACTCTGAACCCTGCCCAATACATTCCCGCACCGCAGCATATCGCCGCCGCCGTGAAAAGCTCGGGGTGCATTATTGACAGCGCCCACGACGTATATCCGCCCATGCTTGAGCCCGAAAGATATACTCTCTTTTCGTCCACGTACTCGCGAGCAATAATATCCTTGATAAATTCCACGACGTTCGGGAAATTCTCAAACCACGTAAAGTCCTGACACGCAGGCGCGACAATAATAAACGACATATCCTCAGTCATTCTCTCACGGCGCACGGGGCAGTTCTGCGCAATAAATTCCGCACTCTGACCTACTCCGCCCATACCGTGAAAATAAAATATCAAGGGGTATTTTTTGCTTTTGTCAAAATTATTCGGGTAATCTATCGCAAAATCAAGTGAATAGTTATTTAACTTAAAATTTTCCGTCACAAACATAGCTTTTCTCCTTTGCAGGTTTGAGTTTATTATAACATTTGGAGGTGTGATTGTCAATAAAAAAGTGTGTTTTGTGTGACTGATTATCAAGTTGCCCGTTTCGCACACCAACAAAAAAGGAGAGCTGATGCTCTCCTTTTTTGTTGGTGCGAGAAACGGACAACTTGATAATCAGTCACACAAAACGCAGTTTTGTGTAAAAGTTCAAGTCCCGTATTTTGCATAACACACACCTTTTTATTGACAATCACACGTTCAAATGTTATAATAGACTCAAACCCGCAAAGGAGAAATGCTATGTTTGTAACGGAGAATTTCAAGTTAAATAACTATTCACTTGATTTTGCGATAGATTACCCAAAAAATTTTGACAAGAGCCAAAAATACCCCGTGATATTTTATTTTCACGGAATGGGCGGAGTTGGTCAGAGCGCGGAGTTTATTGCGCAGAACTGTCCTGTGCGCCGCGAGAGAATGACGGAGGACATGGAGTTTATCATCGTCGCGCCCGCGTGTCAGGACTTTACGTGGTTTGAGAATTTCCCGAA
>JAZNWS010000054.1:0-16773 GCA_045593485.1 Eubacteriales bacterium | reverse complement strand
CCCATTCTGCCAAAGCAGCCCGACAAAAGAATTCTTATCATTTTTATACCTATCCTTGATTTTTTGTTATTTGAGAAGTCTGTATTCCTTAAGTATTGCCTCAAGCTTTGCCTTGTTCGCGTCCTCCATCTCGCAAAGGGGAAGTCTCATCTCGTCCGAGCAGAGACCAAGCATTCCGCAAGCGGTCTTGACGGGTACGGGGTTGACTTCCATAAAGAGCGCATTCATAAGCTTCAGATAATCGAGCTGGAAGCGGAGAGCCTTTTGCGTATCGCCCTCAAACCAAGCCGCGCAAAGCTCGTGTGTTTCGCGGGGGAGAACGTTTGAGAAAACCGAGATAACGCCCTTGCCGCCGAGCGAGAGAATGGGTACTATCTGGTCGTCGTTGCCCGAGTAGATATCGAGATAATCGCCGCATTCGTCGGCTATCTGCGCGATTGCGGAGAGGTTGCCCGACGCTTCCTTCGTAGCGACTATATTTTCGTGCTTCATAAGCTCTTTATAGACGGGCAGGGAGATATTGCAGCCCGTGCGCGAGGGCACGTTGTAGAGAATTATAGGCTTGTTGACGGCGTCAGCGGTTGCGATAAAGTTCTTTATAAGTCCCTTGGGAGTTGCCTTGTTGTAGTAGGGAGTCACGACAAGCAGCGCGTCCGCGCCCACGGCGCAAGCCTCACGCGAGAGGTCGATACCGTACGCGGTGTCGTTAGAGCCTGTGCCCGCGATAACGGGTACGCGGCCTCCTGCTTTCTCAACTGCGTATTTGATAACACCAATATGCTCGTCGTCGGTGAGCGTGCTTGCCTCACCCGTTGTGCCCGCAACTACGAGAGCGTCAATGCCGTCGTTTATCTGAAGATCTATAAGAGAGCCGAATGTGTCGTAGTCAACTTCGCCGTTTTTGAAGGGGGTGACTATCGCCGTTGCGGCGCCTGTGAAAACTGTGCTTTTGAATTTACTCATAGCGAATATCCTTTCGTATGTATAAAATTTTTACAAGAAAAAAACCGGAACGAGCCGGCTGAAATTGCGTTTTTATTCTCGGGGGTATTGCAAAAGCATACTCCTTGTGATATAATAAAACAAATCAGATAGCTCTCCATCGATTATTGTTCGATGACAGTCGCACGGCTATGAACCGAGTGACCGACGTTGCCCTTGCCGAGAAGGCAACACCTCGGCGTTTCACCCTCGCGTGCCACTCTCAAACGGTCAACGGCGACCTTGAGCGGCGGCGGTTGTGATACGCACCTCTACCAAAAGTATATGCAAAACAGAATTTTCTGTATGCAACATTATAATATCACATTATAATACATTTGTCAAATACTTTTTTATATTTTATTAAAAAACTTCAAAAGGAAGGATCATTCCTCAAATGACTATTGAGAACAAAGTTATAATAAATGAAAAAGCTCCCACAGACCTGCTCCGCTCTGACTTTTATTACGACTTGCCTGAGTCCCTTATCGCGCAGCACCCGATGGAGAAGCGAGACCATAGCAGACTGATGGTGCTTGACAGAGAGCGCGGTACTATTGAGCATAAGCATTTTTATGATATAATCGATTATCTGAACGATGGTGATACTCTCGTCATAAATGACTCAAAGGTTATCCCCGCGAGAATTTACGGTCACGTTGAGGGCAGAGAGGAAGCGGCTCTGGAGCTGCTGTTGCTCCGTCAGCGCGATCTTGACACGTGGGAATGTCTCGTAAAGCCCGGTAAGCGCGCCAGAATCGGTATGCGCTCGGTGTTTGGCGACGGTCAGCTTATCGGCGAGGTAATTGACGTCACCGATGAGGGAAACCGTATAATTAAGTTTGATTACGACCGCGAAAAGTACGAAAACATATATAATATTTTGCATATTATCGGACTTATGCCCCTGCCTCCGTACATAACCGAGAGACTGACGGACAACTCGCGCTATCAGACGGTTTACGCAAACCGCGAGGGCTCGGCGGCAGCGCCCACGGCGGGACTGCATTTTACCCCCGAGCTTATGGAAAAGATCAGAGCAAAGGGAATTGAGATAGTGCCCGTAATGCTTCACGTCGGACTCGGCACGTTCCGTCCCGTCAAGGAGGACAGAATTGACGCGCACGTAATGCACACCGAGTATTTTTCGGTGTCTGAGGAGAGCGCGAGAATTATAAACGAGCGCAGAGCCAAGGGCGGCAGAGTTGTCTGCGTTGGTACAACGTCAAGCCGCACGCTTGAGAGCGTGACGGACGAGCAGGGAATTGTCCACGCGATGTCGGGAGACACGGGAATTTTCATTTACCCCGGATATAAATTCAAGGCGGTTGACGCGCTTATTACCAATTTCCACCTGCCTGAGTCCACATTGATAATGCTTGTCTCGGCTTTCTACGATAAGGAAAAAGTAATGGAAGCGTACAAGTGCGCGGTGGAGGAGAAGTATAGATTTTTCTCATTTGGAGATGCAATGTTTATTCAATAAAAAATCTTCTGATTTGGCGCGATGCTTTTGCAGCGCGCCAAACTTTTTTGCCTTTAGTTTATTGATTTTTATATAATATTATGTTATAATATAAAATGGTGAGGTATTTGTATTCAAATACGCCGTTATATATGCAAATATTCAGTCAAGGAGGGCGTGCGAGCAAATGGAAAACGCAGATAAAAAAATAAAAATCGGCGCGGTGGTCGGTTGTACCGCAAGCGGAAAAACTGCTCTGGCTATCGAGCTTGCAAAGGCACTTGACGGCGAGATAATAATATGCGACTCTATGCAGATATACAGAGGTATGGACATAGGCACGGCAAAGCCCACGGCGGACGAGCTTGCCGCCGTACCACATCATCTTGTGGATATATGCTCGCCAAAGGACGAGTATTCCTGCGCGGATTTCGTGCGGGATGCTGAGGCGGCGGTAGAGGACATTTCAAGCCGCGGCAAGCTCCCGATATTTTGCGGAGGCACGGGGCTTTATCTTGACCGCTTTCTCAAGGGTGGAAACTCCGACGACGCTCAAAGCGACGAGAGACTTCGCCGCGAGCTCGAAGCGTATGCTATGGAGTGTGGTGTTGACGCGCTTCACAACAGACTCCGCGAGCTTGATCCCGAGAGCGCCGACGCCATACATAAAAACAACGTAAAAAGAGTTATAAGAGCTATTGAGATATGTGTGACCTCGGGCAGAAAAAAGAGCGAGATAGACCGGGAAAACTCAAGCATTACAGACAAATATGACTACACGGTGATATACCCGTTTTACAACGACCGAGAGCTTCTGTACGAGCGCATAAATCGCAGAGTCGATATGATGATAGACGAAGGTCTTGTCGAGGAAACAAGAAGGCTTTTGGAGGACGGTGTTTTCGAGGTATCCCGCACCGCTTCACAGGCGATAGGATACAAGGAGATAATCCCGTATATCAAGGGCGAGGCGAGCCTTTCTGAGTGTATTGAGCTGCTCAAGACTGCAACCCGCAAATACGCAAAAAGACAGCTTACCTGGTTCAATTCAAAGCCTTACGCCCAAAAGATATATATGGACGAGGGCGGGGAGCTAAAAACATTTGAAAATATTGTAAATATTTCGAAAAAACTCTTTTAATAATAAATAATATGTGATATAATAAACTGTTAAGCGGCATAACTCATTTGATAAAGGATGTTTAAATGATAAATTTTAAGAAAATGCTGTTGCGGATAAGGAAGTGGCTTGGAAATATCCGGATAAAGCAGGCCGCGGTAAATACCGTCGTTGTTGCGGTAGTGATACTTTTAGCGCTTTATCTGGCAGTGCAGGTGTCACGGAACATTTCCGGCTCGGTGTCAACTCTGCGCGCGCAGAGTATAACTGACGTTGAAAGCCTGACTATCAAGGGATATATATTCCGAGATGAAAAGGTGTATTATTCGGGCGGTGGAGTTGCGGATTTTCTGGTAGATAACGGAGAGAGAGTGGGAGTCGGCAAGCAGGTGGCGGATATTTACTCGGTGTCATCTGGCGCTGACGCACAAGACTTGCAGGACGAGCTTGATTCTCTTACTCAGAGAATAAGAATGCTTGAGAGCGGAATATCCGAGGCAAAGCAGCTCTCGCAGTCATCACAGATATTTGATGAGATAGATAACTCTTATTACGCGATGCTGTCCGCGATAGAAAACGGAAGCTTTTCGACGGCGGATAAGCAGGCTCAGATCTTTCTTGACTCGGTGAACTCCTATATGATAGCGACGGGAAGAACCGAGGAGGCTCAAAGCGTTTTGAATTCACTCAAGGAACAAAAGGCGGAGCTGATAGCCCGTAATCTTTCACTTAACTCCCGTGTTGAAATGCAGGAAAGCTGTTATTTTTACACCCAGTGTGATGGATACGAGAATTTATTTGACTATTCGTCTCTTGACGGTCTTACCCCCGCGTCCTTTGCGGGTCTGATGTCCTCGCAAAAGCAGGACTATGAGGGTGCGATAGGCAAGCAGGTGTTCAGTCCCATATGGTATATTTGCTTTCCTATGTCGGACGAGTATTGCGATATGTTTGAGAACAATGCGGCAGAAGCCAAGACAGAGTATGAGGCAAGCTTTCTCTCAAACGACGGCGAAAAGGTCATACTGACGTTTGAGGGCGCGTCGTATTCGGATGCGGACGGAAACAGCGGGTTTGTAAAATTTTCCTGTAAGCAGATGCCCGAGGGGTTTGAGTTCCTTCGCGCTCAGAACGTGCAGATAGATCTTGACTCTACAACGGGATACAGAGTCCCCGCGGAGGCGGTACACACCGTGGAGCGGAGCAATTACGTATATATACTCAATGGAAATATGGTTGAGCAGAGAAGAATAACCGTTATAGGTAAGGGTGACGGATATTATATCGTCAATACCTATGAGGCAGATTATAACGAGACGGGTGGAGTAAATCCCGTACCATATCTGTCGGAAAATGAGCTTATAATAACGTCGGGCAGAGATCTGTACGACGGAAAGCTTTTGAATTGACCCGTGGCGAAAGGAAGTGTAGATTTGGACTATTCCTATCTCGATAATAATCTTGAGCTTATAAAAAACAAAATACGTACTGCGGCGGATAGGTGCGGCAGGGATTCGGCACAGATACTGCTTATGCCCGCTGTAAAGTATGCGGACGCGGAACAGATAAATTATCTCCATACACGCCTTGGCGTAAACGATATCGGTGAGAACAGAGTTCAGCAGCTGCTTGAGCGTTGGGATAAGCTTGAGCGCGAGGGACTGAGGGTGCATTTCATAGGCTCGCTTCAGACCAACAAGGTCAAGTACATAATAGATAAGGTGTGTCTGATACACTCGCTTGACTCGGAGAAGCTTGCAAGGGAAATAGACCGTCAGGCTAAAAAGCATGGACTTGTAATGGACGTTCTTGTTGAGATAAATTCGGGACACGAGGAGAGCAAGGGCGGAATTGAGCCGCAATACGTGGAAGAATTTTGTAATATTATTTCTCAGTACGAGGGAATAAGGCTGTGCGGCTTTATGACCATGGCGCCTAAGTGCGAGGATAAGACTATGTATCATAAGTATTTTTCACAGACTCGTGAGCTTTGCGAGGATATATGGTACAACAAGCTTAAAAGAACCGAAGCCCCCATACTTTCAATGGGAATGTCGGATAGCTTTGAACAAGCCGTGACAGAGGGCTCAACACTCGTGAGGGTGGGAAGCGGCCTGTTCCGGAAATAATGAAAGAAAAAAATACACACAAATAAACGGAGGATTAGAAAATGGCAAAGTTTTGGATGAATGACAAGAAGGCGACCCCCGCAGAGAATTTCGGCATAGACGTCGATAACGATTACTACAGCAACATCGGCGGCAATGACAACTCGTTTGAGGCGAGTGACCTTTACGGCGACGAGTTCGGCGGATACGATTCCGACGTGCAGGTAGTAGCTCCTGCTGACGATACACTCTACAAGGTGCTCTACGCTCCTGAGGATTGTGAGTGCCGAGGCGACGTGGTAGACTCTCTGATGGCAGGCAGAGTTGTAGTTATGAACGTGGCTGATCTTGACAGAGAGCAGCTTTTGCGTATGTTTGATTACGTAATGGGCGCCCTTCAGGTGCTTGGCGGCGAGCTGAAGAGATACGGCAAAAAGGTCGTAGCGCTTTTCCCTGAGGGCGTTGATCCTGAAACTCCCTTGGCAGACATCGAGGATGAGCCTTACGAGGAGAACGAGGAAGAGCTTGAGGACTGATGTCCCCTCGTGATTTGGAGGTGTTATTTTGCCGGAGCCTATATATGTTTTAGTTATATTTGTGCTGCGCTTCATCGAAATTCTCTCCTTGGCAATGTTTTTGCGCGCAATACTCAGCTGGTTTATTATGGACGGCGAGGGAAAGTTTATGAGATTTCTCTATGTTCTCACCGAGCCCGTAGTATATCCGTTTCGCAAGCTTTTCTTTAAGCTGAACTGGTTTCAGGGCACTCCCGTTGATGTATCATTTATATGCGGTATACTGTCTCTGTCGATGATGGAGCTTGTTATATCCTTGTTGTGCTGATATGCAGACTCAAAACGGAGAACTTAATATTCTGACCGCGCGTATATCGGACTTTGCAAGGCGCTCGCTTTCGGGCGAGCTGTCGGTGTCGGGCTTTTTGTCACCGTCGGAGATAGCAGTGGCAAGGGTTATATTGTCTGAGAAGAAGATTCTTCATAGAGCAGTGTTTTTCGGCGGATATTCCCAGGCGGAAAGACAGAGACTTTTCTTGCTACCGTCATATACAGATGATCTTGACGGAGAATTGGCAGAAAAGCTGTCCACCTATTTTTCTGACGAGCGCAGAGAAGCGGTATGCTCTCTTATAATACGCGGAAGCGGATACAGGGAGCTTAATCACAGAGATTATCTCGGCTCGGTGCTCTCGCTCGGTATAGAGCGCGATGCTATCGGAGATATAGTTTTGCTTGATAGCTATAGCGCAGTGATATTCTGTTCGAAAAAAATACGCGAGTTTTTGAAGACCTCGCTTGAGAGAATATCAAACGACGCCGTATCTGTGGCG
Source organism: Eubacteriales bacterium (assembly GCA_045593485.1). GTDB lineage: Bacteria > Bacillota > Clostridia > Oscillospirales > CAG-272 > SVTX01. The sequence goes on along the minus strand of JAZNWS010000054.1, from coordinate 9,751 downwards.
GATTTTGAGGTTGATGAAAGCTTTTCGCCGAGCAGAGAATTCAAGCGCATAAATGATACGGTAGCGTCAAACAGACTTGATTGCGTTGTGAGCGCGCTCACGGGACTTTCCCGCGAAAAAGCTCAGGAATTTATAAAAAAAGAGCTATGTCAGCTCAATTATATGACGGAGTGCAGATGCGATCGCGCGCTTGAGACTCCGTGCACGTTGACTCTGCGGGGATACGGAAAATATATCCTGCGCGAGCTTGACGGATTTACGAAAAAAGGCAGACTTAAAATGTTTGCGGATAAATATATTTGATCCTGTCCCGCGCAGAATGGCGGGGTGGGCATTGGAGGTTATACAATTATGGCAAAGGACTATACAAGTTCGCTGAACTTACCTAAAACGGAATTTTCGATGAAGGCAAATCTTCCCACAAGAGAGCCTGAAACATTGGAATATTGGAAGAGCATAGATCTGTATCAGAGCATGATAGACACGCGCGCCGATAAGCCCACGTTCACTCTTCACGACGGCCCTCCCTTCTCAAACGGAAATATCCACATGGGACACGCTCTCAACAAGATACTTAAGGACTTTATCAATAAGTACAAGGCAATGACCGGCTACAGAATTGCCTGCATTCCCGGTTGGGATAACCACGGTATGCCTATCGAGTCTGCGATCATCAAGAAGAACAAGCTTGACCGCAAGAAGATGTCGATATCCGAGTTCCGTTCCGCCTGCGAAAAGTTCGCTCAGGGATTTATTGATATACAGAGAGAGCAGTTCAAGCGTCTCGGACTCGTTGCGGATTGGGACAATCCCTACTGCACGATGACCCCCGAGTTTGAGGCGGCAGAGGTCGAGATATTCGGCGAGATGTATAAGAGAGGTTATATATACAAGGGACTCAAGCCTGTTTACTGGTGTCCTAAGGACGAGACCGCTCTTGCGGAGGCGGAGATCGAGTACGCAACCGATAAGTGTACGTCTATATATGTAAAGTTTAGAGTTAACGACGACAAGGGACTCTTTGAAGGCATTTGCGATAAGTCCAACACATACTTCATTATCTGGACAACTACCACCTGGACTCTCCCCGGAAACCTTGCGATAGCGCTCAATCCCGTTGAGAACTACGTTGTCGCAAAGGCAGATTGCGGCGAGTGCTACGTTGTAGCAGAGGCTCTTTGCGAGAAGACAATGAAGGAGGGCGGAGTAGAGAATTACGAGATACTTGCTACCTTCAAGGGCTCAGAGCTTGAGTTTATAAAGACTCAGCACCCCTTCCTTGACAGAGAGAGTGTTGTTGTAAATGCAGATTACGTCACTATGGATAGCGGTACAGGTTGTGTTCACACAGCTCCCGGCTTTGGTGCTGACGACTACCAGACCTGCCGTAGATATAACATTGACATTATCGTTCCCGTTGACGACCGCGGTTATCAGACCGAGGAGGCAGGAAAGTATGCGGGAATGTACTACGCGGTATCCAACGACGCGATACTTGCGGATATGAAGGAGAGCGGAGCGCTCTTTGCGTCCGAGGAGATCGAGCACGAATATCCTCACTGCTGGAGATGTAAGTCTCCCATAATATTCCGCGCAACGCCTCAGTGGTTCTGCTCGGTTGACGCCTTCAAGGACGAGGCTGCAAAGTCCTGCGAGGGACTTACCTGGCTTCCCGCTTGGGGTGAGGACAGAATGGTGCAGATGATCCGCGAGAGAGCAGACTGGTGTATCTCACGTCAGCGTCATTGGGGACTTCCCATTCCCGTATTCTACTGTGACGACTGTAAGGCCCCCGTTTGCAACGACGAGACCATAGCCGTAGTATCCAAGCTCTTTGGCGAGCGTGGCTCTAACGCTTGGTTTGACCTTGACGCTTCCGAGATACTTCCCGAGGGCTTCACTTGTCCTTGCTGCGGAAAGGGCAAGACCTTTACAAAGGAGGGCAATACTCTTGACGGTTGGTTCGACTCGGGCTCATCGCATTACGCGGTGCTCAAAAAGCACGAGGACAGACAGTGGCCCGCAGATATATATCTTGAGGGCGGCGACCAGTACAGAGGTTGGTTCCAGGCGTCGCTTTTGACGGCAGTAGGCGCATCCGGCGAGATCGGCGCGCCCTTCAAGGCAGTTCTGACTCACAGTTGGGTAGTTGACGGCGAGGGCAAGGCAATGCACAAGTCTCTCGGTAACTCCATAAGCCCCGACGATATAGTAAAGAAATACGGAGCGGACCTTGTTCGTCTTTGGGCGGCAGCGGCAGATTATCACGTTGACGTTCGTTGCTCGGATAACATCTTCAAGCAGCTTTCCGAGACGTACAGAAAGATAAGAAACACCGCGCGTATTATGATGGCAAACCTTGGAGACTTCAATCCCGATACAGATATGGTCGCGTTTGACGATATGCTTGAGATTGACCGTTGGATCGTAGCCGAGACAAACAACCTTGTAAAGCTTTGTCTTGAGGGATATGACACATACGAGTTCCATATCGCATATCACGCTATCAATAAGTTCTGCACGATCGAGCTTTCCAAGCTTTATATTGACATTACAAAGGACCGTCTCTACGTTGAGAGAGCGGATTCTGCGGCAAGACGTAGCGGTCAGAGCGCACTCTACACGGTGCTTTCAAGTCTCGTGAGACTCCTCGCTCCTATGATCTCCTACACGGCAGAGGAAATGTGGAAATATATGCCTCACGCATCTGAGGATAACCTCAAGAGCGTATTCCTCAACGATATGCCCAAGTTTGACGAGGCACTCGCAGAAAAGACTGCCGAGCTTTGTCAGAGATGGGAGCAGATGCTCACATACCGTGATGACGTTATGAAGGCGCTTGAGATCGCAAGAGCTAACAAGATGATAGGTAAGGCTCTCGATGCTAAGGTCACGGTTTATACAAACGACAAGAGTGTTTACGAGTCCATAAGCGCATTTGGCGATCAGCTCGCAACGGTTTATACCACGTCGGGCGCGCAGGTTGTTCTCGGCAACGCTCCCGAGGGCGCGTTCACAGAGACTCAGACGGGACTTTCAGTCCTCGTTGAGAATGCCGACGGATGCAAGTGCGGACGCTGTTGGTCTTATTCCACAAAGGGTGTCACCGATAATGAGGGCGGATTCCTTTGTGAGAGATGTCAGAATATTTTGGCACTTTAATTTCAAAACCTTTGGGGAGGGACTTTCATCTAAAGCTTCCTCCCCTAATATGATATTTGAGGAGAAGGAAATGTATATTTGGATAATCCTTATGCTTGTCGGTGTATTTCTTGACCAGATAAGCAAATATCTTATAGTACTCAATCTTGATCTGCATGAGTCGGTTGAGATAATTCCCGGGGTGTTCAACTTCACGTATATTCGTAACGAGGGAGCGGCTTTTGGATCTATGTCGGATTCGAGATGGCTGTTTATGATACTGTCCGTTGTGATGATAGTAGGAATACTCGTATTTATGTTCTGGAAAAAGCCCAAGAGCAAGCTGCTCCTTTCCGCCTTGACCATGATAGTCGCAGGCGGCATAGGCAATATGATAGACCGTATCCGTCTTGGATACGTTATAGATTTCCTTGATTTCTGCGCATTTCCTAACGTCTGGAAATGGACGTTCAACGTAGCGGATTCCTTTGTAGTTATCGGCGCGGGAATTATAATTCTCTGGATGATACTTGACGCGATTAAGGAATACAAGGCAGAAAAGGCAAAGAAGGCTGAGGAGCAGTTGCTTTGTGTTGAGCCCGCAGACTCTGATGAGACGCTTGATGAGACTCACATTCCCGAAATTGCGGCTGCCGAGGAAGGCGCGGAAGCTGTTGAGCCCGACGGTGAGGTTAAAGATCCCGATGACAACTAATGATAATAGGCTTGATTTTGAGCTTGAGGTTGACGAGTCATCTGATAGGGTAGTGTGCTTTACGCTTTCCGAGAGCGATAGAGCTGACAAGCTTATATCGGCTCACGAAAACATCTCGCGTAGTCTTGCCGTAAAGCTTATCGAGAGCGGAGACGTGAAGGTCAACGGAAAGCCTTGTGACAAAAAGGATAAGCTCAAGGCGGGAGACGTGGTGGAGATAAATTATCCCGAGCCGACACCTGACCGTGCCCAGCCCGAGGATATTCCGCTGGACATAGTCTACGAGGACGGCGACATTATAGTTATAAACAAGCCAAAAGGAATGATAGTTCACCCCGCGACGAATATCTATACGGGAACGCTCGTGAACGCGCTGCTTTATCACTGCAAGGACAGTCTTTCAGGCATTGGCGGTGTGGCGAGACCGGGTATCGTGCATAGAATAGATAAGGACACGTCGGGACTCCTCGTTGTCGCTAAAAACGACGATTCGCATATCTCGCTTGCCGAGCAGATGAAGGTGCACGGTGTGAGCAGAGTTTATCATGCACTTGTCGTAGGAAATATAAAAGAGGACAGCGGCACGATAAATAAGCCAATTGGCAGACATCCTCTTGATCGTAAGAAAATGGCGGTCATTACCAATCCTGATATGAAATCCCGAGAGGCTATAACACATTTTACCGTCAAGGAGAGATTTTCTGTCGGAGGGCAGAGATTTACCTACATCAAGTGCAGACTCCAGACGGGAAGAACTCATCAGATAAGAGTTCATATGTCAAGCACAGGTCATCCGCTTGTGGGAGATATTGTTTACGGCGGCGGAAACACGAAATTTGAGGCGCAGAACAAGAGCCTTATACACGGTCAGTGTCTGCACGCAAAGCGCCTTGAGCTCACTCATCCGAGAACGGGAGAGCGAATGGGCTTTGAGAGTGAATTGCCCGATAGCTTCAGCGCGCTGCTTGAGAAGCTCAGGTCTTATTGACGGAGAGTTTTCAGTAATTTATCAAATAGTGCTTGACAAGTACGGGCGCTTGTGATAAAATATATTTGTGAAAATATTGTCGGCGAATGCCGATACAATCTTGATTATTTTAGGAGGGTCTTCTAATGAACAGAATTAAGACTATCGAAACAAAGGATATCGTAAAGACAGTTAAGAACGGCGGCTGCGGCGAGTGCCAGACATCCTGCCAGTCTGCTTGCAAGACGTCCTGCGGCGTTGCTAACCAGCAGTGCGAGAATAAGTAATTTGTTGAAGGTAAAACTTCTAACAGTGAAAACGCTGCCAGAAGGCAGCGTTTTCATTTAGCAAAATACATTTTGGAGTGAAAAATGGTACATCAGTATAAGCTTAACGGATATAATATAGTTCTTGATACCTGCTCGGGCTCGGTACACACGGTTGACGAGGTCGCGTACGATATAATTTCAATGTATAAGAACTCAAGCCGCGAGGAAATAATCACGGCTATTCTTGAAAAATACGGGCATATGCCCGACGTCACCGCAGAGGAGATAGACCTATGTATTGATGATATTGCGGCTTTGGAGGCGGCTGGAAAGCTGTTCTCGGAGGACAAGTTTGAAAAGCTTGCGTATACGTATAAAAACAACTCAAACGTAATAAAGGCGCTCTGTTTGCACGTGGCTCACACCTGCAATCTCAACTGCTCGTATTGCTTTGCATCTCAAGGCAAATATCAGGGCGAGAGAGCCTTGATGTCCTTTGAGGTGGGTAAGCAGGCTTTTGATTTCCTTATCGCAAATTCGGGCACGAGACGTAATCTTGAGGTTGACTTTTTCGGCGGTGAGCCCGCGCTTAATTTTGACGTAGTCAAAAAGCTCGTTGAATACGCGAGAAGCATTGAGGGTGAACACAACAAGAACTTCCGCTTTACATATACGACGAACGGAATGGTACTGACCGACGAGATGATGGAATTTCTCAACCGAGAGATGAGCAACGTCGTGCTGTCTCTTGACGGACGAAAAGAAGTCAACGACCACTTCCGCCGCGACTATATGGGGCGCGGAAGCTACGACACAATAGTTCCCAATTTCCAGAAGCTTGCGGAGTCACGCGGCGGCAAGAATTACTATGTTCGCGGCACATTCACGCACAATAACGTGGACTTTACAAACGACCTTTTCCACATGGCAGATCTCGGCTTTACCGAGCTTAGCATGGAGCCCGTCGTTTGTCCTCCCTCCGACCCTTATGCGTTGACTGACGAGGATTTACCCAAGCTCTTTGAGCAGTACGAGATACTTGCAAAGGAAATGATAAAGAGACGCCGCGAGGGCAGACCCTTCACGTTCTACCACTATATGCTTGACCTAAAAAACGGTCCTTGCATCTACAAGAGAATCGCCGGCTGCGGCTCGGGTACGGAATATATGGCAGTCACACCTTGGGGAGACCTTTACCCCTGCCACCAGTTTGTTGGAGACCAGAAATATCTGCTCGGCAACATCTGGGACGGTGTAAAGAATACCGAAATTCAGGATGAATTCAGACATTGCAACGCGTACTCCCGCGAGGACTGCCGTGATTGCTGGGCAAAGCTTTATTGCTCGGGCGGTTGCGCGGCAAACTCCTATCACGCGACGGGTAGCATAGGCGGCGTTTATAAATACGGCTGTGAGCTTTTCAAGAAGAGAATTGAGTGCGCGGTAATGATGCAGATCGCCGAGACTGAAGATAATGAAAACGCCGATAGTTGATTTTGCGCGGGAATACGCTCAAAAAAACAGCGTAAGACTCCACATGCCGGGGCACAAGGGAATAAACCGACTTGGTGTTGAGTATCTTGACATAACCGAAATTGACGGAGCGGACGTTCTTTACTCACCAAGCGGTATCATACTTGAGAGTGAAAATAACGCAAGTGAGCTTTTTGGTACGGAGCATACCTTTTATTCCACCGAGGGAAGCACGCTCTGTATTAAGGCTATGCTTGCAATAGCCACGGCAAACAGAGGAGTCGAGAGACCGCTTATTGTGGCAACCCGAAACTCGCACAAGGCTTTTATATATGCTTGTGCGCTTCTTGATCTGGACGTTGACTGGATTTATCCAAATAAAAATTCCCATTTGTGCGAGTGTATTGTCACACCGCAGGAGCTTGAAAATTCGCTTGATACTCTTGACAGAAAGCCTGCGGCGGTTTACGTCACGTCCCCCGATTATCTTGGAAATATACTTGATATAAAAGGGCTCGCAGAGATCTGCCACGCGCATGGTATTCCGTTGCTCGTGGACAACGCGCATGGAGCTTATCTGAACTTTTTGCCCGAATCCCGCCATCCAATTTCGCTTGGGGCGGATATGTGCTGTGATTCGGCGCATAAGACTCTGCCCGTGCTCACGGGTGGAGCTTACCTGCATATTTCAAAATGCGCTGATAAGAGTTTTTGCGATGTTGCCAGAGAAAAGCTCTCGCTTTTTGCATCCACAAGCCCATCGTATCTTATACTCCAGTCGCTTGATATGTGCAATTCTTACCTTTGCGACGGCTACAAAGAAAAGCTTTCTCACCTTTGTGATAGACTTGCGAGACTTTGCGACGCTCTTGCAGATAAGGGATACGTAATCTCCGCGCGAGAGCCCGCAAAAATCCTCGTAGATGCGTCAAAATCAGGTTTTTCGGGCAACCGCCTTGCAGAGTATTTAAGAACGCAGGGGGTAGAAATTGAGTTTTCCGACTCTGACTGTGCTGTGATGATGTTCACGCCCGACAACAGCGAGGGTGATATTGACAGAATAGAGAAGGCTTTTTCGAGCTTTGATGTTTCATCAACGGAAAAGACCCACAATACTGCGCCCGATGCTTGCGTCAGACCGCATAGGGTAATGAGCATTCGCGAGGCGATATTTGCGCCGTCGGAGACTGTTTGCGTTGAATTTTCCGTTGGCAGAATTTGCGCCGCGCCCACCGTGTCCTGCCCGCCCGCTATACCCATAGTTGTCAGCGGAGAGGTCATAAGTGCTGAACATATAAGACTTTTTGAGCATTACGGGATAGAAAAAATCTCGGTTGTAAAATGAAATATTTGGGACGGAGACACTCCGTCCCTTTTACTTTAAGATTTTTTAAGAATTTTTTTGTCGAATTTATGATATAATCAAAGGGCAGAGAACACTAAAATTGTTTTCAGGAGATTTATATGAACGAATTTTTGACAAAAATATTCAGCAACCCCGAGGTCGCTACGGTTAAAATGGAGCTGTTTTCGGTGTGGCATATTCTTTACGTGATACTTATAGTCGCGTTTCCGTTTGTGCTGTACCTTGGGCTTAAAAATGCTGCAGAGGACAAAAAAACAAAGGCATTACGCGCTATTGCAATCGCAATATTCGTGCTTTACATAGGCGACTTTTTCATTCAGCCTTTTTATAACGACGGAAACCTTATAGTTGACAAGCTCCCCTTCCATATCTGCACGTTCCTGTGTCCCGCTATAATGCTGGCGCAGTTCTCACAGAGCAAAAAGGTTGCTTGGCTTTACGACGCGATAGCTCTGCTTGCTATAGTTGGACCGTTTATGTATTTCGTATATCCAAACACGGCATTTGGTGATACATACACCCCCTGGTGCTACCGTGTTATCCAGACCTTCCTCTATCACGGACTGGTGTATTCGTGGGGCGTTGTGGCACTCCTTTTCCGCAGAGCGACTTGCAAATACATAGTGCTGCCCAAGGTGCTGATTCTCCAGACAGTCATCACGCTCTGGGCAACGTTTGGAAACTGGGCGTACGATCACAACTGGTATTTCCTCAAGGGGCTTGATATGGGCTTTGTAGAGTTCAAATATCCCCTCACGTACCTTATCATAAACCTCGGTGTATTCCTTATGGTAATGATAGTGTTCGCAATTGAGAAGCTCGTGCTGCATATAGCTGAAAGGCGTGCGGAAAAGAATTTGGTAGAATCAAAAGCATAAATACAAAAAAGCCTTCGCACGAAGGCTTTTTTGTTGACTTTTTGCGGAATTTGTGATATGATGGATTCAGTAAAATTATGGAGGCAGATATGTCGGAAATCCTTGAGATAGTTATGATAGTAAGCTTTGGTATATCCTGGCCTATGAACGTCATCAAGTCCTATAAGGCGAGAACTGCAAAGGGAAAGAGCCTTGCGTTTTTGTTGCTTATACTTTTCGGCTACGTGGCGGGAATAACCTCAAAGTTTATGAATGAGGCATATATGGCAAGCTTTGCGAGCAAATGGTACGTGCTTGTGTTCTACATTCTGAACTTTATTATGGTTTTTTGCGATCTTCTTATATACATTCGCAACTACCGTCTTGACAAGAAAAGAGAAGCAGGGGAGGAAGTATAAATGAAATTACTCACTATTGGCAACAGCTTTTCAGAGGACGCTACGCGCTATCTTCACGGGATAGCCGCGGCGGCGGGCGAGGAAATTGAGATAGTAAATCTCGCGATCGGCGGTTGCTCGCTTGAGCAGCATTATCACAATATGATAGAGAAAAACAAGTCGTACCTGTATTTTTATAATGGTTGCTTTATGGAAAAACTTGAGGAGTTGACTCGGGTTGTTGAGTCGCAGGAGTGGGACGTAATAACGCTTCAGCAGGCAAGTCATTTCAGCTTTAATAAGGACACATATTACCCTTACGTGTCCGAGCTTGTAAAATACATAAGACAGGCGCAGCCCAAGGCTCGTCTTTTGCTTCAGCAGACCTGGGCGTATGAGGACGGACGCGACAGACTTTACAATATCGCGGGATATAAGACGTCCGACGAAATGCTTGCGGATATAAAGGCGGCTTACACAGACGCCGCGCAGACTGCGGGCTTTGACGGCATTATCCCTTCGGGCGAGATGTTCGGCGCGCTGCTCAAATCGGGCATTGAGAAGA
>JAZNWS010000053.1:0-2339 GCA_045593485.1 Eubacteriales bacterium | reverse complement strand
AACGGTGCTCTCGGGTCGTCGAAGGCGCCGACCCCTACCGAATTCGGTGTGAATTTTGAAAATATGTCCTTAATTAAGTCTTGTGATGTTGTGCCTTGCGGCACAAATGAAAAAATCCTGAAAGCAGAACTTTCAGGATTTTTTGGAGGCGTGTTGACAAAAAAGATGCCAACTAAATATTCGGAAATCAGCAGGATTTGAAGTTATATATTGGCTTTATGACCTCGTAATCCGATACCGTTTCGCCTATAAATTCAAATATTCGAGAAGGCGATTTATACGCCATCGGGCATTCGTCGATAGAACCCTCCGTGGCAGTTGTTGTATAGATCCCTTCCATTTCTCGCTTGAATTCCTCGACCGTAAAAGCATATTTTGCTTCTGTTCTGGTACATGCGCGACCGGCGCCGTGAGGAGCCGAAAAATTCCATTCGGGATTTCCTTTTCCTTTTCCAAGCAATGCTCCGTCACGCATATTCAAGGGTATGATAACTCGTTCGCCAAGACGAGCCGAGATCGCTCCCTTACGCAGTATCATATATTCTGTGTCAATATAATTGTGAATACACGAAAATCGATCCGTTACGGTGAGTCCCATATGATCACAAATAATCTTTGCAATCGTTTGTCTGTTCAAATCGGCAAAGGAAACCACAACGTCAAGATCGTGCAGGTATTCCTTGAGCAACGCTCCTTCAAGAACAGCAGTTTCTCGCTTCACCTGAACGGAGCTTCCGCTTGATTTGTTGCTGACAAAACCTCCCGCGTCAACGTCATCATAATAACTCTGACGCACTCGTTTTCTTTGCTTTTTGCATTGATATCGGTATGCTTGATCCCCGTAATAGCTTGCGACGTCGCTGCCGAGCTGGCGCGAGCCGGAATGGATGATAAGCACAAGCTCGCCCGCTTCTGTCCGGTCTACCTCTATGAAGTGGTTTCCGCCTCCAAGCGTCCCGATACTTCTGAGAGCCCGTTCTAAATTGACATTGTCTTTGCAATGCAAGGTGTCAAAGTCAAATGAAGTTACGGGAAAATCGTGTATTTTTGCACCGGCAGGAACGAGAGCATGTATAGCTTTATCCAATCTTTCAAGGTCAAGCTCTTGCTCCTTCAAAAACACAACTTCCATTCCGCATCCAATATCAACGCCCACAAGAGAGGGCGCAATTCTGTTTTTAACGGTCATTGTTGTGCCGACTGCAACATTCTTTCCCGAATGTGTGTCAGGCATGATGCGTATCTTGCTGTCGGCATACGCTTCCTCACGCAATAATTCACTGATCTGTGTTTTAGTGGATTTGTCGATTTTATCGGCAAACACAATTGCGGAGTTTCTTTTTCCTTGTAGTTTGATCATTATATCTCCTATTCATATTTTGTTTTGTTTGTAGTGTGTTTGTAAAGTATACAGTTGCAGACATAATGATCAACTCCTTTTCTTAATTTGTATTGTAATTATACCATGATTTTTATGATTCGTCAAGTATAAGCTCGTCGAAAAAGCATCGGGAAAGGTTCACTTCTGCTCCCTTGCTCAAAAATGCCGCTGATTATCCTTGTGTTAATTCAAAGAAATCGCCATTTGACCAATTATAAACATACATATAATTGACATTATCTTTGGTTTTACCTTTGGTCATATGTATGATACAAAATTCAGAATTGAAATAGACTCCCGAGGAAGAAAGCTGGCTAAAGCCTGCATCATACGCTTTATCCTCAATCAAATATATTTCCGACTGTGATTTGAGATCGTATTTATAGTATGCCTTATCCTTCCAATAAATGACGGTATCCTCACACACGGCAACGATTACAACGTCATCCAGCTTATGTGTGACGGTAAATTCGTCACTTTCATCATTGTAAGTAAATATCAAGCTGTGGTCAATTTCCTCAATAGCGTAATTTGCATAAACAGTACGCATATCCTTATAGACCTGCACAAATCCAGATAAAATTCCGTCTTTAACGTAACCGCAAGCGTCTATAACAGATCTGTCGTTATCCAATTCGCATCCTTCAACGTACGGAATAACGCCCTCGAAACCTTCGGGAATGGTATATTGATACTCTCCACCTTGATGAAACCATATTTTAAAAGCCTTGGGGGCGTTTACTTCAAACCAAGAGAATCTCGATTCGCTATCGTCTACCAAAGCGTATTTTTTGTTTTTCAAATCTATGGAATATACATAATCAAGCTGAGATTGAATGTACGTCTTCCCTTCTTTCTCTGTAGCATTGAGAAATTCCGTATTTATATTGTTGCATACGATTATCTTGTTACACGAAGAAAGCAGCAAAATACAAATAGTACACAAAAGAAGCGCTGA
>JAZNWS010000052.1:0-1705 GCA_045593485.1 Eubacteriales bacterium | reverse complement strand
CGCATACACCCCCAACGGCACGAGCTTGCAAACAAAAATCCCATAACGCCAAACCCCGCGCTTCTGACACAAGTCGGATCGTAGCCATGTCGTTCTGTGAGCCAAGGAGTTGCAACCTAGAGTTGTCTTCCTAAGACCGCTTGGCCTCCGACTTCGCATACACCCCCAACGGCACGAGCTTGCAAACAAAAATCCCATAACGCCAAACCCCGCGCTTCTGACACTGAACGCATCCTCAAAAATTTTTCCAAACGCGGGCAAAATGCTCTCCCTGTGTATGAAAAGAGCCGCAAGCGACACAACCACGTACCCCACGCTCATAACAAGCACTATTTTTTCGGTAAACGAGCTTATCCTCTCGGAGTTTCCCATAATGATAAACAAGCTCACCGCACCGACAAGTCCACCCGTCACCCACAAGGGTACGCCGAACTCTCCCTCAAAAGCCGAGCTTATGGCGTTTGCCTGAATAATACTGCCCATGCTTCCAGAGTTGAGGATACACAGCAGAGCAAAAATTCCGCCGAGTATTCCGCCAACCCTCATGAGCCCCTTTGAGCGGAAAAATTCCCGTATGTAATAATACGCGCCGCCGTGAAGCTCGCCGTCTCTACCTCTTTTGCGGTAGAGCATGGCAAGGACAATTTCGGCATATTTGAGTATCATCGCGACAAACGCCGACACCCACATCCAGAACACCGAGCCGTAGCCGCCAAGAGATATGGACGACGCAACTCCCACGATGTTCCCCACACCAAGCGTGCCCGCAAGCGCAAGCGTCAACGCGCGGACGGGAGACACACCGCCCGAGCTTTCCCTTTGCATCATAATTCTGAACATTTTTATGGGGTGCCGCAAATGAAACCAACGCAGTCTGAAGCCAAAAAACACCCCCGCACATAACAGCATTATAGGGGTAAGTATTCCTAAAAAATTATTTATTAAAACCATAATATCACCTCTCTATATGCCAAATTTATGCGGCTTCGGGGAGGCTTATTCGCTTGCTCGTCACCTCTCGACAATCCTCGATATCCTTTTATTTACTTGAGATTTCATTTGTAAATTCGATGTAAACATTGCTGTCTTTCTCTTGATTTTTTTATTATATAGTGTAGAATATACTATGATTGTATTTATTTACAGTAATTGCTAAAATTATCCATGTAATCATTTACACACATAACAAAAGGAGGAATTTATTATCACACTCAAGCCTTTACAGAACAGAGTTGTAATAAAGTTCGTAGAAGCAGAAGAAAAGACCAAGACCGGTATCATCCTCACGGCATCCGCACAGGAAAAGCCCCAGATCGCAGAGGTTATCGCAGTTGGCCCCGGCAAGATCGAGGACGGCACACGCATTCCCGTGACTGTTAAGGTCGGTGAGAAGGTAATCGCAAGCAAGTACGCAGGCACGTCCGTTAAGATGGACGGCGTAGAGTACGTTATACTTTCCGAGGACGACATTCTCGCAATAGTTGAATAATTAAGAGAGGTACGAATAATGGCAAAGAACATTCTTTACGGAATTGAAGCAAGAGACGCGCTTGTTCGCGGCATCGACAAGCTTGCTAACACAGTTAAAATAACACTCGGTCCCAAGGGCAGAAACGTAGTGCTTGACAAAAAGTACGGCGCTCCCCTCATCACCAACGACGGTGTAACCATCGCAAAGGAGATCGAGCTTGAGGACGCAGCCGAG
>JAZNWS010000051.1:0-2098 GCA_045593485.1 Eubacteriales bacterium | reverse complement strand
CCCATTTCCACCGCAGCCAGCACTCTTTCAGGAGCAGGGCCGCCTATCAGATTACGGGCAGAAACACAAGTGTTGAGAGAGGCGGGAGATTTTGCCGCAGAGCTGTACGGCGAGCATTGTATGATAGCGTCAGATTTGGTGGAGTGCATCTGCGATGCGGTAGCGTCTGTTATAAAGTAATTTTTTTATGATATTTTTTTGATACTTTGCCCGCGGCGGCAAAGTATCCAAACCGCCGTTTAAGGAGAGGGAATGTCCTAATTTCACTCCCGTGAAATTTGTTTTCGTAAACGAAAACATCGGACGACTCCCCCTCTCCTTAAAAATCCTCTCCTCCTGAACGCGCCTTCGGCGCGCTTAGGGGAATGAAATCCAACAGGAAATTCACGTCTTAACCGCTATGAGCGATAATCGAGAAGGCGTTTGCGTGGGTGGGGTTCAAAGGGGCGGGAGGAATCGCAACCTCCCGCCCCTTGCGGCGTTCTTTGGTGACTTTCTGGGGCTGTTGCCAGAAAGTCACATAAAAATCATTAAGTATTTATCTCAATCCCAACGCTACCGCATCGCAGATGCACTCCACCAAATCCCCCGCTATCATACAATGCTCGCCGTACAGCTCTGCGGCAAAATCTCCCGCCAATCCGTGCAGATATGCACCTATTGCAACCTTATGTAAAATTGACCTCGCATCAAGCGTCTTGTTTCCAAGCATAGACACAAGTATACCTGCCAACACGTCGCCCGAGCCCGCAGTTGCCATTCCCGCGTTGCCGCTATTGTTGACGTAAACTGTATTGCCGTCGGTTATAACGGTTTTGTGGTCCTTGAGCAGAGTTATAATTCCGTATTTTTGAGAAAACTCTCGCGCAACTGATACGGGATCTGCCAAAATTTCATCAACGCTCCTGCCGCAAAGCCGTGACATCTCCTTTGGATGCGGCGTGATTACCGTCTGACGTCTTTGCTCTGCCGAAAGATACTCCCAAAAGCCCGGATTTTCAGAAAGAATATTCAATCCGTCCGCGTCTATGACAAGAGGCGAGGTTGCGTTTTTCAACACCACCTCAACAATTTCCCTTGAAATCTTACTTTTACCAAGACCGCAACCGACAAGCACCGCATCAGCCCGTCTGACCTCCTTGGCAAGAATGTCTTTGTCAAGACTCTCCCCATACAAAATCATAACCGCCTCGGGCAGAGCAGAGGATATGGGGGAAAAATTCTCCTTATGCGTATATACACGCACAAGTCCCGCGCCCGCGCGAAGCGCAGACCTTGCGGACAATATTGCCGCTCCGCTCATCGCAAGTCCCAAATTTTCATTTTCGGGAAAGCTTCCGCACACGCAGATAACTTGCCCGTAGTCACCCTTGTTTGTTCTTTGCTCCCTCGCCTTAAAGCACAAGCGCAGATCATTCAAATCCACACTCTTAACCAAGTCGTTGGGAATAACGTCTGCTTTTCTCATTCTTATCCCTCGTTATTCTGCGTAGCATTTTGGCTTAGCGCAATTCTGCACTTGCCTCGAGCCCAACAAGAAATATCTTCCTATACTCTCTGTGTTAATTGTATCATCTTCGAGCCTTAAAGTCAAGTGGGGCCAAGATATAATTGCGCAGGCGCAAACATACAATTTACCGTATGCGGAGGGATAAAAATGGAGAGAAAAAAAGATGCGCCGTCGGCGCGAAATACAGTAGTTTTTGGCGGAATAATTGTTGCCGCCTTCATTTTGTGGCGGGATTTACGGAGCGCTCTGCTCCCGTTTGCGCTGGCGTATATCTTATGCGTGCCGATAAGACGGCTGGCGAGAAAATTTTCTGAGAAAACAAGACTTAATTTCAAGCTCTGCGCTGTAATTTGCCTTGTTTTGATGCTTGTCGCTCTGGGATTTTTATTAAAGCTTGGGCTTTCTTTACTTTTTGGCGAGATTCTCTCTATTTATGACAGGTTTACACGAGAGCCACAGCTCATTTTAAATATTTTGGAGAACACAAGTAAAAAAATCCATGAAGCAGGCGGTGTGTTTTCAATTTTTGACAGACTTTCGGAGAATAATGAGCTGTCAAGCATCGCAGAAGATCTGAAAATAAGCTTT
>JAZNWS010000050.1:0-7260 GCA_045593485.1 Eubacteriales bacterium | reverse complement strand
AAAAGAAATATTAGAAAATTACTATAATGAGTGGAACGAAGATGATCGCTTGCTATCCCGATTTGGGCAGGTTGAGTTTCTAACTACAATTCGATTTGTTGAGAAATATCTAAAGACGGGAATGAAGATATTAGAGATCGGCGCAGGAACGGGTAGATACTCCCATTATTTTGCAAGAAAAGGGTATACAGTTGATGCAGTAGAACTTGTAGAAAGAAACATTGTTGGTTTTAAAGAAAAAACACTTCCTACCGAGAAAGTAACCATTATTCAGGGGGATGCGGTTAATCTTTCGATGCTAAAAGACAACGAATATGACATCGTTTTGCATTTAGGTCCGATGTATCATCTTTCTTCTGAGTTCGAGCGAAAAGCAGCGGTAAGTGAAGCTTTGAGGGTAACTAAACATAATGGAAAAGTTTTTATGGCATATATCTTGAATGAAATGACAGTAATAAACTATTTCTTCAGAAATGGTCATATCAACGAAACTGATGAAAGAAATAATATTCTATTATCAAATTGGCGTTTCGAGAAGAATCCCAAAAAACATATTTGTTTTTACCGAATCGAAGATGTTAATGCCCTTATGAGTGGATTTAATGTGAATCGTCTTCACTTGGTAGGTACTGAAATGATTTCGGGTGCTATGAGAGAACTGTTGTTGTCAATGTCTGACGAGGAATTTCTTCATTACACAGAATATATATATTCTATCTGCGAACGTGCCGATATGATTGGAATGTCAGGACATTTGTTGGATATATTTGAAAAGAAATAAAACAATTAAAATATAGGAAAGGCGAGCTTTACGGCTCGCCTTTAATCCCCCCTTGCCAACCTCCCCAAAATATGCTACAATATAACTACCAACTTAAATCAAAGGCGGTTTTATATGAATCTACAAAACAAAACGGTATTATTCCTTGGCTCGTCGGTCACTTACGGGTCAGCGGCGGGCGGTGTGTCATTTGCAGACATAATGGCAGAGAGCTGCGGTATCAATATGATAAAAGAGGCGGTGTCGGGCACGACACTTGCTGACATAAACGAGACCTCTTACGTCTCAAGGCTCAAAAAGCTTGATAACAACCTCAAAATTGACCTTTTTATCTGCCAGCTTTCCACAAACGACGCGGCGTTAAATATCCCTGCCGAGCAAACCGAGTCGGCAATCCGCTTTATAATTGAGTACGTAAAAGCGTCTTTCGACTGCCCTATTGTGTTTTACACGGGAACTTATTTTGAAAGTCCAAGATATGCCGAGCTTGTAAGCCTGCTTATTTCCCTGCAAAATGAATATGATTTTCATATTCTCAATCTTTGGGACGACCCCGAGATGCTATCCGTCTCACAGGCTGACTACCAAAAATATATGGCAGACCCCGTGCATCCGACACTTTGCGGATACCGCGAATGGTGGACACCGAAATTTATAGAGCTTTGCGAGTCAATTTAGCTTTGACTATTCATAAAAAACAGCAGGATGCGATAATACATCCTGCTGTTTTTATTATGCCTTCTCAAATCCGATAAGTAATCCGCCCAGCTCTGCGTAGAATGTACAAAGTCCGCGGCAACGGTAGACCTCTACTGTCGCCCCTGTAAACTCCTTGCTGATAAGCTCCTCAAGTGTTCTTGCCGCGCTCTCGTTGCTACAATGTCCTATCTTAACCTTGCCGTCGCGCAGGCCAAGCTCGCGGAGTCTTAGACTTATGGTTTCAAGAGCCTTTTTCTCACCGCGGCACTTGTCAAGCATTTCAAGGTCTCCCCTGTCGCTCGCCTTGCCTATTGCGCGAATGCCGAGAATTCCCGCCATTTTTGCGGCAATAGAACTCACGCGTCCGTTATTGGCAAGGTTTTTCATAGACTCAAGCATAAACAAAAGCCCCGTCGTTTTGGTGTATTGTGTTATCTCATCACATACCGTATCAAAGCTCTTTTCTTCGAGAATAAGCTCGCGGAGCTTATCTATCATAAGTCCCATTTCGGGGCCCGTGGATAGCGAGTCCAGCACGAACACGCGGCGCTCGGGATGTTCCTCAAGATAAGTTTCTGCGGCGATACGCGCCGTATTGTTGCTACCCGACAGCGTGCTCGTAATAGTCACGCAATATATCTCCTCTGCATCTCCAAAGGCAGAAAGCCAATCGTCAACGTTAGGGCAAGAGGTGGACGACTTTCCCTTGTAGTTTTGAAGGTCGGTCGCCATCTGATGCGCGTCAAGCTCGTCATTGTCAACATACTGCTTTTCGTCCGTGATGATTTTGAGCGGCGCAGACTCAAACTCCACATCCGCAATGAAGAACACGTCCGAGGACGAGTCTGCCACTATTTTGATTTTTTTGTTCATAGGGTTTCTTCCTTATTTAAGTTTTTTGCGTACTCAACAAGCGCAGAAAAATCTCCGTGCGGATATATAGAAACGTCAACCCCCTGCTTGTTTATTAGGTCGCGGGGCAAAAGGAACACCTTCATTCCGAGCCGCTCGGCTATCATATCCTCGCCAACGTCATTGCCCACCATCAGACATTCCTCAGCAGAGACGCCAAGCTCACCGAGAATATCTCTGTAATAGTCAAGATTGGGCTTGCAGTGGTGGGAGTTATCGTAGGTCGTGACAAGCTCGAAGTCATCTCTGTCAAGCCCTGCCCACCTAATACGGCTCATAGTCGCCGAGGACGGAAAGAGGGGATTTGTCGCAAGCGCGACTCTAAAGCCCATTTGCTTTATCTGCTTAATAAGCTGCGCGGCATCGGGGTCATATCCGCAGGAATCTCTGACCTCGCGGTCGAAATCCTGCTCATAAAACTCGTCGAACAAATACTGCTCGCTGTACGCGCGCTCTCCGTAATAGCTTCTGAACACGTCAAAAAACACGTCCTTGTTGAGCTTGTCGCCGTTGTTTTTTATCATCGCGCCCGTTCCCTGCCAGATCGTGCCTATAAGCTCCTTGGCGTCATATCCGTGCGGAGCGAGCTTTTTTGCAAGCGCGCCGAAATACGCCTTTATAAATTTGTCCTGATCCATCGGAAGCAGCGTGCCGTCAAGATCGAACAGAACAGTCGTTATCTGCATTTACATCACTCCTCCGAGTCGTAATTATCGCAAATTTTCTGGAGATTTTCCGAAATTATAGCGAGGGTTTTGTAAAACATATCTCTTTCCTCGTTTGATACGCCAACACTTGTCTCCTCAAGGATTTTGGACACCTTGAAGCAAATAATCTCCGCAGTTTGATATCCCTTTTCGGTAAGTTCGAGAGGCGCCTTGTATCTTTTCGCGTTTTTGGGACGAGGGTTGATAAACCCGTTCTCTTCAAGATATTCTACGCAACGGGAGATATTTGCCTTGTCCTCGTCACACACCTCGCAGAGCTGCTTGGCGGTCATTCCGCCGTCTCTGTGCAGATAATAAAGGCAGGAGACGTGAATGCTTTTGAGGTCAAACTCTGACATTTCTTCTATCTTTATTCTTTTTATATTTCTGTTTATATTGGTTATAAAAGTCGTAAATAAATGGTACCTTTCTTGCATGGCCTTTTCCTTTTATAAAATTTTGTTGTAAACACAACTAATTATATCACACAGAGCTTGTATTGTCAACAAGTCTTGGGTTTATTTCTCGGACACGTCCTCTTTTTGCAGAAAAACCACCGAGACGGTTTTTATCATTATTTTCATATCAAGACAGAGAGACGCATTCTTTACATAATACGCGTCCATTATCGCCTTGTTTTTATAATAGACCTTATCTCTGCCGTTTACCTGCGCGTATCCCGAAATGCCGGGACGCATTGTAAACACACCGAGCTGTTCTCTCATGGAATTGCAGTCCTGCTCTGCGGGAACAAGGGGACGGTAGCCTATAAAGCTCATAGTACCCAGAAGCACGCACAAAATCTGCGGCAGCTCGTCAATCGAGTATTTGCGAAGAAATTTTCCCACACCCGTCAGGTGCTCCTCGGAATTTTCAAGCTGTGACGATGGACAATCCCGCGGCGTATCTGTTTTCATGGTCCTGAATTTGTAGCATTTGAATTTTTTGCCGTTTTGCCCTACTCTCTCGCCGTCGAAAATCACGGGTCCCTTGCTGTCGCACTTGATAACTATCGCGATAACAAGCATTGGCAAGGCAAGCAACGTCATCAAAAACAGCGAACCGACTATGTCAAAGCTCCGCTTGATAAATCGGTAAAGCGGTCTTTTTTTATTGTTTGGCTCAAAGCTTGATATATATTCCTCGTAATGCTCGTCTGAAAAAATCACATTTGTGAAAATCTCAAAGGGAATTTCCGATTCCTTTATTTTTTTCATATCATTCTCCTGTATTTTTCTATCCACGTAAAAGTATAACATACTATCAACATGTTGTCAATTCCGCGGCAACACAAAACACCGCCCGACCAAGCAAGCGGTGTTTTTATTCAATTCAGGCTCTCAACAGCTAACTTATATTCTTCGTACGTGCAAATTATCTTTACCGCCTCAAGCAGAGAATTTGCGGTCATTCCGCGAGGTAGACCAAGCTTTTCAGCAAGCATATCTCTCTTTTGAGCGCTGTTTTCTCCGCCTGAGAGTCCGTCGCAGAAAAAGTCTGTCTTTGTGATCTCGGCGCGTGTTATTTCGCCGTCACCCTCAGAGGAAAAAGGCAAAAACAGGTCGTAGAGAATTTTCGCGTCAACTCCCTCAATGCCCAAAAAGCCCTCGGCGGAGTCGGCAGTCTTTCTCCTTTCCCTGCCCTTTATCTGCGGAGTGTAGAGCTGGATGAGTCTTTCCCTTGGGATTGCCGAGGTAATATGCGAGCGTATCACCTTGCCGCCTCCATCGGAATCGGTCAGAACTATCACGGGAGTCTTTTCGGCAAGTCTTTTGAGAAGCGACAGCCTCTCGCTGTTTTTGAAAAGCCCGAAGCCGTCCGTCGTGATTATCGTGCCGCAAATAATTGACGAAAGCTTTATTTTGTCATATTTACCCTCAACTATTATAGGGTATTTTAAAGTTAATTTTTCCATTGTTTAGCCTCTGACAAGGAAGTATATTATTACGAGCGCGCCAAGCGCGATCCTGTAAATTCCAAAAGGAATAAAGCTGTGCTTTTTCACGAAGTCCACAAGGAATCTGACAACCACCATAGACACTGCAAAGGAAACAACTGTCGCTGTGATAAGAGCCAAAACCGCCGTTGTGGGAATGCTGACGTTGGTTTCTATAACGTATTTTACAAAGCTCGCGCCCTTAATAAGAGCCGCTCCCGCTATCGCGGGGATTCCGAGGAAGAAGGAAAACTCAGCCGCCGCAGGACGTGACACACCTATCATTCTCGCGCCGAGTATGGTCGAGCCCGAGCGCGACGTGCCGGGAACTATGGAAAGCACCTGAAAGCAGCCTATAGCCAAGGACTGAGTTATACTTATGTCCTCAACTCGCTCAACGGATGCCTTATTCTTGTGAAATTTCTCAATCACTATAAACAAAATTCCGTAGATTATGAGCGCTGCCGCGACGGTTTTCCAGTTGAATATCCAGCCGTCGATATCCTTGCCCGTTATTTTTTCAAGCAGCTTGTCTCCGACGACACCCACGAGCGCCGCGGGAATACTCGCTATAACGACCTTCCCCCAGAGCTTCCACGTGCCCTTTTTCTCAACGTCAGTTTTCTTATTTGAGAAGGGGTTGAGCTTTTGGAAATATATTACCGCAACGGCAAGTATAGCTCCGAGCTGTATAACCACCTCGAACATACTGCCGTACTCCTCGGCAAAGGTTGCGCCAAGCTCAGGGGCAACGTTGAGCTTGAGAAACTCGCCGAGCAGAATGAGATGTCCCGTGCTTGATACGGGCAGCCACTCGGTCACTCCCTCCACTATTCCAAAAAGAATACTCTTTAATATCTCGATCATATCAGTCTCCTGATCTCATAATATCTCCCTCGCTCACCTCAAAGGGTACTCTGCACCAGAATATCATTGACGGATGGGGAGCAGAGAGTATAGCCTCGCCCTTTTGTGAGTAAAGCTCCGTGACGGCAAACGGCTTGCCTATCTGTGACGGAGATATTATCTCCGCACTGTCACCGAGAGACACCTTGTTTCTCTGTATGAATCTGTAAAGTCTGCCGTTTTGGTTTTCAAGCTCAACGCCAAGACCTGACAAACTAGCCGCCTCTTGTTCATTATAGTCTGTCGCCGTGGCAAAATATGCTTTTTCGCGTATATAACCGTTCTGCGTCGCGAGCTGATGATTCTCTATCGGCTTGTCAAGATAATATCCCGTGCAGTATTCTCTGTGGGATACGCTGTCAAGCTCTCTGTACCAATCGGGATTGTATACGTAATTTTCGGGGTCGGCGAGATACGCATCTATCGCCATTCTGTACGCATTGGTCACAACGGCGGTGTAGTAGGCGGATTTCATTCTTCCTTCTATCTTGAAGGAATCTATGCCGCTCTCCATAAGCTCGGGAATATGCTCAATGGTACACATATCCTTTGAGGACATAATAAACGTGCCAAGCTCTGTCTGCTCGATCGGTATGGGTGTGTCGGGTCTCTTTTCCTCATATACTACGTAGTTCCAGCGGCAAGGCTGAGTGCATTTGCCTCTGTTTCCGTCTCTGCCCGTGAGCATCTGCGAGAGCATACATCTACCGCTGTACGACACGCACATAGAGCCGTGAATAAAGGCTTCAAGCTCAACATCGTCGTCAAGTCCGTCCCGTATCGCCTTTATTTCATTAAAATCAAGCTCGCGCGCAAGCACAAGTCTCTTTGCACCAAGAGAGGCATACGCTCTTGCCGCCTCGGGAGAAACAATGCTCGCCTGCGTGGAGATATGTATCTCCATATTGGGCGCAACTCTCTTTATAAGCGAAATAACGCCAAGGTCTGCAACTATGAACGCGTCTATTCCAAAGTCCTTTATCTCAAGAATAAATTTCTCAAGGTCGGCATATTCGTCGCCGTGAGGCATAGTATTAAGAGTAAGATATATCTTTTTTCCTCGCTCGTGAGTGTATCTGACCGCCTCGCGCAGCTCCTCGACCGTAAAATTATCTGCCGCCGAGCGCATACCGAAGTTTACACCCGCGCAGTACACCGCGTCCGCACCGTAAAGCAGCGCCGCGCGGAGCTTTTCAAAGTTGCCCGCGGGAGAGAGCAGCTCGGGTCTTTTTATGGTTTTTTTCATAGACATTCTCTGCCTTTCGTATTCTTATTAGTTCTCTTTATATTTTATCATAAATAAAGTGTTATGTCAATCA
>JAZNWS010000049.1:0-1740 GCA_045593485.1 Eubacteriales bacterium | reverse complement strand
GTGGCGATGAACAGCCCGATCCAGGGAACTGCCGCCGATATAATCAAGGTGGCTATGATAAATGTCAGAGAACGCCTGAAAAAAGAGGGAATAGATGCCCACCTGATATTGCAGGTACACGACGAGCTGGTCGTTGAAGCGCATAAGGACTGCGCCGACAGAGCCGCGAAAATACTCCGCGAGGAGATGGAACACGCCGTGTCCTTGCCCGTCTTACTCTCGGTCGAACTCACTGTCGGAGAAACGTGGTACGATAATAAATAAAGAAAATGGAGATAAAAATGGCAAAGGGAAGGGTTCTTATAACAGGTGGCTCGCGTGGTATCGGCAGAGCTTGCGTTGAAAAATTTGCGAAAGAGGGATTTAACGTTTCCTTCATATATAATAATAGCGACTCTGCGGCGCTTGAGCTTTCCGCAAAAACGGGCGCGCTCGCATTCAAGGCGGACGTTTCCGACCCCGAAGCCGTAAAAAAGGCGGTAGCAGAGGCGATCTCGTCTATGGGCGGCGTGGATATCCTCGTCAATAACGCGGGTATCTCTGCGTCGGGGCTTATAACCGATATCTCGGACGCCGATTATTATAAAATAATGAATACAAACCTCAGCGGCGCGTTTTTCGTCAGCCGTGAGGTCGCAAGGACGATGATATCTCAGCATTTCGGCAGGATAGTAAACGTCGGCTCGATGTGGGGCAAAACGGGCGCGTCCTGTGAGGTCGCTTATTCCGCGTCAAAGGCGGGGATCGAAGGGCTTACTAAGGCGCTCGCCAAGGAGCTTGGCCCGTCGGGAATATGCGTAAACTGCGTCGAGCCGGGCGTTATAGATACCGATATGAATAAACATCTCGATGAAGAAACGGTCGAATATCTTAAAGAGGAGACCCCCGTCTGCCGAATAGGAAGCGCAGAGGAGACAGCGGAGTTTATTTTCTTGATAGCCACCGAAAAAAGCGGATTTTTAACGGGACAGGTCATCGGATTTGACGGCGGCTTTGCGATTTGATATTTTTTGAATTTTTTTGAAAAAATTTTAAAAAAAGGTATTGACAAGGTAAAGAAAGTGTGATAATATATTCTAGTCGCATGCAAAAAGGCCGAAAAAAGTTAAAAAAAGTACTTGACAAGGCGGAGGGGTGTGTGATATAATAACAAAGCTGTCCGCGAGAAGCGGGGAGCGAGATCGATCATTGAAAATTGAACAACAAGAGATTAAGAAGTACAAAGCAAAAAAGCATAGTGCGAAAGAATCTCGCAATTCTGAGAGAAAAAAATACAACTCAAACAAAAGTAAGAAAGCTAAGAAAGAAAGCTCGATTATGATTGAAGCGCATACCGAGAGGCATGCGAGTTAATACAATTTTATCGAGAGTTTGATCCTGGCTCAGGATGAACGCTGGCGGCGTGCATAACACATTCAAGTCGAACGGAGATATGTTGACGGAGGCCTTCGGGCGGAAGATGACATAGCTTAGTGGCGGACGGGTGAGTAACGCGTGAGCAACTTGCCCTTGCGTGGGGGATAACGTTTGGAAACGAACGCTAATACCGCATGACCCAATAGTACGGCATCGTACAGTTGGCAAAGATTTATTGCGCAAGGATGGGCTCGCGTCCGATTAGATAGTTGGTGAGGTAACGGCTCACCAAGTCGACGATCGGTAGCCGGACTGAGAGGTTGAACGGCCACATTGGAACTGAGATACGGTCCAGACTCCTACGGGAGGCAGCAGTGGGGAATA
>JAZNWS010000048.1:0-2239 GCA_045593485.1 Eubacteriales bacterium | reverse complement strand
GCGAGATATATCAGCTTGACGTTGTGGAAGTACCCACAAACAAGCCTATGATAAGGCACGACCACGATGACAGAGTTTATAAAACCGTAAACGGAAAGTACAACGCAATTATTGAGCAGATACGCGAATGTCACGAAAAGGAACAGCCCGTGCTTGTGGGTACGGTTTCCATAGAAAAGTCTGAGGAGCTTTCGCGCAAGCTCAGAAGCGTTGGAATTCCTCACACCGTCCTCAACGCGAAGTATCACGCAAAGGAAGCCGAAATAGTCGCGCAGGCAGGTAAGCTTGGCGCGGTCACCATATCCACCAATATGGCGGGACGTGGTACGGATATTATGCTCGGCGGAAATCCGGAGTTCCTTGCAAAGAAAGAAATGCGCTCCATGGATATTTCCGACGAGATAATCGCCGAGGCAAACGGAACATCTGTCACAGAGGACCCCGAAATACTCAAGGCAAGAGAGATATTCTCCGAGCTTTACGAAAAATACAAGCAGGAGATCGCCCCCGAGGCAGAGCAGGTCAAGGCTGTCGGCGGACTCTTCATACTCGGCACGGAAAGACACGAGAGCCGTCGTATAGACAATCAGCTCCGCGGACGTGCGGGACGTCAGGGCGACCCGGGTGAATCAAGATTCTATCTGTCGCTTCAGGACGACCTTATGAGACTTTTCGGCTCGGATAAGCTTATCGGACTCGTAGACAAAATGGGCCTTGACGAGAACACCCCCATCGACGCCCGTATCCTCTCCAACAGAATAGAGGGAGCGCAGGCAAGCCTTGAGGATACCAACTTCAAGCGCCGTAAGTACGTCCTCTCCTACGACGACGTAATGAACCAGCAAAGAACTATCATCTATAAGCAGAGAAAAGACGTTCTCGACGGCGGCGACGGAATCAAGGAAACAATCAAAAAGCTTATCGTATCCAGCATAAACGACATCGTTCGCTCGCATCTTGGAGACAGCGAGCCTATGTCTTGGGATCTTGACGCGCTCCGCGCAGATCTCACATATGTTTGCGACGAGGACGACCTTGTATTCGATGAAAAACAGCTCTCCAAACTCTCGGCAGAGGATATAGTTCACATTCTCGGTGACAAAGCGCTTCAAAAGTATGCGGAAAAGGAACAGCTCTTCGGCGAAGCGCAGTATCTTGAGATACAGAGAGCGGTGCTGCTTCAGAACGTTGACCGCGCCTGGATGGAGCATATCGACGCGATGGACGACCTCAAGGATACCATCAGACTCCAGTCCTACGCCCACAGAGATCCCGTCACAAAATACCGTATCATTGGCGGCGACATGTTCGACGTAATGGTAGACGAGATAAGAGAAAAAACGGTAAGAACGCTTCTTTCAATCGTACCCAGACCCAAGATGGAGATAAAGCGAGTTCAGGTCGCAAATCCTATAACCGCGGGCTTTGCGGGCGGTGAAAAGAAAACCACCGTAAAAAAGGTAAATGTGCCCAAAACATCAAGTAAGGTCGGAAGAAACGAGCCCTGTCCCTGCGGCTCGGGTAAAAAATACAAGAATTGCTGCGGCGCAAATTCCGCAAACTAAAGGGCTTTGATATGGGATTTGGAATACTGTTTTTAGGATACTTTATCGCGGCAATATTTTCAATGCTCGGAACGTATAGCTTTATCGGAATGCTGATAGGATACGTTATGATGTTCTGGGCTCTTTCGGAGCTCAGAAAATACGGTCCCGCATTCCTTTACGCTATAATTGCCTGCGTGCTTATGATATTCTGCTCGTTCTTTGAGAGCTTTGCGGGTATCGACACGCTTTTAGGTCTTGGAATGCTCGCAAATATGGAGTGGATCAAGGATACCTTTGAGATAATTGAATTTGCTGTTGAGCTTATATTTAATTTCGCGCTTTTGTACGGAATAGCAGACCTTGCCCGCCGCGTTGAATTTCCTGATATACGCGTAAAGGCATTCAGAAATATGATTTTCGTAGGCATCTATAATCTGTTTCAGTTATTTTTATTTTTGCCGTTTGATTTCATTCAGAACGACCTGAGCTTCCTTTATTCGCTACTTGTTTTACTTATGCTGGCATATACCGCGCTTAATCTTGCGCTGATCTTCAAGTGCTACGCATTTATCTGTCCGCAGGGAGACGAGGAGATGGAGCGTAAGCCCTCGCGCTTTGAATTTATCAATAAAATAAATGCCAGAAACGATGCAAAAGAGCAAGAGACCCTCGATTATTACAACAAAAAGATC
>JAZNWS010000047.1:0-4139 GCA_045593485.1 Eubacteriales bacterium | reverse complement strand
ATGAGTCCTAAACGTGCCAGCCTTTGTATTTTGCGCGGACTTTTTGAGGACTGTGGCAAAAATGAGTGGATCGGTCCTTCATTTTTTGATATTTGGGGCTTGCCGAAAAAGACCACTCTCAAGACCTGCGCGCCTGACGAGGCGGCGCAAATTTGCGCACTAACTGAGGATATATATGGCAAAATAAAATAATTAAAACCCGTGTCTGTTATGCAGACACGGGTTTTAATCAAGCCTTTTTCTCGGTCTTATCAAACCATTTTTCAGAAAATCCAGCAAGAACCATCGAAAGCTCGTCTATATCCCATCCCGTTGTATTGACGACGACATTGTAATTTTCGGGGATTCCCCAGCCCGATTCCGAGAAGAATTCGGCTGTGCGAACTCGGTTTTTGTCAACTCGGCGTATCTTTCTCTCCATTTTCTGAGGAGTGATATTTTTCTCGTCTTCTCTGAGGTGCTTCATACATCTTTCAACACGAGACTCCATAGTAGCGCAAACAAACACCTTGAGCAGCTGTTCCTGTGTGAGAAACGCGTCGGCGTTGCGTCCTACGACCACACAGTCTCTGCCGCGAGCCGCGATGCCCTCAAGCACTCTTCTCTCCTCGGCGATAATTTCCGTCTGGAGATTCTGCACGGCGACCAAGCCGTCGAGCGAGCAACCGCAGTTGAGCGTCATAGTCTGCCAGCCGCCTTCCTCAAGCGTTTTTTCAACGTAGCCCTCATCAAACGGGCAGTTTTTTGCAATTGCCGTTATAATTTCCTGATCGTAATAATCAAATCCGAGCTTCTCGGCAAGTCTGCGTCCAAGCTCTCTGCCACCGCTTCCAAACTGACGGCTTACTGTAATTATTTTCATATAAAAATCCCTCTTTACACAGTATTTAGTTTATTATACCTCATCTACACGAATTTGTCAACGGGAACATACAGCTCTTGACATATACTATAAAATAGTGTAATATATAATTGGAAATTTATTATTTGGGAGGTCATCATGAAAGCATTTTTCGGCAAACGCATCTACATAATCCTAGCACTTATTCTGATAATTGCCGCATCATTATGCCTGTCCGCGTGCAGTGACCCTCAAGACTCGGGAAAGAAACCCTCACAGTCCCCGAACGACGAACCAAACACAGAAAACCATATACACACAGAACAGATCATTCCCGCCGTTCCAGCGACCTGCACCTCGGACGGATATACCGAGGGCAAAAAATGCTCCGAGTGTGGAGAGATAATTCTCGCTCCCGCAAAAACCGCAAGGCTCGCACATACACCCGTGACCGTAAATGGCACTCCCGCGACCTGTCTTGAGACGGGAATTTCGGACGGAGCGGTATGCTCTGTTTGTGATGCCGTCATTCTTGAGCAGGTGACACTTGCGGCAAAGGGGCATATCTGGAATATGTCTTACGAGGCGGACGAATATAGGCATTGGCAGAAATGTACCGGGTGTGATTTGACCACATCCCCGACAGAGCACCAAAAAGGCGACACGGATATATGTGGGATCTGCGGCTACGGTTGCGCTCACGAGAACACCAAATGGCAGAATTTCAGCAGATCTACCTGCTCGGAGCACGGTATAGATATAAAGATTTGTCTTGATTGCGGAGCTATACTTGAACAAACCCAGCTTGAGCTTATTCCCCACACCCCCGAGGGTAAGGTTAGCTGCACAACGTCCATAACCTGCTCGGTATGCAAGGCTGTCGTTGAAGGCGCAAAGGGACACTCTCCCGGAGCCGTCGCTACCTGTACGACTCCACAGATATGTACCGTCTGCGGAGAATCACTCGTTGACGCGCTCGGTCACTCGGAAATAAGCGCTGATTACGTGCCCCCCACCTGCACTGATCCCGGACTTGAGGGAGGAACGTATTGCTCAAGATGTAAGCTTGTCATGTCTGCGCAAACAGAGATTCCCCCTATGGGACACATCTACAAGTACAGTATGTGTACGGGCTGCGGTGATACACTGACTACAGCCGACGTCAAGCCCTCAACGCTTCCTCGAATTGACGTAAACACGGGAGGCGCGGGCATAAGCTCCACGGAAAATTATACCTTTGCCACAATAACCCTGTCAAACTGTAGCGATGAGTTTGTATTTACGGATATAACTGCAGGCATCCGCCTGCGCGGGAACTCCACAGCAGGCGCACCTAAAAAGCCCTACCGCATAAAATTTGATAAAAAGCAAAACGTACTCGGACTCAACAATGGTAAGAAATTCAAGAGCTGGGTACTGCTTGCGGATTATTTCGATTCCACGATGCTCCGCACGTTCTCTACCTTCAGTATGGCGGACATACTCAACGAGGGCAAATATTTCTCATCCGATTTCACGCCCGTCGAGGTATATATAAATAACAGGTATCAGGGAGTTTATCTGCTCTGCGAGCAGACACAGATAGACGGAAACCGAGTAAATATATACGAGCGCGAGGACACCGACACCTCTCTTGAGATAGGATATCTTCTCGTGGGTCAGGGCGGCCGCACCGACGAGCCCAACACGGTATCTATCGGCACTACCCTTTACGCAACCGACAGAAACGGCGTGACGTCCTATGCGGGCGGCGGAAATTTCTCGCTTTCGGGCGGGGACTATACGAACGCTCAAATGACATACGTCAAAAAATACGTTGAGGGTGTGTACGAGGTAATAAGACGCGCAATATATGAAAACACCTACTATTCTCTTGACAGACAAGGAAATCTTTCCCTCAAAACTCAATTTAAGGGTAAGACTACACAGGAAAAGCAGATAGAGACTATTGACGCGGTGTTCAATATAGATGCTTGCGTGCGTCTTTGTATACTTGACGAGATAGTCAAAAATCTTGATGCGGGAACGTTCAATATGTACGTTGACTTAAGCCCCGAGGGCGACGGACGACTCACTCTCGGTCCTCCGTGGGACTTTGACTTTTCGATGGCAAACACAAAGTACGACTCCACCCACTCTCCCTACGATTACTACGCTACAAACTTCACCTACAGCGACGGTATGCGAGTCAATACGATATTCGTTCTGTT
This sequence comes from Eubacteriales bacterium, assembly GCA_045593485.1. Lineage (GTDB taxonomy): Bacteria > Bacillota > Clostridia > Oscillospirales > CAG-272 > SVTX01. The sequence goes on along the minus strand of JAZNWS010000047.1, from coordinate 1,088 downwards.
CGGAAATCTGCCGTGGTTCGAGGATATGATAAAGGACGTCTGGGATGAGCACGTTGACGAGCTTTACGGAGTCGCGAACAATCTTAACGTTATGTGCGCGCTTTACGGTCAATACTACCAAAAAGATTATGCGCATTGGAACCGCTCCCTCCTGTTCCATCATTGCACGGACTGTCACGCTAAATTTACCTGTCACGCCGACGCGGTAGATTTCTTGTCAGACTGGCTCTACAAGCGTCTTGATTGGCTTGACTACGTGTGGGGCGACGGCGAGAAGCCCGAAATACCCAATCAGCCCGAAATACCCAAGACAGACGAGCCCCTGGTATTTGACTTTACAGATCCCCAAATCCAAAGCTATCTTAAGGACTTCAGGCGTTGCAGCACAACCGTTACAAATAACGGGCTGAGAGTGGATATCAGCGAGGGACACGATCCTTACTTTACCTTTGACATATCCCTTTTCGGTGAAAGCTTTTACGCGCAGAATTATAAGTATGTTGAGATAGAGTATATGCTTCCTGCCTCAAACACATACGAGCCGTACAACAATATGCAAATATTCCTTTGCGCAGGCGCGGTGACGGATGCAACAGAGCTTTCCTCTGCCGTAGCCTATCTCAGCTATCCCAACGGGCAATACCACACAGCGACCTTTGCTCTTGCAGGCATCCAGCTGTGGCAGGGCGAGATCCACAATGTCCGAATAGACCCATTCGGCGCGTGTAAGGTCGGCGACGTAATGTATATCAAATCTATCAGATTCTATAAATAAAAATCAGGCAACGGCTAATGCCGTTCCCTTTTTATTACTGACGGAACTGCTGCTTATAAAGTCCCGCGTACATACCGTCAAGCTCTATGAGCTGGTCGTGTGTTCCCTGCTCAAGCACACAGCCTTCGGATATTACCGCTATCTCGTCTGCGTTCTTTATAGTTGAGAGTCTGTGCGCGACGACTATTGTCGTTCTGCCGTGGCAGAGCTCGTCAAGCGCCTCCTGAATAAGTATCTCGGTCGCGTTGTCAAGAGCGCTTGTCGCCTCGTCAAGAATTAGTATGGGCGGGTTTTTGAGGAATACTCGCGCGAT
>JAZNWS010000046.1:0-10111 GCA_045593485.1 Eubacteriales bacterium | reverse complement strand
ATAGAATAACGGCATCCGTGAAGCTCGGAAACACCCTTGACCTTGATAACACTCGTACCTGCCCCCATAATGTTTGCGCCGCATGCGTTGAGGAATACTGCGTGGTCAACTATGTGAGGCTCGCGAGCTGCGTTTTCAATTACTGTCGTGCCTTCTGCGAGAACGGAGGAGAGAATAGCGTTTACGGTTGCGCCAACGGATACCTTGTCAAAGAAAATTGTATTGCCGTGCAGACCGTTTATAGCCTCTGCCGTGAGGTGACCGTTTACGATAGAGCACTGTGCGCCGAGCGCCTCAAATGCCTTCATGTGAAAATCAAGAGGTCTTGCACCTATCTTGCATCCACCGGGGAGAACCACGCTGGTCTCACCGAATCTGCCAAGCTCTGCGCCGAGGAGGTAGGACGATCCGCGAAGCTGGGATGCCAACTCGTCGGGAGAGGAGCAGGGAGTAATGTTTTTGCAGTTTATCTGAACAGAGGTATTTGAGAGCATACGAACCTCAGCTCCTATCGAGGAAAGAATCTCAAGGAGGAGCTTAATGTCGCTTACCATGGGGATATTGTCGATTATGCAGGTCTCCCTTGTGAGAACGCATGCGGAAATAACCGGAAGAGCAGAATTCTTCATTCCTCCGATTGCTACTGTACCGTGAAGTGTATTGCCGCCTCTGACCAAGATCTTATCCATGTCTCTACCTCTGTTTCTGCCTCTGGGCTGTATTTTGTCATGGGGAAGGGTGCTGAATTTAATGGGGATTTGTATCTTTGGGGAGAAGATACTCGCAATTCCGCACGCCTTGTATATTTATAAAACATTTTGTCGTTTTTTGCATTCGCGGGTATGTATATATTTTACCATATTTATGTATTTTTGTAAATAGATTTTCGCGCATGTTTACAATTAATTAACATTTAAAAAAGTAAATTTTTTCCTTGTTTTTTGTCGTATAAAATTGTATTTCTTGTCGTAGTGCCATCGGCACTTTTGTTCTATATAACACGAATATCACGTCAAAAATGAATATAAAATATCCAAAACCAAGCAAAAGTGAATAAAATAAGAACAAAATATCAATTTCAGTCACAAATAATGTCGTTATATCAAATGTATATATAGTACGACATAAAATCGAGCAGTAAACCAAGCAAAAAATTTGTCATTTTTGAGGTTTTTTCAGGTGAATTTTAAACAATTTGCCGAGAGAAAAATTCAAAACGAAAACAACTTAAAATAAAAAAATCGCCACACAGACATTGTATGCTGTGCAGCGATAATGTGTTATTGATTTTTTGAATTTTTTTAGTCTATGATGTTCTCGGTTTTAAGGTATGCAACCGTCAGCTCGACTACGAGATTGTAGCTGATCTCACCCTCCGTACCCTGAACCTTCAGAAAAGTGTCGTTTACCGCGGACGAGACCTTGCTTGCTCCCGAATTCCTGTATTGATTGAAAAACTGGCTGTAAGCCACCTGCTCAGCGCGGGTTTTTGCGTTGAGCTTTGCGTTTACCTCTCGATACGCCTCGGGACTAGTCTGGTAAAGCGCGTTTGCAACGTATTCATACATATTGAGATACGCGCAATAACGTATATATGCGTCGTCTGACTCCATACACACAAGAAAAGCTATCATATTAGCCTCGTCCTCGCGGGCTATACCTCTCTGATGCGCAAGCTCGTGCGCCGAGGTGTAAGGAATAGTGTAATCGGGAAAATCAATATTGATGTTTGCTTCTCCCGTAAAGAACGTGTATATACCGAGCGTGTGCATATAAGACATAGGCTTGCTCATCATAACGGGCTTTAATTTGCTTTTATAAGTCGTCAGAACGTTATAATTTTGAGAAAATCTATCGTATGCCGATATAAGCTTTTTATTCATCTCTGAAAAGCTGTACGGCATTTCTGAAAATCCGTCCGTGCCGTAATTCATTTCCTCGCTCAGCTGGTTGATATTCTCGACCAGATATTCTGCCGTTTGCTGCAGATTTTCCTTTGTGACGGTGGTCTCTTCAAATTCAAGCTTTGTGTCAAGCGTGGGGGTTCTGTATCCCGTGCCAAGAGTTAAAACGAACATTGAGAATATAAGAAGCACTATAGACACCGGTACTGAGAGGACCGACGCAACCATTTTCCATGTAAAGCTTCTTTTCTTTATCGCGTATATTATATAGCCTGTTGCGGCGGGAAAAATGGCGATAAGGAAAAATTCAGCTATTGAAAACGGCAGTATGCCTGATATTTTTGCCGCGATAAATCTTACTCCAACGCCTACGGTAGAGTTGAAAATGTCAGCAAATTCCGCGTTTATAATAGCGATAATATAGATTACAAGACACAGTATGGATATTGCAAATATAATTTTTGCAAACAAGGGTATGCGCTCGTATTTTTTAGGTACTGCATCCCACATCCACCGCTCGGTTTTAGGAAGCTCCGAAAACTCCTTTGTACCGATATAATCAGGGGATTGCTCGGTCTCTTGAACTTGTTTATTTTTCTTCATAATATTCCTTTCGATACTTGAGGTAATGGGAAATATCCTCTCCCGTGATTTCAAAAAAAGCGGACTTCATATCCTCGGGGATGCTCGCGTCAACTGTTTTTATCTGCTCGGAAAATGGCAGAGAGAAGCGGAGCGTGTAGGCATGAAGAGCGTGTCTTTGTATGTATTCAGACTCGATTCCGTAAATATCATCTCCTAAAATAGGATGTCCGATAGACGCAAGATGTACTCTTATCTGGTGTGTGCGGCCGGTTTTTGGGTAAGCTCGGACAAGACTTATCCCGTGTCCTGAGTAAAGCCTTTCCCATATGGTATGAGCGTTCATCGCGCCCTCATCATCGGGATCGCAGACTGTTCTAATTATTATGCTTTCCGCCTGGCGCTTGAGAGGTGTGGTTATCTCTCCCATGTCCTCGGACATTTCACCGCACACTATGGCAATATAGCTTTTTTGTACGCGGTTGCTCTGTCTTTCCTTTGTAAAATGTCCCGCCGCGGGCATATTTTTGCCAAGCACGACTATTCCGCTGGTGTTTTTGTCAAGTCTGCCGACGGGACGGAAAATAAAGGGAAGTCCGCGAGTCTTATAAAGATGCGCTACTGCGTTTGCAAGCGTATCGCTGTGATGGTTGTGCGATGGGTGAGTTGGCATAAAGGGAGGCTTGTTGATTATCAAAAGATCATTGTCCTCGTATATAATTTCCAGCGGTATATCAATAGGCTCAATATTTTGATTTGCTCTATCAAAGCTATCGTCAATATTGACGTGCAGAATATCTCCCGCCTGAAGTATATATCTTACCGTCACGTGCCTGCCGTTTATCTCAAGCCCGTGCTCGTCCTGCTTCAGTCTTGTGATATAAGCGGAGGATATTTTCAGAGTGAATTTGAGATAGGAGAGCAGAGTTCTGCCCGCATATTGACTGCCAATAACAATCTCCATAGTATCCTCCTTTTGTGATGATACACTCATTATAGCATATTTTCTGTCAAATTATAAGAATGTTTTGTTAATATTTGAGTTCTTTTAACGTAATAATCGGGAATGGTGGAAAATATAATATATCAATGAATTTGTTGGGAGGTCTTTATGAAAAGAATTTTTAGAATTTTTGTCTGCTCGTTGATAATGATATTTCTTGTTTCTGCTACATGTATTTGTGTATCTGCCGCAGAAAATACGGGTGGAGCGCCTTTATCCGTTATATCCTATGGCTTGAGAGTGCTTGCGGCGCAGACGGACATGAGAGTTGCCGGACTCAAAGGTCAAACCCTTAATTTTACCGAGGAAAGCTTCTTGCGCGGCATGAACCTTTCGGATATTGACAACATTCAGATAACAGCTCTCCCCGAGGCAACGAGCGGTACGCTCTATTGCGGTACTCAGCCTATGACGGAAGGGCAAAAAATATCCGGAGACGATATTTCAAAAATAACCTTTTGTGAGGCGGGAGGCTTTGGAAACTACGCGAGCTTTAAGTTCCGTGTAAACGGTAGCGCGTACGAGACGGAATGTAAGATATATCTTATAAGCTCGGCTAACTCTGCGCCCTCAACGTCAAACGCGTCTTACGCATCTCTCAATATGGAAACTCACAAAAACATCAGCGCATCGGGAGTGCTTTGCGGATATGACCCAGACGGCGACGAGCTGATATTTGAAATTGTAAAATACCCCGAGGACGGCGCTATAAGGATGCTTGATAAAAGCTACGGCACGTATACGTATATTCCGTTCGAAAATTACTCGGGCAAGGACTCCTTTGAGTACGTAGTCCGTGATAAATACGGAAATTACAGCGCATCGACTGAGGTTTCAATCACGGTTTCCGTGCCCTCGGTATCCGTCACGTACAGCGACCTTATAGATACCGATATACATACCTATGCGATTAGTCTTACCGAGGACGGTATTATGAACGGCGTGCAGGTGGGAGATTATTTCTACTTTAAACCGGACACACCGGTAAGCAGAGCGGAGTTTATAGTGACCGCGATGACCGCGCTTGGTATAAAGAACGTTCCCGACGTTGCGAACACGGGATTTTTTGATGACAGTGATATACGCCCCGAAATGAAGGGGTATATTGCGCTTGCGTACTCTAAAGGATATATCAGCGGCACGAAAAAGGACGGAGAGATATATGTCTGTCCCGATGAAACCATAAAGTTATCCGAGGCGGCTGTTATATTGAGCAATATAATTGGCTATTCCGAACCTGAAATAAAGCCCGTATTTTCGGACGCATCAAGTATTCCCGCGTGGTCGGAGAGAGCAGTCGTGTCTCTCCACGCGCTTGGAGTTATTCAAAGCGGTGACGGAAGCATTGAAGCGGGCAAGGATATAACGAGAGGAGTTATGGCAGAGCTTTTGTGCAGAGCCATGCTTATAACTGGAAACTGACAAACAAAAGACGCCTTGTGCAAAAAAGCACGAGGCGTTTTTAAATTTATTTTTCAATCTTTTCTATTATCTTATCAAACGTAAGACCGTATCTGCTTGCAATGTCTCGCGCGTAGCTCTTTCCGTCGGGCTTTGCGCGGTATATCTTGAACGAGCGCTTGCCATCGTCGATACCCGCAATAAGAGTATCTATGTGCGAGCCGCCACGCTGCTTTGAAATCTCGTTTATGGAGTCAATTTCTGCCGCAAGCTCATGCAGGTGGGTAGCGAAAAGACAGCGGCAACCTACGATAGCAAATCCCGAAAGCACCTCGGACGCGATATACGAGCCCTCGTAAGAGCCTGTGGACGAGAGGGACTCGTCAAGCAGTACAAGACTGTATTTTGTCACGTTGTCAAATATTTCGACCAGACGCGCGCACTCCTCGCCAAGACGTCCCTTGTCAATAGTATCGTTAGCACCGGTGGGAAAATGAGTGTAGATTGCATCTGCGGGGCTTACGCAGACGCTCTTTGCAGGGAAGAACATACCGAGCTGCATCATAGCAAAGCCAATACCTATCGCACAGGTGATGACTGACTTTCCTCCGCGGTTGGGACCTGTCAGAACGTAGATAAGTGAATCATCGCTCGTAAAGTTTATATCATTGGCGACTATCTCCTCGCCTTCGGGGAGCTTAAGAGCTACAACGGGATTATAAAGCTCGTCAGCTACGAATCTTCTGTCATCAAGCGGAGCAAATGTGGGAATACAAAGGTCAAATCCGCGGCTCTCAAGAGTGGAGAGAAGCGCCGCGCCCTTGACGATGAACTCTATCTCGGGCAAAAGCTCTATAAGAAAGTCGGTGTTTTCAAGCACGTAAGACTGAACTATCTTTTTCCACGAACGGAGAGAGGATTTATACACGTCGTTTATGGCGGAATTAAATGCGTTGGACATGGCGGTTTTCTGATTGTCCGACTGCTTTTTGGAGAACGGAACAAGATTTGCTATGCAGGTGTACTCGTCATCCTTGAAGTTGAGACGGAGAATCTTGTCAAGCGCGTCTCCCGACTTAAAGGGTTGAGAGTTGACCGACAAGACGCCCGCGTACTCGGGGCGGAGCTGTGAGTCAAGGTTTACTCCTACCGTCACGCTCTTTATCTCACGGACTCTGCGGGTAAGCTCGGAGAGCTTTTGGTTAAGCTCGGAGTAATACTCGGATTCCGCAAGCTCTGAAACTCTCTGCGCAAGGTTTTTGAATGCCTCGCTCTTTACGTTGTCGCGAGCCTTCGATAGTCCCTCGTTGAGAATATCAACGCAGGAGATATAAAGCTCAATTTCCGTAATGCTGGACAGATAATCGTCCGTGTTGCCGCTGTCCGCTTCGAGACGGCGAAGCTCGGTTATATCCTGAACCACGGGAATGACCTTGTTAAAGGTCTCGGATATTACGGGGTTGTCCATCATATCACGGAATATTCCCATACGGTATTCCATTACCGCTACGTCAGTTGTAAAATAGTCTGAAAGCTCGGAGCTTTTCAGGTCGAATATTTCAAGCAGCCCAAGCTCCTGGAGAGTGTACATATCATTGTCGGGAAGTTTGGCTCCGGAAAGGTGCTCCTGCTTTGATTGTTCACTTGGATATATAAGGCTGAAATTTGACAGATCCATTGTGTGTGTCCTTTCAAATTAAAGTTTTATGAGTTCCTTTTGCGAGTTTCTTATAACCATTGCGCTATCAAATCCCAAGGACTTTACAAGCTCAGCGGCGTAGGGAACAGAACCTCCCATAGCCGAGACTGAATGAGCGTCGCTGCCGAGCGTTATGAGTCTGCCGCCGCATTCTCTGTATATTGAGAGAATTTCCTTGGAGGGCATTGTAAATCCAAGACCCTTTGCGTGGGTTGAGGAGTTTATCTCAAGCGCTATTTCCTTGGATATCATGACCGAGAAGACCTCGGCAAGCTTGTCTGCAAACGGAGACGCGTCAAATGTGAGTCCCGCTTGAGCGATATATCGGTGGGGGTATGTGATATGGGCTATTGAGCTTACCTTGTTGAGTGTGTTTATATTCTCAATAACCTCGTCAAGATAAGCAAAATAAAGTCTTTTTATTTCTTCCTCAGTCATTGACGGGTAATCCAGATAGTAAAAATCCTGCATACCTCTGAGACTGTGGACTGATGCTAAAACAAATTCAAATGGGAATTCGGCAATAAGACCGTTTGCAACGTCGGGATATTGATTTGCCTGACCTATCTCTATTCCGTAAGCAATATTAAGCTTTTTGGAGTAAAGCTCCTTTGCGTGTATAATAGCATCAAAGGCGGCCTTGGCATTATAGGGAGGATAGAGCCCCTCCGCATCGGAGTTTGCTTCAAGGTGGTCTGTAATTGCAATATCGGTAATACCTTTGCGTATAGCCTCCTCGCAAATGGCAATGGGGGTCGCGGACGGGTCGCCGTCAAAGGAATATGCGCTGTGAATGTGGTAATCGCAGAAAAACATAATATCCCTCCCAAAAGGTCTTTATAATTCATTTTAACACATTTTTTTAATTTTGTATATAGATTTTGAAAATTTATTTTTGACCTTGAAAACTGTCTGAAAGTGTGTTAAAATAGAACAAAAAGGGGGTGTTTTTGTGCATAGCAATATATACGAATATCTTTGCGATAAGCTTGATAATATACCGCATATTCTTGCGCTCTGCGGAGCTGATAGACGGTATACGTGCGAAAACGCCTCGGACTATGAAAAATTCAGAGAGCTGTGCCGCTCGCTCGTAAGCTTTTCGGGAAGCGGTATTTACAGAGACGTGAATCTCGCCGTATCCGAGCTTTTTGGAGAGAGTATTAATATAACACAAAGCTCTCCCGAGAGTTTATGGAAAGGCTTTTACGGTGAATGCGGTGATGGGGAAGTCCTTGAGCCTGTTCTCAGCGTCAAAACGGCTTGTGCGGATAATCTTGCAGCTGTTATAGACATAAGCCAAGCTACTGATTTTATCATGCCCGACAAATACCACGCAGGTCTTGCGCGGGAAAAGCTATTGGGTGGAGCAGAGCTCTGCGAAGACGAGAAAAATATGCTGCATATCCAAGAGCTTCGCGAGGGGGCGCAAGAGTGTATCAAAACCTTCAATCCACTCGTTATCCGTGCGGATTGTTCGGCTCAGACAACCTTGCGTGCGCTTGAGTATCTCAAGACCTGCAATTTACTGACGGAGACCTTGGTGTTGATAAGCATCGACCGACTTGATCAGGCGGCTGCAAAAATGCTCGAATTTGACGAAATCACGCTCGGCGTGCTGCTTGAAAAATGCGATCAAGAAATAACACCCGCAATAAAGTCTCTCGCGCGGATCCTGCCCGTCGGGAAGATTGCTTGGATATTGAAAAAAGATGACTTTAACGTTTTCGACAACGCGTTGACAGGGCTTCTTGAAATTTGGCGGGCAGAGGGTATCGCGCCGCAAGATTGCGCGTTAAATTTTGAAGATATTTGCAAATTTTATTAAACTAAACTATTGACAACAAAAAAAGCTTGATGTATAATTAAAGTAATAGGAAATATACTGATTTTCAAGGAGGGTAAAAAAATGACAGTAGTTGAAAAGAAAAAGACGAGCACACTTAAGATAGTTCTCATCGTTTTGGGCGTTTTGCTTGCTATTGCGGCTATCGTTGGAGTAGTTCTTTATTTCAGAAAGAAGAAGAACAGCAAGCTCATTGAGGAGACAGTTGAGGATCTTATAGACGAAAAGCTTTCCGAAGAGGACGTCATTGAGATTATCGAATAATTCGATAACAAAAACAAAAGCCGAAGGATAATACCTTCGGTTTTGTTATATTGAGTCAAAGGAAGGGTCACAAATATGAAAATAAAAGTTCTTGACGCGTCAACTCTTGGCGCGGATATGGATCTGTCCGTATTCGAGAGGCTCGGGGATCTGACGATCTATCAAACCACCTCACCCGACGAGGTTGCACAAAATACGGGCGATGCGGACGTGATAATCATAAACAAGGTAAAGGTCGGCGCGCATAATCTGGCGGAATGTAAGAACCTGAAGCTCATCTGCATTATGGCGACGGGATATGACAATATCGACATACAGTATTGCAAGGAGAGAGGAATCGCCGTGTGCAATGTGGTTGGTTATTCCTCGCAGAGCGTGGCGCAGATAACCGTCGCTATGGTGCTTAGCCTTATCTCGCATCTGAATGAATACAGAGAGGCTGTAGCTGACGGAAGCTATACCCTCGGCGGAGTTGCAAATATGCTCACCCCCGTATATCACGAGATATGCGGTAAGACCTGGGGAATTGTCGGCTATGGAAATATCGGCTCGCAGGTTGGTAGGGTTGCGCAGGCGCTTGGTTGCCGTGTGATAATCAATAAGAGAACGCCAACGGATGACGTCGAGTGCGTTGATTTAGACACACTTTGCCGTGAGGCAGATATTATCACGGTACACACGCCCCTCACCCCAGATACTAAAAATCTTATAAATGAGCAGAGAATAAAGTCAATGAAGCCTGACGCGATCTTTGTCAACATGGCGCGCGGACTTGTCGCCGACGAGGCGGCATTGGCTGACGCGATAGAGTGTGGTAAACTCGGCGGACTTTGTGTTGACGTTTATTCCAAAGAGCCGTTTGGAGCAGACCACCCCTATGCGAAAATTGCGGGATACCCTAACGTCTGCTTTACTCCCCATATGTCCTGGGGCGCGTACGAGGCAAGAGTGCGCTGTCGCGACGAGGTAATGAAGAACATTGAGGCATTTATAAACGGTGACATGAGAAACAGAGTGGTGTAATAAATAGCCATGGCTTCTCCCTCGGGAGAAGCCGTTTTTTGAAAAATAAGAGCAAAATTACTTTACAAATCTTCAAAAATATGTTATAATATTACGTGTTTGATTTTCAAAGAAAGGGGAGCGCGGATGCGGCTTGACAAATTTCTTTCCGACGCGGGTGTGCTCACCCGAACAGAATCGGCAAAAGCGGCAAAAAACGGACAAATCACCGTAAACGGCACAGTCACCCGCCGTTCAAGCGGTCACATTGATCCAACCAAGGACGAGGTGTGCTACAACGGTCAGAAAATAATCTATCGCGAGTTTACCTACATAATGCTCAATAAGCCCGAGGGCTACGTCAGCGCGACTGATGACAAGCTCTCCCCGACAGTACTGACGCTCCTGCC
>JAZNWS010000045.1:0-11466 GCA_045593485.1 Eubacteriales bacterium | reverse complement strand
CTGTTCAGGAAACCAATGAATCGGGCGTTATCAAATACGAGATGGAGGAGAAGGTTTTTGATATCGCAGAAATGCCCATAAACGAGATTCACAGAATCCGCGGAAGGCAGATTTCTATGATATTCCAGGAGCCCATGACCTCTCTTAACCCCGTTTTCACTATCGGTAATCAGCTCGATGAGGTTGTTTTCATTCACACCCCCGGTGCAACCAAGGAGATGGCGAAGGCTCGCTCACTTGAGATGCTCGAGCTTGTTGGAATCGCTGCTCCCGAGCGCGTTTACAACTCCTATCCCCACGAGCTTTCGGGCGGTATGCGTCAGAGAGTTATGATTTCTATGGCGCTGGCATGTGATCCGAGGCTTATAATTGCAGACGAGCCTACTACGGCGCTCGACGTTACTATTCAGGCACAGATTCTCGACCTTCTTCGCGATATAAAGGCGAAGATGGACGGCTCTATTATGCTTATCACGCACGACCTAGGTATTATTGCCGAGATGGCTGACTACGTTGTAGTTATGTACGCGGGCAGAGTTATTGAGCAGGGTACGACCTCGGAGATCTTCCATAATCCGTTGCACCCCTATACAATAGGTCTTCAGAAGTCGAAGCCGACTATGGATTCCGACAGCGAAACGCTCTTTAATATCCCCGGTAACGTTCCCAACCCCGTTAATATGCCCGACCACTGCTTCTTCAAGGAAAGATGCTCGATGTGTAAGGCAAAATGCTCGGGCGACTACCCTTGCATGGTACAGGTAAGCCCCACACACTACGTAGCTTGCCATTTGTATAACGACGAGGAGGAGGTTTAATATGGAAGAAAAATTGAATAACATCAATGAAGAAACAGAAACCTCCCCCGTCTATGACGATGCGGCAGAGGCAAAAAAGCAGGCAGAGGAACGCAAGGCTGCTATTGAAGCAGACTATGCCAAGCCCCATGACCCCGAGGCATTGCTTGAGGTAAGACACCTTCGCAAGTGCTTCCCTATAAAGAAATCCCTCACGGGTAAGGTACAGCAGGAGCTTGTGGCGGTTGACGACGTGTCCTTCAAGCTCAAGCCTGGTGAGACACTCGGTATAGTTGGTGAGTCGGGATGCGGAAAGACCACTATGGGTAGAACCATCTTGAAGCTCCACCCCTCCAGCGGCGGTCAAATAATTTTTGACGGTCAGGATATTACAAATTACAAGTCCGCGCAGATGCGTCCCATTCGTACGCAGATGCAGATAATTTTCCAGGACCCATACTCATCCCTGCCCCCCAGAAGCACGATAGGAGACATTCTCTCCGAGCCTGTTCTCGTACATAATATCGTGCCCAAGTCCGAGGTCAAAGAGTACGTTATGAACCTTATGGAAAAATGCGGACTCCGTGATTACTACTACGAGAGATACCCTCACGAGTTCTCGGGCGGTCAGCGTCAGAGAATATGTATTGCGAGAGCGTTGTCGGTAAACCCCAAGCTTGTTGTTTGTGACGAGCCCGTATCCGCGCTTGACGTTTCCATTCAGGCGCAGATAATCAATCTTCTCAAGGAGCTTCAGGCTTCTATGGGACTGACTTATCTGTTTATCTCTCACGACCTTTCTGTCGTTAAGTTTATCTCGGATAAAATAGGCGTTATGTATCTTGGCTCAATGGTTGAGTTCGGAAACAAAAAGGAGATATTCTCAAATCCCCTTCACCCATACACTCAGGCGCTTTTCTCGGCGATACCCAATCCCAATCCCGACGTAAAGATGAACAGAATAGTTCTCTCGGGAGATATTCCCTCGCCCGCAAATCCGCCTAAGGGCTGTCGTTTCCACACCCGCTGCCCTCACGCAAAGGAAATCTGCAAGCACGTTTGCCCGAAGTACAAGGAATACGAGCCCGGACATTTCGCCGCTTGCCATCTCTACTCTCAGGACTAAAGCTTATGAGTAAGGAAAAGAAAAACAAAAAGAAAAAAGTCGTCTATATTGACGATGGTTCAACTATTGCTGATATGTCGGGGATAGACGCCACACGCCCCCGCGCGTTTGGCTCCCGCCCCGACTCACAAAAAAACAATACAAGCAAGCAGAAAAACAACGGAAATTATACGGGAAACAAGTTTAAGGACTCGCTTAACACGTATTTTACCACCGTGAAGCTTATGATCGGTCCTATGCTTATTACCATAGGTATAATCAGCGCGGCGTTCTTTATCGTGTGGCTGCTTCTGATGCTTGCGTCGTGATATAACAAAAGGATGGGATCTCCCATCCTTTTGTTTTGCAAATTTCGCGAAACCTATTGAAAAACATATAAAAATGTGGTATTATATCATTACACAAAGGAATAAACACAGCTCATCGAAGGCGCAGACCTTCGTTGTCGGGCGTACTGCCACACGGTACTCTCGGGGATAAGGAAATTGCGGTGAAAATCCGCGGCAACAGCCATTACCGTAATTCATCTGCAAATGCAGATGTCAAGTCGGAATGCTTATCGTTCTGTGTCAGATAAAGGTCTCTTGGGCAAGTGGAGAGATGCGATATTGATTTGGGATATGGGCAGGATATCTCAGGTCTTATTTTGCATGCGCTCCGTGGAGAGCGCTTTTATTTTATTCTTTTCGTGAAATTTAAAAACACGAAGGGATCAAAATTATGAAAAAAACAATTAACTCTATTATTTGTGTCACTTTGTCGCTTGTTTTTCTTCTCTGCTTTGTGTCCTGCGCAGACAAGGTAGATGCAAGCGGTCTGTGGGAAAACGCAACGTATCTTAAGGACACCAAGCTCGGCAAGGGCGAGACAACGGTTGAGGTTGAGGTAAAGGTTGAGGATCAGTCCGTCACCTTCACCATCAAAACCGATAAAAAAACACTTGGCGACGCACTTATTGAGCACAACATCATATCGGGAGAGGACGGACCTTACGGTCTTTACGTCAAGACTGTAAACGGCATGACGCTTGACGAAAAGGCGGGCAATTATTATTGGGCGTTCTACAAGGACGGCGAGTATCTTATGCAAGGTGTTGAATCCACGGAAATTAAGGACGGAGAGCATTACGAGATAGTTTATGAAAGATTCTAAGCCACAGGGCAAGAAAAAGCAGAGCTACTCCAAGATAATTTTGCAGATATGTATATTTGCAATGCTTGGAACGCTTATGTTTTGCTCGGACATAATGATGGAGGCGCTCCCTAATATTCACCTGCTCGGAATGTTGACGATGGTATATACCCTCACCTTTCGCTGGAAGGCTCTGATACCTATTTATGTCTACGTTGTGTTATGCGGCTTGTATGCAGGCCTTGCTATGTGGTGGTGGCCGTATCTGTACGTATGGGCAATTCTATGGGGCGTGACAATGCTTCTGCCAAAGAAAATGCCGAGGGTTGTCGCGTGTATAGTCTATCCTGCCGTGTGCTGTCTGCACGGACTTGCATTCGGTGTGCTTTACGCCCCCGCGCAAGCGCTTATGCTTGGGTTTGATTTTCAGCAGACTCTTGCATGGGTAGCATCGGGATTGCCCTTTGACATAATCCACGGAGTCGGAAATCTACTTGCGGGACTGCTCATAGTTCCCCTCTCCGAGCTGCTGAAAAAGCTGGCGAAACGCACCTTATAAATCAAAAGCTCCCGGCAATTCGGGAGCTTTTCTCCAGCTAAATTTTATAACCAATAAATTTGAAAAAGCAATTGACAAAATAGAGTTGTTATGATATAATGTTATGGTGTTATCGGGGTGTGGCCTGCAACGCAAGCGTTGCGTTTGGTATGTGCGCATACTTCGTTTCACTCGTTGCACAAACTTACGTTTGTGTGCCTCGCATACTCGGCAGTTCGGGACAAGAGGCCACGGGTTCATCAATTTAATAATCGGGGTGTGGCACAGTTTGGTAGTGCGCTTGGTTCGGGACCAAGAGGCCGTGGGTTCGAATCCCGTCACTCCGACCAAAAAAACAACGAGAGGGTTAATCCCTCTCGTTGTTTTTTTAGTCTACGCGACGGGCAAGAGAGCCCACACACATAAAACCGCAAGGTTTTATGTAAAGGTTCGAATTCTTGCTTCAATGTATTTATTACATCAAAGGGGGCTTGCGCCCCCTTCTCTTATTAAGTTATATTATCTGTCCTTTATCGCGTCAACGGGCTTGCGTCTTGCAATGTTATATACGGGCAAAAAGCTTGCGAGCAATGCCACACCTGCGCTGATAACAAGCATCAATGCAAATTGACGTATACCGTAGGTCAGCACGGTGATATTTATTCCGTTGTTGCGCATCCAACCGTTAGCAATTATAATTCCCGCAATTACTACCGCGGTGGACAAAATGAAGTTTATCAGAGCGATTATAAGTGCCTCGCTGAAGAATATCTTGAATACGTCGGACGAGCGCGCGCCAACTGCTCGGAGTACTCCTATCTCGCGCTTCTTATAGGAGATGGACGTTGCTATAAAGTTCATCAAGAGCAGCGCCGAGAATACCGCAAATACTATTCCAACAATTATAAATATCTTTGCGCCTACCTCAATAAACTCGTTAAACGTTCCAAGTGTATCCATAATGGGATTCTGAAGCTCAAACTTAAGGTCAACGCCCTCCTCGGCGTAGGACATATCAACGAGCTTCTGTATAACGTCGCGGTCGCTGCCCATAGGAGCTAACGCAAATGCCCAGATGCCGTCCTCGTGCTCTGCTATATCCTCGCGATAGCTATAATCGCCCTCGTTTTTCTCATATATCGCGTCGCGCCACGTGATAAAGTCCGCCATAATTGTGTCGCTGACTACCATTTCGTTGTGATTTGCCTTCTGCACGTTGTAGGTGCCGACAACCTTGAAATCGTAGGTCTTTATATCGGTCATTGCCTGGAATTCGTAGTTGTATTCTTCAGTCTTGAAGGTTAGGCTCTGGAGCATCTCCTCTATCGACGTGCCGCAGAGATTCATAAACGCCTCCTCAGCCATCTTCTGCAAATCCGAGCCACTGTAATCACCGAATTTATTTTCGTTGTATCCGTAATCCGAATTATACAAATACCAATACAGATAGAAATCGCGGGCTCTGTACTTTTTGTCGTCATCCGTAAAGTCGTTCCAGTTCTGCTCTGTCACACCGAAATCCTTGTTATTGAGCATCAATTTGACAAATTCAGCATTTTCCCAAAGTCTGCCGTCATAGAAGTCTGCCTCGGCGTATATCGTACGCAGCATATCCTCAATCTGATACTTGAATATCGTATATTCAGGATTTTCCTCGCCAGTGTTGTAGAGTATTTCATAGGGATACCAGAAATTGTCGACCGATAGACCGTCGGTATCCTTAATGCCGTACATATTAGCTACAAAATCAAGCATATCCTCTCTGACAATTATCTCAAAGTCTCCCTGGCGCTTAATGTTACCATCATTTGTGATAACAGGAGGCTCGTCAGCGTCCTTTTCAAGCCAGAGATTCAGCCAGAACGCTTTTGCTTCCTCTGCCCCGTTTAATTGCTCTCCATAATTATTTTGCGCATATTCGGCTATGCTCTGAACCACGTCTTCATTCGCAACGGCACTTGAAATATATTGACGTATCGCCGCCTCCTTAAGTCTGTTGAAATAGTTATCGGAGGGATTGGTAGCCGCCCAGTTTTCCTCGCCGTAAAGCTTTATAGCCTCTGCCCCGACGGTCTGTCCGTCAAGAGTTATGACTGCCTCGTCACGCATAAGGCTATCGAGGAAATAAGAAGGAAGAACTATCTCGTTTGCAGCGAGCTTATCGCGGGATACACCGTCAATCCAGGTAATATCCAACTTACCAAGCACCGAGCTATCCGCTACCTGATAATATGAGGGGTTGTATTGCTCCTGATTTTCGGTATCTGTTGTGGGAAGGACTACGACAAACCGCATTTCCGAGTTCCATGCGTTCATATACGTTGCGAGCTGCTCGTACATAGTGTTCATTACGCTTGCGATAGCGTCGATATCCTCTCTGCACATAAAGCCAAGGCCGTGGAAGCCGTATCCCATCTCACTGTATATTTCCATCTGGAGAACCATATCTCCTATAGCGTTTCCGCCCTGCTCCATCATGTCATCCTCGTCTTTGGGGAGGAACGAGCCGTATCTGTTATAATCAAACTGAGTGTCAACAACGCCGACTATCTCATAGGATATATCCTTTTCGCCTATGTACATTCCGTTCATACCCGAAAAGCTTATGTGCCTGCCGATAATGGAGTTTGCGCTTCCCGCCTCCATTGTCACGCTTCCCGCCTTTATGCTCTCTTCCTTTTCGGTATTAACAAAGCCGTACTCGTTAAACTGTCGGTACATGACCTCGGTAATAGCTATCTCGCCGCTCTTTTCAGGCAAGCGTCCCGTGACGGCAAAGCCCAAATTATTTATTTCATCTTCGCTGATGTCAACCAAGCCGTGAATTCTGCCCGTGTAGATTATATTGGAGGTGAAGCTCTGCATATGTGAGCTTACCTGGAAGCCGCCGTAGTAGGGGTCATAGGTAATTCCCGTGTAAACGGGCACGAAATTAAGACCCGTCTGCTCCTTGAGCCATTTTATGTCCTCGTCGTTCATCGCAGCTGTGTTGTAGTACGTGTAGGGATCTTCATCGTTGTACGTGTACGTATGTCTGACACCAAGAGTTATAGAAGCATTCTTTACGTTTGAGTCTATAAGCGACTCGGTCGTTGCGGTAAACTTGTTATATGCCGCCATAGTGTCAGCAAAGCCGAACATCACAAAGGCGATAAGCGAGAGGAATATCGTCATTACAAGACGGAACTTTTTGTGCTTAAGTCCGCTTGCTCCCATACGGAGCGCGTTTTTAAGGGGAAGGCGCGAGCGAATGAATTTGCTGTCCTTCTTCTCGTAAGTCTTGAGCTTGACGTCACGCTCTGTGTCCGTGCCCTCAAACACCGACATATTTCCCTGCTCGGAGATACCCGCAACCGAGCGAAGCTCGCTGTTGATACGTCCGTCGCTGGAGAGAATAACGTCATCCGCGCTTTTTGCGAGATATTCGTTTATCATTTTAAGGTCGGTCTCTGTGAGCTTGTATCCGCCCTTGATCCTCAAAATATTATTACTTATCTTATCAACGCCCTCGCTGAGCTTTTCACTCTCGTGCTCGTGCTTTGTGACGTCGGAAATAATCTTTCCGTCGGAAAGCTCGATTATTCTGTCGGCGTATTTCTCCGCAAAATCACGGTCGTGAGATACTATAAGCACAAGCTTCTCGCGTGAGAGCTGCTTGAGTGTGTCAAATATCTGCTTACCCGTGTTTGAGTCAAGCGCGCCCGTTGGCTCGTCTGCCATAATTATCTGCGGCTCCTTAACGAGCGCGCGGGCTATGGCAACTCTCTGCTTCTGACCGCCCGAAAGCTCGTTAGGCTTACGCTTTGCGTAGTTTACAAGGTCGACCTGCGCGAGAATATTATTTATACTCTCACTTGTCGCCTTCTTGCCCTGAAGCTCGAGAGCGAGCGCGTTATTTGCGCCGACCGTGAAGTCGTCAAGGATATTGTACTCCTGAAAGATAAAGCCTATAAACGTATTTCTGTATGCGTCAAAATCCGAGCCCTTAAAACTCTTTGATGATTTGCCCCTGATGATAAATTCGCCCTTATCATAGCCGTCAAGACCGCCTATGACGTTGAGCAGCGTAGACTTACCGCTTCCCGACTTACCGAGAATAAACACCATTCCCGACTCGGGAAAGGACACGCTTACGTCGTCAAGCGCGCAAACGGATTCGCCTGTTTTGGAACGATATACTTTTGTCAGATTTTTTATTTCAAGCATATACATTCTCCTTTGTCCTTTATTATTTTCATATGCGTCTGCAATCAGACGATATTCATATTTTGATTATATCATATAATACAGACGTTTGCAAGATTATTATATAAAAGATTTAATAAAGCATAAAAAAAAGGGCAGCAGCCGATAATACGGCTATTGCCCGATTTTCATTAATGTATGTAAATTATAAGCCAGCAAGCATCATCAAAAATGCGAAGGAAATCAAAATCAAGGTAAGTCCACACATTGCCGTGCTGTAAATTCCAAGAACAAGCGCGGGTATCGGCTTTACTCGTTTATTTAATACCGCAGCTCTGAAAAATTTAATTGACTTGATTCCCAATATAAGTGTGGGTATAGCAAATCCTATCGCAAGAATAGAAAAAATAATGCAAAGCGCGGAGAAAATATTCGTAGGCATCTCCATAACGTTCCAAAGAACGTCTCCCATCGTCGCATATATATACGCCATATACGCAAAGGTATAAGCGAAGCTTCCAAGAATATGGCTCGTAAGCGCGGGACCGAATCCGTCCATAACTCTGCCCTCTCTCTTGGGCTTTACGGGCTCTGCGGTTGTGTAGGTGGGCTGTGCGACAGGCTCATGGACTATCACGGGCTCGGGCTTGCGTTCTTCAACCACAGGAGCAGCCGCGGGCGCTTGCTTAGGCGCGCAATCACTGCAATAAACGTCGTCATTACCAATATATTTACCACATTTCATGCAATACATAAAATCTCTCCTTTATAATGGATTTTTTGCTCGGTATATTTTGATACAATCAAATAAGCTTGATATTCTCAAACACACGAAGCCTCTCGGGCGTGCCGCTCGCGACGGACAGAATATAATTCTGCCCCGCGACAGTCACGGCTTTGCTGACCACGTCTCCATTCTGCGTGTTCTGCTCCTTGGGGATAAAGCACTTCTCTCCCGATCGCTTAAACAGGCTCTCCTTTTGCGACCATTTGGTAAGCAAAAATTCAAGCTTGCTGTCAGTCAGCCTCCCGTACTCTGCCGCTTCCCCGTCAGTCAGTATTCTCTCGCAAAATCTTTCGGTATTTATTTTGCTCTGCAAAAGCTCGATATCAACTCCAACGGGCTTGCGGGAAATTGCTACGCATACCGCGTCGTGACTGTGGGACAATGAAAACTCCACGTGAGGAGATATCCATTTGCCGTTTTCCGACTTTGATATCTCTATATCAGCAATCTTTTTACCAAGGCTACGCTCAAGTCCGTACTCAAGAAGCCTCCACGCGCAGTATTTTTCGCGCTTTACCCGCTCGCACGAGCAAGCGGATATCTCATCCTGACGGGACATAGGAGATACCTCTCCGATTTTAATATCGGCGGGGATCTCCGCAATATAAACGTCAAGCATTGGCATAGACTGAAAAAGCTTGCGCACCGCCTCTGTCTGCGAGCTGTATTTTTCTCCCGTCAGACACTCATATGCGAAGTGCTCGCAATTATTGTAAAGTATATGATAGCCTCTCTCTCCAATACGGCTCCGGGCTATTTTTACGGTCTCCTTGGGCGAGCGGTGCTTTCTTTTTTCCTTTCGGTCAAAAACAGCTACCTCAAGAAATCCCCCCGCCAAAAAAATATCAATATCGCTCGCAAGAACACATATCTCGCTGTCGGGAACAAGCCGACGCGCGCTCGGAGCGAGTCCAAACTGTATGACCTCGTCATCACTTACGTATATGCCGTAATGATATATGCCCCCGAGATGAACGCGTACCATGTCACCCATAGATGGTTGAGTTAATTCCCACCTCATCAGTTTATCTTGCCTTCGATATAGGTTATAACGTCGCCAACCGTCTTGAAATCGCCAAATCCGATGTTGCCAAATCTGATGTTGAAATACTCCTCAATAGCTATAACTACGTACAAAACGCCAACGGAGCTAAGTCCTAAGTCTATCATAAGGTTGCTGTTTTCAGTACAATTGTCAATAGCCACAGCGTTATCACCCATAGCCATTTTAAGTATGTCTTTTAATTTTTCTGCTATTTCAATTCTTGTCATTTGTTCTGCTGTCCTCTCAAAATCTTCATGCTGGGCGAACGGACAAAGTCCTTATCGCGAATAATAATCTTGCTTATCTGAGCAAAAGGAGGAAGGGTGGGATTTACTTCCTGTACCTTTTCTTTGATATATGTTTCAACGTCAGTTATTCCCTGCGCCTTAAGAACTGCCGCGCGAGGAAGGACCTCAAGCGCAAGAATTCCGTTATACTCGTAAACAAGGCAATCCTGAATACCGTCAATTGCATAGAATTTAGCCTCGACCTCTGCGGGAGAAATATTCTCACCCGAGGAAAGAATAATTATTTCCTTCTTTCTTCCCGTTATGTAGAGGAAGCCCTCATCGTCAATACGTACAAGGTCGCCCGTCTTGAAATAGCCGTCCTCGTCGTACGCAATAGCGCTCTCCTCTTCCTCGCCGATATATCCGTCCATCATATTGACACCCTTGAGGTAAAGCTCGCCGTCAACTATCTTGTAGTCAATTCCTGCATAGATATATCCAACCGAATCAGGCTTTCTGAGAGCCTCGGGGTTTCCGCTTACGAGGTTGGCGCTCTCGGTAAGTCCGTATCCGGGAAGAAGTGTCACACCCATATTGTGATATTCTGTCACAAGGTAAGGAGCAACTGTGGACGCGCCGCAGATGATATATTTTATGTCGTCTCCAAGGAGATTTTTACCGAACTGCTTGGAAAGATTGAGCGCCATTTCAGCAAGCGCGGGAACCAATACGAGAACGGTGGGCTTGAATACCGCAATTTCTCTGAACATGTCCTTGTTGTTACGGCAGATATAAAGCGAGCTTCCCGTGTAAAGCGACGTCAACATATTTCTGATAAGACCGAATACGTGGGTAAGAGGAAGCACGAGGAATATTCTCTGCTCGAACACGTCATGAACACCGTAGCAGCCGTTCTTCGTGCCGCGCATAATTGCTCTGTGAGACAAGAGCGCACCCTTGCTTCTGCCCGTAGTTCCGCCTGTGAAAAGCACTGCGCAAGGCGAATTGGTATCAACGGTGACAGAATCGGTCTTTTCCTCTGCCGTCTCGTCTGAGGAAATAACAACTACCTTGGGGGTTTTAGCCTTAAGTATTCCAAGCTTTTCGCTCAGAGCGTTATCGTAGACAAGCGCGGACAAGGAGAACTTGAAGGAGCAACCGAATACCGTCATCTCGTCAAGGTGAGGAGGCATAAGGACTGCAACCGCTCCGAGAGTGGTTATTGCAAGGAATACCTTTACAAAGTCAATTCCGTTGGGGATATACATACCTACTCTGTCACCCTGCTTTACACCGCGCTGCTTAAGCACCGTGCGGAACTTGGATACGCTCTCGTCAAGAGACGCAAAGGTGTACTCTCCTCTGTCAACTACCGCGATATTATTGGGGTAGGTTTCTACGCTATGCGCCCACATATCCGCTACCGTGGGATAGTCCACTATTTTAGCTAACGTTTGCGCGTCTGTGTACTTATCAAAAACTGTACTCATTTGTTTTTCTCCTTGATTATGTTATTATAATATTCACAAAGCTCAAGCTCCTTTTGGCGAATCTCCTCGCTCACTCTTGCCATATCCTGCATTGTAGGACGGTCACCGAGCGCTGATGCTACGTCAAAGGGCTCTCC
>JAZNWS010000044.1:0-18359 GCA_045593485.1 Eubacteriales bacterium | reverse complement strand
AAACACTGCACTTTGCCATTATTGATACCTCCTGTTTCATATTTACATGAATATATCATTGAAATTTTTATTAAACGTCATGCAACTTTGATATTATACCATACTTTTTTTCAAATTGCAAGAGGTTTTTTGAAATTTTTTTAAAATTACTTAAAATGATAAATTTTTACATGTTTTCAGAGCAAGTTTATCCCTAAATTGTGAAAACTCATCAAACAAACTCGCCCTCACAGACGTTTTGGTCGTGCGAAAGAATACGAATTCTGCGAATTGTGGCGTGAAGATCATCATTACATTTGATTTTTACCTCGACGAACTCGGGAGTGTGCCCGAATGAGTAGCCTCCGCTCTGCGACTCGAAAAGAACCTCAACCTCCGAGCCGATAAGACTGTCAAGTATCTCGCCTCGAATTTCCGCCGCCTTTTGAGAAAGTATAGCGACTCTTTGGTGCTTTATCTCATCGGGAACTTGATTTTTCATAGTCGCCGCAACAGTACCGCGACGCTTGGAATAGGGAAATGCGTGAACCATTAAAAACCTTGCGTTTTCAACCAGCTTGCAGCTTTCCTCAAAGTCCTCCTCTGTCTCCCCGGGGAAGCCCGCAATAATGTCGGTCGTTAGCTGAAGCGTGGGGAAGGCGTCGCGCAGAAGATTTACCGCGCGCATAGCCTGAGCGGAATTATATTTGCGCTTCATATTTGCCAGAACAGAGCTGCTTCCGCTCTGCATAGAAAGGTGAAAATGCGGGGTTATAGACTTGAGATTTTTTATTCTGTCAACAAATTCGGGCTTTATGATGCTGGGGTCAAGCGAGCCGAGACGCACTCTGCCAATGCCGTCAAGCTTGTCTATCTTCTCAAGAAGCGTTGCGAGATTTTCACCGCTTTGCAGGTCTCTGCCGTACGAGCCAGTTTCAATTCCCGTAAGCACGACCTCGCGACAGCCGCCGCGTATAAGGCACTCAACCTCGGAAATGACCTCGTCCACGGGCTTTGATCGGATGGGACCGCGCGCCGCAGGTATAGTACAGTACGTACAACGCGACTCGCATCCGTCCTGAATTTTAACGTACGCGCGGGTGCGGTCAAATTTCGTTATAGTCATGCTCTCAAAACCCGCCGTGTCAAGCGAGGGGATATTTATTTCCGTCTGAGTGTTTTTCTCGCCCTTTTGAAACAGCTCCTCGAGCCTATCCACTACCGAGAGCTTATTTGAGTTTCCGCATATATAGTCAACACCCGAAATTGCGCATACCGCATCGGGAGACGTCTGCGAATAACAGCCCGTGACAAGCACAAATGCGTTTGGATTTTTGCCCATCATTCTGCGAATGGTCTGACGAGCCTTTCGGTCAGACTCCGCGGTCACCGTGCAGGTGTTTATAATATACGCCGCGCAGGTATCAGACGAGCTTTTTATCTCCCAGCCTCTTGCCTCAAGAGCCTCAGCTATTGCCTGGGATTCATATTGATTTACTTTGCAACCGAGCGTCGCCAGAGCGACTGTTTTTTCTGCCATAATCTACTCCAAATATCTGAATAACACATATATTTTATCACTAAATATATGTTTTGTAAATATATTTGAAAAAAATGCTTGAAAAATCTCTTTGTAAGTAGTATAATAAAGTATAATTAAGATTTATGAAAGGCAAGGTGCAGATATATGAGTCAGCTTCATATCGTAGACCATCCCCTTATTACACACAAGCTCTCTATTATGAGAAATAAAAAAACAGGATCCAAGGACTTCCGCGAGCTTCTCAACGAGATTTCCATGCTGATGGGATATGAGATCACACGTGATCTTCCTCTTGAGGACATAATTATCGAGACACCCATCTGCAAGACAAAGGCGCAGATGATCTCGGGCAAAAAGGTTGCAATAGTACCCATTTTGCGCGCGGGAATCGGTATGGTTGACGGAATACTCAGTCTTATGCCCGTTGCAAAGGTAGGACATATTGGTCTTTACCGTGACCCCCAGACTCACGAGCCCGTTGAGTATTACTGCAAGCTTCCCGCGGATATTCAGGACAGAATTGTAATCCTTATCGACCCTATGCTCGCAACCGGCGGCTCCGCCTGCGACGCGCTCCAGACCTTGAAGGACAAGGGCTGCAAGCACATTAAGTTTATGTGCCTTGTTGCAGCTCCCGAGGGAGTTAAGAAGGTTCAGGATGCTCATCCCGACGTAGAAATTTACACTGCTGCGCTTGACGAGTGCCTCAACGACCACGCGTACATCGTACCCGGTCTTGGTGATGCAGGCGACAGAATATTCGGAACTCTGTAATATACTGTGAGAATAATCAAAATAAAAAAGAACGATGCGGGACAGCGACTCGACAAATTTCTCTCAAAGGCGGTTTGCGGACTTCCCGCATCTCTTATGTATAAATACATACGCACCAAGAAGATAAAGGTAAACCGCAAGCGCGCAGAGCAGAATTATTTTCTCTGCGAGGGCGACGAGATACAGCTTTTTATCCGCGAGGAGTTTTTTGAGTCTCCCGAAAAGGACACGGGCGCGCTCTCAAGAATAACTCCCAAGATAAGCGTGGTTTATGAGGATGAAAATATCATTCTTTGCAACAAGCGTCCGGGCGTGCTTGTCCACGAGGACGAGGGCGCAGGGGATAATACTCTTATTATGCATATAAAGGCGTACCTCTACCGCAAGGGGGAGTATGACCCCGCCGACGAGCAGTCCTTTGCGCCTGCGTTGTGCAACCGTATTGACAGAAACACGGGAGGTATCGTCATAGCAGCGAAAAACGCCGAGGCGCTCCGCGTGATGAACCAGAAAATCAAGGACGACGAGATACGTAAATTCTATATTTGCGCCGTTCACGGCAATATGGAAAAGGACAGGGAAACTCTCACGGGTTATCTCAAAAAGGACGCAAAAAACAACACCGTCAGGGTGTCGGATAAGGCAATTGACGGCTATAAAAACATAATTACAAAATACCGTACTTTAACCCGCCACGGCGGAAATTCTCTGCTTGAGGTGGAGCTTGTCACGGGACGCACCCATCAGATACGCGCTCATATGGCGCATATCGGTCATCCCTTGCTTGGCGACGGAAAGTATGGAATAAATAAAGACGACAAGGGCAAAGGATATAAATATCAGGCTCTGTATTCTTACAGGCTTATATTTGATTTTGCCGATGATTCGAGCGCGCTCGGATATCTTAAGGGCAAGGAGGTTTCGCTCTCACCCGAGGATATCTGGTTTGTTTCGGATTTTCCCCACGCGGATCAGATAATTGAGGGACTGCGCAAAAAATAAAAATACTGAAGGGAGTCAATATGCTGCAAACAATTAAAAAATACAAGATTTTGCTTTTGTGTGTATCCGGACTCCTCACCGCGCTTACCGTAGTCTTTCCCACGATAGGCTTTCTTGAATGGGTGACTATAATTCCTGCCGCTATGGCGCTTATATGCGTAGCAGACGATAGGGAGATAAAGCTTAGCCGTGTATATCTCTACGGCGCAGTATTTTTTATGTCGTATTACCTGGTGATATACCATTGGTTCCTTTATATGTATCCCCTGAGCTTTATGGACGTGTCAAAGGGTGTGGCGATACTTGTTGTCACTGTCGCGTGGATAGGGCTTTCAATTATACAGACGATATCAAGCTCGCTTATTTTCCTTGTGTTTGCCTTTATATTCCGCAGTCGAATATTTGAAAAGCTCAAAATACTTTCGCCTTTTCTGGCGGCGGCTTTATGGACGGTAATTGAGTGGTCGCAAACTATTGGCTGGTGGGGTGTTCCGTGGGGCAGACTTTGTCTTGGTCAGACAAAGACGAGCTTGACGCTGCTTTCCGCGTCGGTTTTCGGCTCTTACTTTATAAGCTTCCTCATCGTCGCGGTAAACTTCTGCATAGCATACCTGCTTATCAGACAGGATTTTACAAAAATTCTTGCGACCGCATGTATATGTATGGTGGTCGGAAATCTTGTTATCGGCGCGGTTGTAAGAATTTCTTATAACAACAGGGACAATCAGAATATAACGGTTGCGGCAATTCAGGGCAATATACCGCTCAATGAAAAGTGGAGCCCGGATACAAAACAGATAATTAAAGAGGCACATACAAAATACACGCTTGAGGCGGCAGAAAACGGTGCGGATATTGTAATCTGGGCGGAAACTGCGTTCCCGTACGATCTCGACGAGGAGATGGCAGATTATTTCTCATCGCTCGCTAAGGATGGGGAGACAACCATAATTGCCGCATGCTTCACGCTTCCCGAAAAGCCTGTATATTCTGATAACGGAGATCTCCGCTCGTACAATTCGCTTTTTGAGGTGAAGGAGGACGGAAGCTTTGGAGAAGACATATATTCCAAGCAAAGACGCGTTCCGTTTGCGGAATTCGTGCCCTTGCGATCTATGATAGAAATTCTTATTCCGCCGCTTGCAGAGCTTAATATGCTTCCAAGCGACGTTATACCCGGTGAGGAAAGCGTGGTGCTGCGAACCGAAAAGGGCAACGTAGGTTGTATGATATGCTTTGATTCGGTTTATGAAAACATCTCGCTTGAGGCGGTGCGCAACGGTGCGCAAATGCTGATAGTTTCAACAAACGACGCTTGGTTTGATGATTCTGCAGAAAACTATATGCACACCTCGCAGTCCAAGCTCCGCGCTATTGAGACGGGAAGGTACGTTGTTCGCGCTGCGAATACGGGTATATCGGGAATAGTTAATCCTCTGGGTGAGTTCGAGCAGGAGCTCGGAATTCTTGAGGAGGGATATGTAATCGGAGATATTTATCTTAGAAATCAGACGACGGTCTATACCGTAATAGGCAATCTCTTTGTTTATTTTTGTATTGGCCTGACGTCAGCGTTTCTTTGCGCTTCGTTGTTCTCATATATAAAAGACAGAAAGGTAGAAAATAAGACATGAAAAAGGTCATTATTATAGTTGCAATTCTCGTTGCCGTCGTTATTACGGGAGCGGTTATAGCATCAATTTTGCTTCAGCCCGAGGAGATAAGACTAACGGGCACGTATAGCAATGAGGTACTGCAAACGGGCGGAACCATGACGTTTGATGAAGAAAAGGTAGTTGCCACCTACAGATCTGCAGGTATTGAGGTCTATACTGTGACGGGGACCTACGAAATATCTGACGGAATGATTGTTATGACGTTTAACGACGAAAGCATACCGATCAACGTATTTGAGGGCGCGTTCAAATTTGAGCTTGGAGAAGACTATATATTGGTTGACGGACTCAAATACACAAAAAAATAGTAATGCCCGGTGAGGTCAAAATATCTTAACAGTTTCTTAAATAATAGAAATTACGTTGGAATTTCTTGACAAAACATCCTAAAAGGTGTATAATAATATTACAATAAAAATTCAGGAGGACTTTTCACTATGAAAAAGAACTTTCTTAAAATCACAGCGCTTGCGCTTCTCACAGTTATGATTTGCACTATGCTCGTTGCTTGCGGCGGACCCAACAAGGATCCCGAAAAGGCAAAGGAAGCACTTGAAGATGCAGATTACACCGTAATATTCAACGACGGCGGTTTCATTGGCGATCACCTTCTCCCCGATGGTGCTGAGGCAACTATTATCGCAACAAAGGGTGACGACGAGTACATCTCCATCGTTTACTACGAGGACGCAGAGGCAGCTAACGAAGCATGGGAAGATGCAAAGGAAGAAGCAAAGGAGCTTGAAGAAAAGTACGAGGATATCGTATACAAGAAGTCCGGCAAGGTAATTTACATCGGAACAAAGCAGGCTGTTAAGGACGCTCAGTAATCTCCTTACATAAAAAAACGGGTTGCATCGCAACCCGTTTTTTTTATGCCGCTGTTGACAAAAAAACAAATCCATTGTATAATCATAGTGAACAATGGCAGGGAGGCTTTTATGAATAAGAGTGTTATTAAGACCATAGCTTTTTCGCTTTTAGTGGCTATAATTTGCGCGTTTCTCTCAGCATGCGCGCCTGCGGCTAATCCCGATAGAGCAGCAAAGGCGCTTGAGGATGCGGGCTATACCGTTCTGTATAGCAACGAAGAAGGGGATATCGGTAGCGTAGCTCTTCCTGAAGGGGTTGAAGCCTATATTTCAGCATACAACGAAGATGACTACATATACATAAAATATTATAATGATAAGCAGACTGCTCAAGAAAATTGGGATGCTGTAAAAACTGAAATTGAAAGACTTCAGCAGTATGATGAAGACATTGTATATAAAATCTCCGGAAGGATAATATACTACGGAACAAAGCAGGCAATTAAGGACGCAAGATAAAAAAGATAACAAAACAGGGTCGCTCGGCGACCCTGTTTTGTTATTCATCATCCTCGTCGTCATCAGTCGGAGTGATGAGAACCGAGAGCTTTTCAACTCTGAACTCGTCCATTTCCGTGACAATAACACAGATGTTTTTATAAGTGAAGCTATCTCCGACGTGGGGGTCTGCATCAAGAGCCTCGACCGCCCAGCCGCCGACTGTTGAGTATTCACACTCAAAGTCATCGTCTTCAAATTCAATCTCGTCAAAGAAATCGTCAATATTCATCTCGCCAAAAACGTCGTAGGTATTATCGCCTGTTTTTTCAATAAGCGAGATTATCTCATCGGATTCATCCCATATCTCACCAACTATCTCCTCGAGTATGTCCTCCATTGAGACGATACCAAGCGTGCCGCCGAATTCGTCTATAACTATAGCGAGGTGGACCTTTTCTTTTCTCATAATATTGAGAGCTGCGGGGAGCTTCATGGTTTTGTGTATCATTTTGGGACGGAGAAGCAGGGAACGGATGTCTATTTTGGAATAGTCGCCGTCGCACTCTGCAAGCGCCCTGTAATACAGGTTCAGATAAAGAACGCCTATTATGTTGTCAATGTCGTCCTCGTAAACGGGGATTCTTGAATATATTGATTCTTCAATGGTCTGAACAATGTTTTCGGGGTCGTCATCAATGTCAATATCTATCATGTTGACACGGGCGGTCATTATCTCCTCGACCGTAGTATCCTGGAAATCAAGAGTGGACTGAAGCAGCTCGCTCTGGTCCTCATCAATAACTCCTTCTTCCTCTACGGTGTCGATTATAGTTGAAAGCTCATCCTCCGTGACGGTGGGTGAGTTTTCAGATTCCTCCTTGCCCCAGAGTTTTGAAATCCCCTTTACGAGCAGGGAAACCAGAAGCACGATGGGGTAGAGAATAAAGGTAAGCACGCGGACTGGTATTACTACCCATTTTGCTATCTTGTCGGCGTGTTTTTTCCCTATTACCTTGGGAACTATTTCACCAAATATGAGTACTATAACGGTAAGTATCAGGGTCGAAAGGAAGGAAGCTAAGCTTTCGAGCTTTTCTCCAAGAAGGCTTATTGCGACTACCGTTGCAGCGGTGGATGCTGCAGCGTTTGCAAGATTATTTCCTATAAGAATGGTTGAAAGCGACAGAGTGAAATTTTCTGCCGTCTCGTATGCAAGCCGTGATGTTTTTGAGCCTGCCTCGGCGCTTTTTTTGAGCCTTGCTATATTTGCCGAGTTGAAGGCGCTTTCGCCTCCCGCAAAGAACGCGGCCATTATAAGACATCCAAATATAACTAAAAGATAGAGCGGGTAATTCATAGGATATCCTCACCTCCCACTATCTCAATGTTATCATCGTGGGACTCTGCATCATCGTTCTGAGGTTCATCCATGATTTTTATATCCACGAATATTACCTTGCCGTTTTCCACGGTATCCATTGTGACCTCAAGATTTTCGTAAATGAAGGATTCCTCCTCCTCGGGCATTCTTCCGAATTCCTTGACCACCCACGAAAGTATGGGACGTCTTGCTATCTGAGGTGCGGGCGGTGCTATTTTCATTCTTGAAAACGCCTCCGCAACTGTCATTTTCGTGATTATGCGGAATTTGTTTCCGCCGAGCTTTTGGAAGTTATTATCTATAATTTCGTCCTCGTCCCAGATCTCTCCAACAAGCTCCTCAAGGAAATCCTCGATGGTGACAAGTCCAAGAGTTTCGCCGTTTGCTCCGCTTACGGCAGCGAGATAGAACTTGTGCTGACGCATAACGCTCAGAACGTCGTCTATCTTCGCGTCCGTCTTGACAAAGAAGGGAGGAACGAGAAGTGACCTTACGTCAAGCGAGGGGTTTTTGTAGTATTCTCTTATAAAGCTTCGAATGGGAAGAGTACCGATTATATTATCAATGTCGCCGTCATAAACGGGAAGTCTGGAATAATTTGCCCCGCGAATTTTGAGCATAATATCGCAATTCGTCATTGAGACGTCAAGCGCACATATATCCTCGCGCATTGTCATAACGTCCTTGACGGTAGTGTCTGAAAACTCTATTGCAGACTTGAAAAGATCACTCTGATCCTCGTCAACAACGCCCTCCTCCTCAGCCGTTTCTATTATATCGTAAAGCTCCTCTTCAGTGATAGAGGGCTCTTCCTCGGCTTTGAAAAGATTTGTCACTGCGCTTGATATTTTATTGAAAAATATTACGAGGGGGGATAGAACTTTGGTGAGCAGCTTCAGTGGTCCTGAACAAGCAAGAGCTGCACCTATGGGTCTGTCGTTTGCGAAGCTTTTGGGTATCATTTCTCCAAAAAGGAAAAGTATAACTGCGGTTGCAACCGTTGCAATAGTTCCTTTGGCACCGTCGTCAAGAGAGCTGTTTCTGAGAATGTTCATAACCAAAAGCGTTGCGACTGATGCCGCGGCAATATTGACTATATTGTTGCCTATAAGGAGAGCGGTAAGGGATTTTTCAAAATTATTTGAAATATAAAGAGCTTTTTTTGCTTTTTTGTTGCCGTCCTCCGCCATGCTTTTAACTCTTATCCTGTTCATTCTGGCTATTGCCGTTTCAGTACAGGAAAAGTATGCGCTGAGTAAAACGAGAATAATGAAGATTATAAGTAAACTTCGACTGTCGCCGTCCATTATGGGAAATGTGTCTCCTTTTTTCACTATTTGCGAAAGCATAAACTTTCACATTATAATATTCAATTATACATAAAATTATCGATTTTGTCAAGGGATTTGATGAAATTTGCGACATATCAAATTATTGTAAGCAAATTTCGGGAAAGCTCTTCACAAAACGCGGAGTATGTGATATAATAATTCAGTATAGATTATAAAGGAGGCTTGCGACGTGAGCGACAATATCAATAATAACTCATATAAATATCTTGGCAAGATAAATTCGCCCACGGATCTCAAGTCCTTGGGTGATAACGAAATACCCGCGCTCTGTGATGAGATAAGGGATTTCCTTGTGAAACGAGTCACCGAGAACGGCGGACACTTAGCATCAAATCTCGGCGCGGTGGAGCTTTCGGTCGCCATACACAGAAATTTTGATTGCCCCCGAGACCATATTATTTTTGACGTTGGACATCAGAGTTATATACACAAGATAATTACAGGCAGATACAATGATTTTGATGCGCTCCGACAGAGCGGCGGACTTTCGGGCTTTACAAAGAGAAGCGAGAGCGAATACGATTGCTTTGGCGCAGGGCATAGCTCCACGTCCTTGTCGGCAGGCCTTGGCTTTGCAGAGGCTGACAGACTTTCAGGCAGCGACGCATACACGGTAGTGGTGCTTGGCGACGGCGCGTTTACGGGCGGCATGGTTCACGAGGCGCTCAACAACTGCAAAAAGGGACTCAAGCTGATTATTATTCTCAACGAGAATGAAATGTCGATATCCAAAAATATCGGTAGATTTGCAAAAAATATGGCAAAGCTTCGTCGAAGCACGAGATATTTCAATGCAAAGAGATTTACAGGCAGAGTTGTAAGTAGGATACCGCTTATTGGAAAGCCGCTTTTCTCGCTTATGCGCAGGACAAAAAAATATTTCAAAAACGCGCTTTACGGCAGCAATTATTTTGAGGATCTCGGCCTTTATTATCTCGGCCCTGCTGACGGAAACAACTTCGAGGATATTGACGCGCTCATAAAAGAAGCCAAGAAGGCGGGCGAGAGCGTTATAATTCACGTCAAGACCAAAAAAGGAAAGGGCTATGAGCCTGCAGAAATCAGTCCCGGAGAATATCACGGCATACGGCCCGCATCAGCGGAGGCGTCGGGGACAAGCTTTTCTCAGGAATTTGGCAGAATACTCTGCGATATGGCTCGGAATGACGAGAAAATATGCGCTATTACCGCGGCTATGAGCTATGGAACGGGACTTGACGGATTTGAGAGGCAGTATCCCGATAGATTTTTCGATGTGGGAATCGCGGAGGAGCACGCAATCACCTTTGCCGCAGGACTTTCGGCTAACGGTTATAAGCCTGTGTGCGCGATATATTCCACGTTCCTGCAGCGTAGCTACGACCAAATAATTCACGACGCGGCTCTCCAAAAATTGCCTATGGTGATAGCAATAGACCGCGCGGGACTTAACGCTGCAGACGGCGCGACTCATCATGGAATATTTGACGTGGCGTTCCTCTCCCAAATACCCGGAGTTGAAATATATACTCCCGTCACCTACGAGGGACTTTCCGCCTCACTTGAGCGAGCT
Source organism: Eubacteriales bacterium (assembly GCA_045593485.1). Taxonomy (GTDB): domain Bacteria; phylum Bacillota; class Clostridia; order Oscillospirales; family CAG-272; genus SVTX01. The sequence continues at coordinate 7,787 of JAZNWS010000044.1, read as the reverse complement.
ATGTCAAGCGACAAGGTCTCTGCTGTCAGATACCCCAGCGGAAGTGCACAGCAGACACTTTCGGACACCTTCTACAAGGATAGAAATTTTGAAAGCATAGGCGTCAGAACAGACTTGGACGGACAAGCAGACGCGCTTTATATAACCCATGGCAGAATAGCATCGGAATGCTTGAAGGCAAAGGGAATTTTGTCTGCATGCGGAGTATCGTCAAAGGTTGCTCTGTGCGAATATATCTCGCCGTACGATAAGCTTGCAGGTGAGATTTTTGAGATAATAAAAGAGACCTCCCCCAAAGCGATAATATTCGTTGAGGAGGAGATAAAGGCGGGCGGATTTGGTATGATGCTTGCCGAGAATTTGCGAATACTCGGCGGACTTGACGGTGTAAAATATGATATAGCCGCGTCCGAGGATTTCGTAATTCAAACAAAGAAAGAGCATATATACAAGAGCGCGAAAATCGACGCGGAAGGTCTTGTGTCGCTCGCTCAGAATTTGATAAAATAAACTTAAGATAAGGAGGGATTTTTGATGGGCTTTTGTCAGAAGACCTTAAACTCGCTTGAATTTAATAAAATATGCGAGCTTCTGGCTGGCTTTGCGCCCACGGAGGGTTCAAAGTCAATGGCAAGAATGCTCTCGCCGTCGGATGATATTGACGTCGTAGTGCGCCGTCAGAAATTCACGACAGACGCAAAAAGACTTATAAACGAAAAGGGTATGCCGTCGTTTGGCGGAGTTAAGGATATATCCGAGTCCTGCGAGCGCGCAGAAAAGGGCGCAACTCTTGCTCCCATAGAGCTTCTGAATATTGCGGGAGTTCTTAAAACCGCACGCACACTTACGGACTATTGCCACGGAAATCATATTTTTGATACGTCACTTGATGTCATATTTGACAGACTTATACCCAATAAAACTCTCGAGGAAAGAATAAGCCGAGCTATAATTTCCGAGGAGCTGATTGCCGATGAGGCATCACCCACGCTTGCGAATATCCGCCGACAGATCAGAGCCACGAACAGCAGAATAAAGGAAACCCTGCAAAAGTACGTTCAGGGAGGCTCTCATTCCAAGTATCTTCAGGAAAACATCGTGACCACGAGAAACGGAAGATACGTTATTCCCGTAAAGGCGGAGTGCAAAAACGAGGTCAAGGGACTTATTCACGACACGTCATCGTCGGGTGCGACAATATTCGTTGAGCCTGCGCAGGTCGTTGAGGCAAACAACGAGCTTCGCGTGCTTGAGTCCAAGGAAGAGCACGAGATAGAAAGAATTCTTTCCGAGCTTTCATCGCTCGTTGCGGAGTATTCCGACAGAATATGGCTCAATTACAGAAATATACACGACCTTGCGTTTTACTTTGCATGCGCGCAGATGTCAATATCTATGAACGCCACCTCGCCCACAGTGACGGGGGACAAGATACTCAACCTCAAGCGCGCAAGACATCCGCTTATAGACAGATCCCGTGTAGTGCCGATAAATATCCGTCTTGGTGGAGACTTTGACACTATGATAATCACAGGACCCAACACGGGCGGTAAGACGGTATCGCTCAAAACGCTTGGACTATTTGCTATTATGGCGCAGTCGGGACTTCATATTCCGTGTGACGACGGATCGTCTGTGTGTATTTTTGAGGATATACTCGTTGACATAGGGGACGAGCAGAGCATTGAGCAGTCACTCTCCACGTTCTCGTCTCATATGGTAAATATTGTGTCCTTCCTTGACAGAGTCACCGATAGAAGCCTTGTGCTTTTCGACGAGCTTGGAGTGGGCACAGACCCCATCGAAGGCGCGGCGCTTGCGGTGTCTATTATAGACTACGTAAGACAAAAGGGCGCGCTTTGCGCAGCAACCACTCACTACGCCGAGCTTAAAGCCTATGCTCTTGATACCGCGGGTGTTAGAAACGCATCGTGCGAGTTTGACGTGGAGACGCTCAAGCCCACGTATAAGCTTATAATCGGCACACCGGGTAAATCCAACGCGTTTGCCATTTCCGAGCGCCTTGGACTTTCCACCGAGATAATTCATAGCGCCGAGCAGCATATAAGCTCAAATAACAGAAAGTTTGAGGACGTTATAGGTCAGCTTGAGCAGAGCAGAGTCGAGATGGACAGATACCGCGACGAAGCCGAGCAGATGCGAAGCGATTATGAAAAATTCAAAGTCGAGGCAGAAAAGCAGATAAAGGCAAGACTTGAAGCCTCCGAGCGCGAGCTTGAAAAAGCTCAGCAAAAGGCGGCGGCGCTTGTGGCGTCCGCCAAGGCGTCCAGCGACTATATTCTTGAGGAGATGGATAAGCTCCGCAAGAAAAAGGACGCGGAAAACCTCGGCGATGAGATAGCAAGAACTCGCCGCGCGGTGCGCGAGCATATCCGCGCAAACGAGGACAAGTACAATCCCGTGCAGGAGACCCGCGAGGACGAGAGCATGTCAAAGCCCGACAAGGTAAAGAAAGGCGACAAGGTATTCGTAGTCACGCTTGGTAAGGATGCGGACGTGGTGTCCGATATGGATAAGTCGGGCAACGTGCAGATACAGGCGGGAGTTTTCAAAACACGTGTGAATATCAAGGACTTGAGAATAAGAGACCAAAAGCAAGAAAAGAAACAGCAAAAGCCCACGGGCTCGGGATATACCGTTGCGAGAAATACGTCCTTTAAGGACGAGATAGACCTGCGCGGAATGACGGGCGACGAGGCTTGGCTCACAGTTGACAAGTATTTTGACCAGGCGTACCTTGCGGGTATCAGCCGAGTCAGACTTATACACGGCAAGGGGACAGGCGCGCTTAAAAATGCTCTGTGGGGATTTTTGCGCACCGATAAAAGAGTTGCCTCATTCCGTATAGGACAGTGGGGCGAAGGAGACGGCGGCGTCACCGTGGTTGACCTTAAATAAAAAATGCGGAGATTTAACATCTCCGCATTTTTTTGACGTTTTATCTATATAATAGATAAAGTCACCAAAACTTTATTGACTTTATATTTTTTATATGGTAAAATATAAATTGGAAAAGTGGAATTTATTCTGATGGGGGAAAAATATGCTTGATATAAAAATAAGCGATCTTTACGACCTTAATCATACAATGGCTGGAGAATATCTCGGAGGCTTTACATATCCCTGGGAGGCTCTTGCAGGAATTGGCGAGCTGATAATTAAGATTGGAAACACACTTAGCCCCGATGAATATGATTATATGGGGGATAATATTTGGGTGTCCAAAAGCGCGAAGGTATATCCGTCGGCGTATATAGGCGGTCCGTGTATCATCGGACATAATACCGAGGTGCGTCACGGCGCGTTTATAAGAGGCTCGGCGCTTGTGGGCGAGGGCTGTGTAGTCGGCAACTCAACAGAGCTTAAAAACGTAATTCTTTTTGACGGAGTTCAGGTGCCTCATTACAACTACGTTGGCGACAGCATACTCGGATACAAGGCGCATATGGGCGCAGGCTCAATAACAAGCAACGTAAAATCCGACAAGACTCACGTTCATATAAAGGATGCGACAGGCGGCGATATTGACACGGGACGAAAGAAGGTAGGCGCGGCGCTTGGAGACTTCGTTGAGATAGGCTGCAACTCAGTGCTCAATCCCGGAACGGTTATTGGAAGAAACACCTCAGTGTATCCGCTCAGCTCAGTAAGAGGAGTTGTCCCCTCAGATTCCATCTACAAAACGGATGGAGTTATCGTAGGCAAAATTTGAATTTCAGCAGGAGAAAAGTATGGGAAAATATTTTGGAACAGACGGTTTTCGCGGTGAGGCGAATGTGAATCTTACTGCAATTCACGCCTTTAAAATAGGCAAATTTCTCGGTTGGTATTATGGTGAGCAGGCAAAGGAAAGAGGACAGTGCGCGAGAATAGTTATCGGCAAGGATACAAGACGCTCGTCTTATATGTTCGAGTATGCTCTTGCGTCGGGTATTACCTCATCGGGCGCTGACGCGTACCTTTTGCACGTCACGACAACTCCGTCTGTGGCATATACGGTCACGCGCGATAAATTTGACTGCGGAATAATGATATCCGCAAGCCACAATCCTTATCACGACAACGGAATAAAGCTTATCAATTCTAGCGGTGAGAAAATGGAGGACGAGGTCATAGCCGAGATAGAGGACTACCTTGACGGCATAAGAGGAGAAGTCCCTTACGCCACAAGGGAAAATATCGGACGCACGGTTGACTACGTTGCGGGACGAAACAAGTACGTAGGACACCTTATCTCGCTTTGCAACCACTCCTTCAGAGGACTTAAGGTTGGTCTTGACTGCGCCAACGGAAGCGCGTGGATGATAGCAAAATCAGTATTTGAGACTCTTGGCGCAAAGGTATATATCATAAACGCCGAGCCGGATGGCATCAACATAAATAAAGACGCAGGAAGCACGCATATTGAAGGACTTTGCAAGCATGTGCTTGACAATAAGCTTGACGTGGGATTTGCCTTTGACGGTGACGCGGACAGATGTCTTTGCGTTGACGAAAAGGGAAATATCATCGACGGCGATAAGATTATCTATATTTACGCAAGCTATCTCAAGGAACGGGGTCAGCTTGTGAACAATACCGTCGTTGCTACGGTTATGTCAAACTGCGGTTTGTTCAAGGCGCTTGACGAGCGTGGAATAGATTACGCAAAAACCGCGGTAGGTGATAAGAACGTAAACGACTATATGGTACGTCACAATCTTTGTATCGGCGGCGAGCAGTCGGGACACATTATATTCAGACAGTTCGCATCCACGGGTGACGGAATACTGACGGCGCTTATGATGATGGAGGTAATGCTCGAGAAAAAGCTTCCTCTTTCAAAGCTTGGCGAGCCCGTGATCATATATCCTCAGGTGCTTGAAAACGTAAGAGTCACAGACAAGAAAACGGTAATGGGCGCGCCTATTGTGCTTGAGGCTATAAAGAGAGCAGAGGAGAAGCTCTCGGGCAACGGCAGAATGCTTGTCAGAGAGTCGGGAACAGAGCCGCTTATTCGAGTTATGGCAGAGGCGTCCGACGTTGAGATCTGTAAGGAGTGCATAGATATAGTTGTGCAGGCTATCGCCGCTTGCGGATATCTCATCTGACGTTCTCGGAAAAGCAGGAGAAAATAAAGAAAAGGAGGGTAATGTAATGTCAAATTTAATAGATTACCTTATTTGGAGAGGGGACCTTGCCTTTTCGGATAACAAGTTTAACGCGGTGGACAATTTTATTTTGTCCATGATTACGTATATTGATTTTGACAAGATATTTACAAATTACAATCCCCGTATCAAATTCAGTATGGCGGTGGCGTCAAGAGAATTTTGCAGGACCACGAGCGACAAGAATCTGCACCTCGGCGTGCTTATGCCCGCCCAGAATATCAGAAAAATATTCGAGCTTATGGGAAGAAGCAAGAGGTTTTCGTCTGTTGATATCTCGGATTTTGTAAATGAAATAGATTATAAGACCGAGATGCAGTTCTGCGCGGTCACCTATCACCTGACGGATGGAGAGATGTTTATTTGCTTCAGAGGAACTGACGATACCCTGGTTGGCTGGAAGGAGGACTGTAAGCTCTCCTACCTCAATAAGATCCCCGCGCAAACGCGCGCTGTCGAATATATTGAAACTATCGCCCGCAAATATCCTGATAAGCGAATATATTTAGGCGGACATTCAAAGGGTGGAAATCTGGCAAAATACTCAGCAATATATTGTGACGATGATATAAAGGACAGAATAATTCTGGTTTTCAACAATGACGGCCCGGGCTTTTTGCCGGGTGTTATAGACGAGAGCAGGCTTGCGCTTGTTGAGAGTAAAATAAGAAACTATATTCCGCCGTCGTCCCTGTTCGGTCAGATGTTTGAGAGCCACGGCACAAGGATCATTGTGAAAAGCTCGCAAAAGGGACTTTATCAGCACGATTGCTTCTCCTGGCAGGTGAGAGGCGCGGGAGTTGTCTCTCTGAAGAATCTTTCATCAACGGGAGAGAGGCATAACCAGCTGTTTGAGAGCCGCATAATGACCGTTCCTATCGAAAAACGCGGAGAGGTCGTGGATCTGTTCTTCAGCATCATAGATCAGACGGGAGCTAAGACTCTGCTTGACTTTACCGAGGATAAGTTCACAAAGGCGTCTATCGCGATGAAGGGAGTCCGTCAGCTTGATAAGGAGCAAAAGGCTCTTATGAGTACGCTTTTGGCTCAGCTTCTTGATATTAAGGTCAAAACAACAGCAAAATAAAAAAAGAAAATGCGTACGTGTCAAACGTACGCATTTTTTCTTTGGCAATATTGAAACAGAATTATCTTATATCAACGTTAACTCTCTTGCCACAGTTTACAGACGCAGCCTTAATAACCGTTCTGATCGCCTTTGCGATACGGCCTCCCTTACCGATGACCATTCCCATATCGTCGGGAGCAACGCTAAGAGTAAGGTTAATCGAAGTCTCAGTTTCGTTGCAAACAACTACAACTTCGTCAGGATTGTCAACTATAGCAGCTGCAATATTGCGTAATGTTTCTTTCAAGTCTACCATAAAATTCTCCATGCCGCAAAAGCGGTTATTTTTGTGGGGATTTCAAAGAAATTCCGCAGTGTTGTGTGTGCTAAATGCTTCTGAATCAGTCAACGATACCGGACTTCTTAAGAAGAGACTTTACAGTGTCTGTGGGCTGAGCACCCTTCTTGAGCCACTCTGTAGCCTTTTCTGCGTCGATCTTAACCTCAGCAGGATTTGTCTGGGGGTTGTAGTAGCCGATCTCCTCAATGAAACGGCCGTCTCTGGGGTAACGGCTGTCTGCAACAACTACTCTGTAGAAGGGAGCCTTCTTCATACCCATTCTTCTCAATCTGATCTTTACCATTTTTTTGTCCTCCAAAATTATAAATAAAAATGTTTTTTATATCCATTACGCATATAGCGCAAATAGCAAATTTTTATGAAGCTTTTTAACTAAAAGGGAAACTTCATTTTTCCCAAAGCCTTTTTGCCTTGCTTGCTTCTGCCCATATCGGAAAACTGCTTCATCATTTTCTTGATCTGGTCGTATTGCTTGAGGAGCTTGTTGACCTCCTCAACGGTAGTGCCGCTTCCTTTTGCGATTCTTATCTTTCGTGACGCGTTGAGTATTTCGGGATGCTCTCGCTCTTTTTTCGTCATCGACTTAATGATAGCCTCCTGATGAGCAAGCATCTTTTCGTCGAACTTGGCGTCCTTGAGCGCTCCGGGCTTCATTCCGGGCATCATAGCGGCAATCTGGTCAAGACTTCCCATACCCTTGAGTTGCTGCATCTGGTCGAGATAATCGTCAAGCGTGAATATCGACTGACGGAGCTTTTGCTCAAGCTCAGCGGCCTTCTTCTCGTCAAACTGCGCCTGCGCCTTGTCTATAAGCGTTAAGACGTCACCCATTCCGAGGATTCTGCGCGCCATTCTGTCGGGGTGGAAGGGCTCGATAGCGTCAAGCTTTTCTCCCATACCAACGTACTTTATGGGCTTGCCCGTGACGTAGCGGATAGAAAGCGCCGCGCCGCCTCGTGTATCACCGTCAAGCTTTGTAAGAATTACGCCCGTGATGTCGAGAAGCTCATTGAAGGTCTCAGCAACGTTTACGGACTCCTGACCTATCATAGCGTCAACAGTCAAAAGGATTTCTGTGGGGTTGACCGCTTCCTTGATATCCGTAAGCTCCTTCATAAGAAGCTCGTCTATCTGGAGTCGGCCCGCGGTGTCGATAAACACCATATCGTATCCCTTTTGATTTGCG
>JAZNWS010000043.1:0-6250 GCA_045593485.1 Eubacteriales bacterium | reverse complement strand
GGTGTAGTAGCCTTCGCTCATATCGTTGATGAGATAAGCAAGACGACGCTTGCCCCAAGTGTCTACCTCAACGATTTCTCCGTTGGAACCAATCAAGTTTGTGAACTTCTCCGCTGTAGCCTTTGCAGCCTCCTCGCCGTTCGAAATGTCGGCGATGAACAGAGTTTCATAAGAATTGATTACGTTTTCCATGTTTTTTACCTCCCTATGGACTTATTCGACCGTGTCTGATATTTACACGGTAGAGAGTAGATCTGCTTTGCAGACCATACCGAGTATGAATTATACCACAACGAAAACCTTTTGTCAATAGTTTTTTTACATTTTTTATATATATTTATACTATGCTGACGAAAAGGATAGAAATAAGCATTGCGGCTATCGGTATAGCGGTGCCGACGACAAGCTCGCTTATTTTGTGGCGGTCCATACGAAGCGAAGCCCAATACACGAGCGCAAGCAAGGGAAGACCCAAAAGCGCAATAGGGCCGTAGATATACGTCAGAAAGGCGATGGGCCCCGCAACTCCGCAGGCGTGACCGCTTGCTTTGATTTTGAGTACCTTATTGAATATAAATATCAGAATTCCCGAGATAAAGTACGTCAAAAAGAGAGCCTGCATCTTGTCGGGCATACGCAGGGCAAACGCAAATATAATCCCTGCGACATATCCGAACACCGACATATATATCGCAAGATTTCGCTGTCCGTCTCTGCCTTTTTTCTTAAAATAGGGAAGTATGGGCTGAAGCGGATATGCTAAAAGCGGAAAAATCGCGATAAAGGCTATTCCTAAAATATAGTTTAGGGTGCTTCCCGTTATTTGGGGAGACACAAAATGAAGTATTGAGAAGGTAGCTATCGCCACAACGGGCGCGACCGTCAATATTCTGACTGCATAACAGATTTTTTTCATAAAAGCTCCTTGTAAACGACAGATAATTGTACTAAATGTTATAATATATGGTTATGAAAACCATATATGAAAATATTATACACCACAAAGTTGAATTTTGCAAGAGGTATTTTAAAAAAATACAATTTTTAGCGTGCGGTTATATTCTTGACAAAGCTGCCCTGCGGTGATACAATAAAGGTGAGATATTTTACTTTTGGAGCTACAATGAAACGTGTAAAAATAACGGTTATGAAAAAAGCGAGATACGACGATCTTATCTCGCAGTACGAAAATCCCATAGAGCACGCCTGCGATATAGAGCTTGGACAGATATTTATCTCTGAGGGCGGAGAGAAGCCCGAGGGGCTTTGTGTGAGCGCGTGGGAGAGTATGTCGTATTTTGTAAGGACGCTTTCCGCGGGAGGCGGAGATTTTTATGACGGCTGGATGAAAAACAAGCATTCTGCTATGATCTCCTGCAACGACGGATTCCGTCCCGTCAGCTTTTTGCTTGAGGTGATAGAATGATAAGAATTATGTTTGTCTGCCACGGAAATATATGCCGCTCGCCCATGGCAGAGTTTATATTCAAAAAGCTTGCGGCTGAGCGCGGTATGACTGACAGCTTTTTTGTCAGCTCAAGCGCGACGAGCACCGAGGAGATATGGAGAGGGATAGGCAATCCCGTTTACCCACCCGCCAAGGCGGAGCTTGCAAAGCACGGAATTTCTTGCGACGGCAAACGCGCGGTGCAATTGACTCGCGCGGACCTCGACGCATACGATATGTTTATCGGTATGGACAGCGCGAATATCCGAAATATGCATCGCATACTCGGTGACGGGGCGGATGGGAAGATACATAAGCTTATGGAGTTCACACAGCGCGGCGGTGACGTTGCGGATCCGTGGTATTCCGATAGATTTGATATAGCATATCGGGATATTTACGACGGCTGTAAAGCCCTGATCGAAGAATTATTGAAATAATAAAAGAGCAGAGAAAAGCAAATTTAAGGAGGAAATAAAATGTCAGAATTTTTAGCATCCTTGCACCCTGTGGCAGTGTGTTTTTTGGTGTGCGCGGCAAAAATAGTTGAGATAACCATACAGTCGCTAAAGACCTGTATGATGGTAAAGGGACAAAGACTCAAGGCGGCGGGCCTTGGATTTATTGAGTGTATCATCTGGGGACTTGTTATATCCACGATAATCGGAACACTTGGCGACAACTATCTGCTTTTGCTGTTCTATTGCTTTGGCTACGCTGCGGGACTTTTCCTCGGCTCTACAATAGAGAGCAAGATAGCTCTCGGTACGTCCAATCTCCAGCTTATCGCAAACGACGAAAACACGGAGAAGATAACCGAATATCTCAAGGAAAAGGACAAGGGATATACTGTTTTTGCGGGACACGGCTCCAAGGACAAGATGAATATGATACTTATCGTATTGCCGAGAAGAGAAGCGCTTAAAATGCTGCGACAGATACGCGGAATGTGTGACAACAAGGTATTTGTCGTTGCATCTGACGTCAGCAAGTACGCAGGCGGATACGGAATGATAAAATAACAAAAAAGCCGTCACACCAATTGTGGTGTGACGGCTTTTTATGTATATTTTACTTGGTTGCGCGCTTTGTACGAGCTGTGACGTCCTTTATCTTATTTGTAAGCGCAGCGGTTCTGTATCTCGGTGAGAGACGGTAAGACCAGTTTCCTTCAGCAACTGCGGGGGTGTTCATTCTGCCTTCCTTGTTCGTGAGCTCAAGGTAGTCCTGAATCGGAATGACCGCAAGATTTGCGCGGCTGTTCAATGCAAGCTCGATAAGAGCCGCAGTACCGCTTTGACCCTTTCTTCTGGGGCACTCTCTCTTGAATCGCTCGCGCGCGTCACCGCTGACGTTTTCAACCCACGTTCTTGTGCAATCCGCGTCGTGTGAGCCTGTATATACCACGCAATTATCGGTTGTATAAACTCTGGGAAGATACTCGCTGTCCTCATCGTAAAAAGCAAATTGCAATATCTTCATACCGGGGAATTGTGTATCCGTGAGGAGCTCGCGGACGTCGGGAGTTATAAATCCAAGGTCCTCTGCAATTATTTTTGCCTTGGGGAATTTCTCATTCAACGTGCGGAAAAGCTGGATTCCCGGAGCGGAGTCCCACTTGCCCGCGCGGGCGGTCGTGTGACCGTAGGGAATGTTATAGTATCCCGCAAAGCCTCTGAAATGGTCTATGCGGAGAATGTCGTAGAGGTGGAAGCTTGCCTTGACTCGCTTTTGCCACCAATCAAAGCCCTCATTTTCCATAAGAGCCCAGTTGTATATGGGGTTGCCCCAGAGCTGACCGTCGGGAGAAAAGCCGTCGGGAGGACAGCCCGCAACCACCGTGGGATTATAATTTTCGTCAAGCAGGAACTGCTCGGGAGCCTGCCATACGTCCATACTGTCGTGAGCGACGTAAATAGGCATATCTCCTATGATTACGATACCCTTGGAGTGAGCGTAAGAGAGAAGCGCTTGCCATTCAGCGTCAAACTCAAACTGTATCCATTCCCAAAATCCGCACTCGCTCTCAAACTCGGATCGGAGAGCTCTGGCAGTATGTATATTTTTATGCTCATCTGCCCAATTTGTCCAAGCGCAGTAGTTGTATTTTACCTTGAGCGCCATAAAGAGAGTGTAATCGGCGAGCCAAGCGGCGTTCTTTCTCTTAAAGGACTTGTATTCGGGGGTTTTTTTTCCGCCTCGGGCGATGAATCTTTCGTAAGCCTTGCGAAGGATTGTATAACGTGTGTTAAAGAGCCAGCCGTAGTTAATTTTTTTGTCGGAATTTTTGTTTTCCTCAAGCTCTGCCTTTGTCAGAAGCCCCTCGTTTGCAAGGATCTCCAGATCTATAAAATAGGGGTTGCCCGCTACTGACGCGGGAGACTGATAGGGGCTGTCACCATAGGACGTGGGGTTGAGAGGGAGTACCTGCCAGCATTTTGTTTTTGTATCTGCAAGAAAGTCCACAAAATCGTATGCGCTTTTACCGAAGGTACCTATTCCGTACTTATTGGGAAGGGAGCTTATGGGTAAAAGAATACCGCTTTTATGTGTAAATCCAAAATTTTTAAGGGGTTTTTTCATATTAAAGAAATATCCTTTCTGCCGCGAGGCTGAAATTTATCGTTATCATTTTCAGGAGAATTTTCGCTTATGAATCGCATTCATTTATTATTTTAACATTTTTTTGAGCAAATGTCAACTTGTAGAGCGCTTTTTTTAATATCAAATCTATTGAATTTATGCTTCGGGTATGATATAATAAAAAGGAAGAATAATTATGGAGCAAGGCTGATGTTAAAAATAAAAAACTGGCTAAAACAAGAAAGAGAGCAGACGGCGCTTCTTTTGCGGTGTATTCCCGCAACGGTGGTGACGCTTTTCGTTGTAAGCGTTATCTGTATGAATCTGCTCGCAAATAAGACTCTTCTGCAGCTCGATTGGATCGCGCTTGACGGAGGTATTCTTATTTCCTGGCTGTCCTTTATGTGTATGGACATGATCACAAAGCACTTCGGACCGCGCGCGTCCAACCGCATATCTCTGCTTGCGGCGGGGATAAACCTTCTGACCTGTCTTATATTCCTGGTTGCAAGTATAATTCCGTCGAATGCAAATGATTACACTGCGTTTGACGGTATATTCGGCGGCACGTGGTTTATACTTCTCGGCAGCACCGTGGCGTTTCTCGCGTCCGCTGTAATAAACAATCTTTTGAATTTCTCCATAGGAAGAATGTTCAAGAAAAATCCCGACGGCAAGCTCGCGTTTGCTATGCGCTCGTACGTGTCAACCTTTATAGGACAGTTTCTTGACAATTTTATATTCTCCCTTATCGTATTCGTGGGGTTTGCGCCTATATTCTGGGACGGATTCCACTGGACGGTGCTCCAGTGCGCAATGTGCGCGCTCACGGGAGCGGTGGCGGAGCTTATTATGGAGATAATTTTCTCCCCGATAGGATATCATATCGTGACTAAATGGAAGAAAAATAACGTAGGAAAAGAATATCTTGAGTACGTGGCAAAGGAGAAGACCCAATGAAAATTTTGATAACGGGAACCTCACAGGGAATAGGCAGAGCGATAGCCGCGCTGTTTCTTGAGAGAGGACATGCCGTAATCGGCATTGACAGACAGCCCTCAAGCATTGATAATGCTCATTACACCCACCATATCTGTGATATACGCGACCATGACAAGCTTCCCGATGTTCAGAACGTTGAGATCCTTATCAACAACGCAGGCACGCAAAATGAAAATGACATAGATATAAACCTCAAGGCGTTGATACATATCACGGAAAAATACGGCGTCAGAGAGGGAATCAAGTCAATACTCAATATCGGCTCGGCAAGCGCGCACACGGGCTCGGAATTTCCCGAGTATTGCGCAAGCAAGGGAGGAGTTCTCGCATATACTAAAAACGTGGCGCTCCGCGTGGCGAAGTTCGGCGCGACCTGTAATAGTCTTGACCCTGGCGGAGTTATAACACCTCTTAACGAGTGCGTAATGAATGACCCTGAGCTGTGGGCGCAGATAATGGATGAAACTCCTCTGAAAAAGTGGGCGAGCGCGGAGGAGATAGCCGAGTGGGCGTATTTCCTAACGGTCACAAACACCTTCTGCACGGGGCAGAGCATCCTTGTTGACGGCGGTGAGTCCATAAATTATAAATTTATATGGAAGGAATAAATACAGCCTGCCATATTTACTCAAAACAGGAAATTTTATTTGAATATTGGAATATATTTTAAGATGAAGGAAAAATCAACTAAAGTTTAAAATATTTCCTGCTGAAATGCAAAAACGCTGTATATATTATATATATTTTGTGGACATTTTGTTAAGGAACTGGGGCAAAAAAGTAAATAATATTTTCAGCCCCCAAAAAACACCCAAAAATCCGAGTTAATATTCAGTTAACAAATGACATTTTCTGGAAAATATGTTTTCTTATGGAAATCAATTTCCATGTTTTTACATCGATTTCGTGCAAGGTGCATAAAATGGGTGTCGAATCGAGGCGAAAAGTGGGGACTATTATACAATGTTCACCCCCGACTCTTGACAAATTTGGGGTGTTGTGATACAATAACGCACGAGGTGAATCACTCACTAAAATGAGCAGACGAAGAGGGAGGGCCCACCCATCCGATTTGCTTGTTTACAATATTGTGGTTTTGGCAGGTTAAGGTCAAAACACAGATTTCATTTTAAAGGAGAAAAACACTATGAACAAGAAGCTTAACAAGAAGGGCTTTACAATCGTAGAGCTTGTAATCGTAATCGCAGTTATCGCAAT
>JAZNWS010000042.1:0-5449 GCA_045593485.1 Eubacteriales bacterium | reverse complement strand
CTTGCTGCTTGACGTTGGAGGAACAAAACCAAATGGCAAACGAGGTTCTTAAATGGGGAATTCTCGGCGCTGCGTTTGCTGAAAATATCTGCTTTTTAGGAATACCTTTTTCAGCCAAGGCAAAGAGACTTGCGGCAGAATATGAGTTTTGTAATTGCAAAAAGAGTGCGAAGGTGACTGTGGGCAAAATACTCGGCAAGGTCGGATATATTGTCTCGCTTGTAGCTACCATTGTATTGGCTGTTTATCTGACAATTTATATTTCCCTTTATTTTGGGATTTTTGCCTTGATATTAGGCAGCTCGCTTTAATAATAAAAGGAGAGAGGATATCCTCTCTCCTTTAGCTTTTTACAGTAATCTTATTCCTGCCGCCTGACAAGCCTCGATAGTTTTGTCGTCCCAGATGCTCGACTGCACCTCGCCTATGTGAGCGCATCCCATCATAAGCATACAGAGTCTTGACTGACCGATCCCTCCGCCGATGGTGAGGGGAAGCTCTCCGTTCAGCAGCATCTTATGGAAGGGAAGGCTTCTGCGGTCATCACAGTGGGAAATAGTGAGCTGTCTGTCAAGCGACTCCTCGTCAACGCGGATTCCCATTGAGGAGATCTCAAACGCGTGGCCGAGCAGCTCGTTGTAGAACATTATATCTCCGTTAAGCTCCCAGTCGTCGTAGTCGGGCGCGCGGCCGTCGTGGCGATTGCCGGATTTCAGCGTCTTTCCGATCTGCATAATAAACGCTGTCTTATGCTCCTTGAGGTACGCGTCCTCACGCTCCTTGGCGGTGAGGGTAGGGTACATATCCTCAAGCTCTTGCGTGGTCACAAAGGAGACCTCGCGGCAAAGGTCTGTGCGAAGCTGAGGGAAATGCACGTGCAATCGGTCATTCGTGTCACAGATGGCCTTGACTATCGCCGAAACTATGAGCTTTAAGTAATCAAGATTTCTGTTTTCACGTGTGATGACCTTTTCCCAGTCCCATTGGTCAACGTATATTGAGTGTATGTTGTCAAGCTCCTCGTCGCGACGGATTGCGTTCATATCCGTGTAAAGTCCTCTGCCGACTGTGAAATGGTATCTCTTGAGGGCGAGACGCTTCCATTTTGCAAGCGAGTGAACTACCTGAGCCTCCGCGTTGTTTATTGCGGGAACGTTAAAGGAAACGGGGCGCTCATATCCGTTGAGGTTATCATTAAGACCCGACGCCTCGGTGACGAAAAGCGGAGCGGATACTCTTTTGAGATTTAATGCGGACGCAAACTCGTCCTGAAAGGTTTCTTTTATGTAGGCTATTGCTCTTTGCGTGTCGTATTCGTCAAGCAGGGGGGTATAGCCCTCGGGAATATATACCTTGTTCATGCGAACTCCTCCCAATAAAATAGATACTCCTATTATATATCAAACTAAAGCAAAAGGCAAGGGATTTTAATAAATTTCTTGACTCGAATACAGTTATATATCAACAGATAGGTTCACGATCCTAAAAATTTATCAAAAAAATTTATTCAAAAGTATTGACAAACGGAAAATCTTAGTATATAATGTCAAATGGTTAGTTGAGACTAACTCAAACAAATAAGCCAAAGCAAACACGGAGGCGTTTATGAAAACATTAAGAGACGTAAGGATAGGCGAGAGCGCAAGAGTCGTAAAGCTTCACGGCGAGGGCGCGATCAAGCGAAGAATTATGGATATGGGAATTACCAAGGGAATTGAGATAAAGGTGCGCAAGGTTGCGCCTCTTGGAGACCCCCTTGAGCTTACGGTGCGCGGATACGAGCTTTCTCTGCGAAAATCCGACGCGGAGACCATAGAGGTAGAATAAAGAATAGCCGCGAATACGGTTATTTTTTAAGACATACAGTTAGTTGTGACTAATTGAATTTTAACTATCCACTGACATAGCAGCACGGAGGGAATAGATGGACATAAGAATTGCGCTTGCAGGTAATCCGAACTGCGGCAAAACAACGCTTTTTAACGCCTTGACAGGCTCCAGCCAATTCGTTGGAAACTGGCCCGGAGTCACAGTTGAGAAAAAAGAGGGAAAGCTCAAGGACAGAGACGGTGTCATCATCACCGACCTGCCCGGAATATACTCGCTCTCGCCCTACACTCTTGAGGAGGTAGTTGCGAGAAATTATCTCGTGGGAGAGCGCCCCGATGCGATAATCAACCTGGTTGACGGAACGAATATTGAGAGAAATCTGTACCTTACCACACAGCTGACCGAGCTTGGCATACCCGTTGTGGTTGCCATAAATATGATGGACGTTGTGCGCAAAAGAGGGGACAGCATAGATATACACGAGCTTTCCAAAAGGATCGGATGTCCCATCATTGAGATATCCGCGCTCAAGGAGGACAACATTTTTGAGGCTGTGGACCTTGCTATTGACGCGGCGCAGAACTTGAAAATGCGTCCCATACATAATTTCTCGGGTAGTGTTGAGCATGCTCTGGCGCACATCGAGGAGGCGGTCATTCACGAAATGGCGGCTGACAGACAGAGATGGTACGCCGTAAAGATATTTGAGCGAGATTCGAGAGTGCTTGAGGAGCTGAAGATAAGCGAGGAGACTCTGGCTCATATTGAGAAGGATATTCAGTCGGCAGAGGCTGAGCTTGACGACGACTCCGAGAGCATTATCGCAAACGAAAGATACGTGTATATAGAGAACGTGCTTAAGCATTGTTATACCAAAAAGAGCGCGGGCAAGCTCACGACTACCGAAAAAATAGATAAGGTGGTCACAAACAGATTTTTGGCGCTTCCCATTTTTGCGGTAGTTATGTTCCTTGTTTATTACATATCCGTGTCAACTGTTGGTACGTGGGCGACGGATTGGGCAAACGACGGACTTTTCGGTGACGGCTGGTATTTCCTTGGCATTGGCAGAGGACAGTACGAGCAGGCGGTTGATGAATACGCCGAGAATATCTGGAGTGACAGCGCGCTTATTGGTACTGTCAACGGCGCAGTGTACGAAAACGTGACGGGCGCTGACGAGATATACGATGCGATAATAAATAAGGATTACGCGGCGCTTGAGGAGACTTACGGCATATACGGTGAGGTGCTTGACAGCGAGGGCTTCTCGATAAGCGAGAAGATGGACGCATATTTAGACGGTGCGCCTGCGCCTGAGGACTATCGCGCCTGGATTCCCGGTCTTGGCGTGCTTGCGGAGCGCGGACTTGAGTCGGCAAATGCTCCCGAATGGCTGAGCAGCCTGCTTGTTGACGGAATTATAGGCGGTGTCGGTGCCGTTCTTGGCTTCTTGCCGCAGATGGTAGTGCTGTTTATAATCCTCGCGTTCCTTGAGGCGTGCGGATACATGGCGAGAATCGCGTTCGTGCTTGACCGAGTTTTCAGAAAGTTCGGACTATCGGGAAAATCCTTTATTCCTATGCTCGTCGGCACGGGCTGCGGAGTACCCGGTATTATGGCGAGCCGTACTATTGAGAACGAGCGTGACAGACGCATGACTATAATAACCACCACCTTTATTCCTTGCGGAGCAAAGCTGCCTATTATCGCCCTGATTGCGGGCGCTCTGTTTGATGGCGCTTGGTGGGTGGCGCCCGTGGCGTACTTTATAGGTATTGCGGCAGTTATCGTATCGGGTATCATTCTTAAGAAAACAAAGCTCTTTGAGGGAGAGGTTGCGCCCTTCGTTATGGAGCTTCCCGAGTATCACATGCCCACGGTGAAAAATATCTGGCATAGCGTTTGGGAGAGATCAAGCTCGTTTGTTAAGAAGGCGGGAACGGTCATTCTGCTATCTGCTATAATCATCTGGGCGGGCTCGCATTTCGGTGTTGTAGACGGGAAATTTATCTTCTCGGTTGATATGGAGCTTGCAGATTCCTTGCTCGGAACGGTAGGAAATGCGCTAAAATGGTTGTTCGCGCCCTTGGGCTTTGGAAATATCAAGGCTACTGTGGCAACCTTTATGGGACTTCTTGCCAAGGAGGAGGTCGTTGCAGTGTTCGGTGTGCTTGACTTTGACGGTCTTGGCAGACTTGCGGCGTTCTCGTTCCTTATATTCAATCTCCTTTGCGCGCCTTGCTTTGCGGCTATGGGTGCGATAAGACGCGAGATGAACTCTGCAAAATGGACTTTGTTCGCAATAGGCTATCAGTGTGTATTTGCGTATATTACGTCACTTTGCGTATTCCAGCTTGGTACGTTCTTTACGGCTCTTTATTCGGGCGCACCGATATTGACGTGGAATATAATCGGCGCGTGTGTGTCGGCTGTGCTGATTATATTTGCGGGATATATGCTTTTCAGAAAGCCCCACAGGGCAGGAGGTAGAAGCTGATGTGGCCTGAAATTATACCTACGATAATCATTTGCGCTCTGCTTGCGGGAGCCGTTGCGCTTGCAATAATATCCATAGTCAAGGATAAGAAAAAGGGAAAGGGCTGCGGCTGCGGTTGCTCGTCCTGCGCGATGAACGGCGCCTGCCACGCGGCGAAGAATACGGATAATAAAAAAACCTCCGACACAAAATCAGAGGAAAAAGAAAATTAAATTCAAAAAGGGGGTGCAAAGCACCGCCTTTATTTTTTAATCTTTAACAAACTCGTCGTAAATAGCGTTTATAGCACGCTCGAAGTCGTGCTCGTCGATACCCACGATGATGTTAAGCTCGCAGGAGCCCTGGTCTATCATACGGATGTTGATGTCCGCGCCAGAGATCGCATTGAACAGACGAGCCGCAGTACCCTTTGCCTTTACCATTCCGCGTCCAACGACTGCAATAAGAGCAACACCGTCCTCCACTGTGATGCTGTCGGGAGAGGTGCGCCTCTGAACTGCCGCAAGGACTTTTTCACGGTTCTGGTCAAGCGACGCAGTGGGAAGCACAACGCTCATCGTGTCTATTCCCGAGGGGAGATGCTCAAAGGAAAGTCCAAAATCCTCAAAGGATTCAAGTATCTTTCGACCGAAGCCTATCTCGGCGTTCATCATATCCTTCTCGACCGTGACGACCGAGAAGCCCTTTTTGCCCGCGATACCCGTGATGATATGCTCGGAGTCGTAGTTGCTCGCCTGCGAAACGATCATTGTTCCCGCATCCTCGGGGCGATTGGTGTTTCGAATATTTATCGGAATACCCGCGTTTCTTACGGGGAATATAGCGTCCTCGTGAAGCACCGTTGCTCCCATGTATGAAAGCTCGCGAAGCTCGCGGTACGTGATAGTATCAATAGCGCGGGGATTGTTTATTATTCTGGGGTCAGCCATCATAAAGCCTGAAACGTCGGTCCAGTTCTCATAAAGGTCTGCAGAGCAAGCGCGCGCGACGATAGAGCCCGTGATGTCCGAGCCGCCGCGGGAGAAGGTCTTGACTGTACCGTTGGGCATTCCGCCGTAGAAGCCTGGAATGACTGCGTACTTGTGCGCCTTAAGCTCCTCGGAGAGCATTTTGTGTGTC
>JAZNWS010000041.1:0-15808 GCA_045593485.1 Eubacteriales bacterium | reverse complement strand
TCTTTATCTCTTATTTTGACGGCTCTGTTACTCTCACTCACTCTCGTCTCCTGCGGCGGCGGTACACCTGCCGACACTCAGGCACCCACCGATGCGGCGACCGAAAAGCCTACCGAGGCTCCCACGGAAAAGCCCACGGAGCAGATGCAGACACCTACGGAGCAGGGAACTGAGGCACCCACCGAGGGCGGTACTGCGACCCCCGATAAGGCGCCCGAGGGCATCAAGTATCTTCGCTCGGACACGGGCACGCAGCTCAACATGATACTTGAGTACGACGTTGCAAAGAACGACGATGGCAGCTACACGGTCGACGCGACCCTGAAGCTTGAAAGCTATTCGCTCTCCGTCACGGCAAGAGGTAACTCCAACTACGTCAAGATCGGCGATGAAAACTATTATTTTGCTACCGAGGCGATAAATTACAGCGGAGCGGAGAAGACCACCTTCACGCTTGGCTCGCACCGCTTCAACGTTTCGGGAGACAAGACCGAGGTTCCCGTTTATGCCATTTGGTATTTCAACGGCACGTATAACGACGCGCCGCTCGCTGCCATAGTCATTGACGGAAAGATTACGCTTGAATAAATCAAAACAGACACCGAAAAGATGTCCTCCATAAAGCGGCGGAAGGCGGTCCCGCCGGACAAAAGGGCGTACGGACAATTTGTCCGTACGCCCTTTCTCGCGTATTACAGAAGACGGCGTATTACCGTTCTGCGAGCAAAGCTCCTATCTCTTTTCGCTGTTCACTCGCGTGTTCATAAACGGTAGCACAAAACCACCTGTCCTCAACAAAATCCTCTGCAAAGGCGTCGATTACCTTTTGCGCGATTTTGAACTGCGAAAGTGCCTTTTTTGTCTCGCCGTTTTCCATCAGACGCTTGCCTGCAATGATAAGCATATCTATCAGGTCCTCTGCGGAAATGTTTTTCTGCTTCTGTGCCGCCTCGTAGCTTTCGTCTCCGTCCAAAAGAGATGCCATAAGCTCCAGCTTCGTAAAATAAATCTCGGGTATTATTTCAAGAGTAGGCTTGACTAAGTCGTTTTGTCCGTTTTCCTTATAATACGTCGCAAGAATACGGCAAGCATCATATTTGACCGAATCGTCTTTAGTAGACTCTATGAGTGTTTTGCAAAGTGTGATCACCTCGTCGGCTCTGGTTTTATAATCCAACGTATAAAGCAGATTGTTCAATATGATGTCATTTCCGGGAAATCGTTTGAGTCCCTCGCGCAAAATTTGCTCGGCTTTTGCCGGATCATCATCGCGGTATTTCCAGGATTCATGACAAATGGCATCTACCTGCTTTTCTACTTCAAATAGATTAAAATCAAACAACTCGTCGGTCGAAACGCCAAAAAAGGACGCGATAGCGGGAATCATCGTCACGTCAGGCATAGTGTTTCCGTTTTCCCACTTGGAAACGGCTTGAAATGACACTCCAAGGTAATTCGCAAAAACCTCTTGCGATATATTCTTCTTTTTTCTCAATAGTTTAATTTTTTCTCCAAGCTTAATCATATTAGTTCCTCCAAATTGTTTTGGATCAGCGCTTATCCTGATACCATTATATCACATCCGTATAGAAAAACAATAACTTGTTTGGAGAGAATTTTTCTAATTATAGTTGAAATATATCTTTGTAGGCAACATAAAATAAGCCTTTCCTTGTAAGGAAAGGCTTATTTTATTCCAGATCAAGCTGATCAAACACCTTGTAAATATCGCCGGCTCCCATAACAATAACCATATCGTCCTGCTTTGCGTTGGACTTTATAAGCTGTGCGACGCTGTCAAAGTCGCCTGCGTATATTGCCTTGTCTCCAAGTCTGTCGGCAATAAGCTTTGATGAAACATTCTGTGTGTTTTTCTCTCTCGCCGCATATATATCCGCAAGTATCACAAGGTCCGCGCTCTCAAACGCGCTCTCAAAATCATTAATCAGGGCAAGTGTGCGGCTGTACGTATGCGGCTGAAACGCGCAGATAAGTCTACCCTCGCAAAATTCCTTTGCGCCCGAAAGGGTCGCTCTGACCTCTGCGGGATGGTGGCCGTAATCGTCGTAAATACAAGCGCCGTAAAGGTTTCCGCGGCACTCCATTCTGCGCTTCGCGCCCGTGTAGAAGGCAAGTCCGTCTGCTATGTCCTTTGCGGGAATACCGCAGATATACGACGCCGCAAATGCCGCAAGCGCATTGAGTATGCTATGCTTGCCAAACGCGGGCAGACAAACGCGCACTAAAAATTCACCATTTTTATATACGTCAAATTCCTGAATATCGCAGGAGCGCGAAATGTTTTTCGCAGTAAAATCCGCATTTGTGTCAAGTCCGAAGGTTATAAGCGTTCCCTCATATCCCTCAACGGCTTTCATTATATTTTCGTCGTCCGCGCAAGCAATAGCATAACCGTCCTTGCCCGTCAGAACCGCATATTTTCCAAAGGATTCTATTATCTGCTCAATGCTTTTGAAATAATCCACGTGCTCAAGGTCGGCATTCAGAAGCACCGCGACCGTGGGGTTGAAATCCAGGAAGCTGTCCATATACTCGCACGCCTCAAAGACGAAATTTTCCTTGTCTCCGATATAATACGCGCCGTCCATAGCGGCATATTCCGCGCCCGAGATTATGGTAGGTCTGTTGCCCGTTCTCTCACCGTATCTCAAAAATATCTCCGCGCACATAGACGTACAGCTGCTCTTGCCGTGCATACCAGCAATTCCAACTCTCTGCGAGTATCCTGTCATTATGTATCCAAGATAGTCTGCCCTCGAAATGCGAGGAATACCAAGCTCACCCGCTCTTACGTACTCGGGATTATCCTCGGATATAGCCACCGTATATACAAGCGCTGAGCAGTCCTCTCGGATATTTTTTGCGTCGTGAATATGGCTTATCTCTATCCCCGCGCTCTTGAGCTTTTGTATAAGCGCGCCGTCTCCTCTGTCCGAGCCAGTCACAGAATATCCAAGCTTTAGAGTCAGCAGAGCAAGCGAGGACATCATAATTCCACCCGCGCCAACAAAATGTATATTTTTTCCCGCTGCCTCACACATTATTTTACTTATAGCTTCAGCGCCAAGGTGGGTATTTGGTGTAGACATATCATCACTCCTAACCTTATTCGTCAAAAAAACTTAAAATGCGTAGTGTTTTTCATTTTTGGCAGAAAAATTCCCCCGTATCTTCACAAAAAAATGCCAATTTTATTGATTAGTTTTCACACAGGGCAATTATAATAGCATTGTACCATTAAATGGCAAAATCAAATTCACATAAAAATGCAACGGAGGAAATTCAAATGCAGATCACAGACGTTAAAATCAGAAAGCTTTTCAACGACGGACCCATGAAGGCGATAGCGTCCGTCACCTTTGACGCGCAGCTTGCGGTGCACGACATTAAGGTAATCAACGCAAGAGACAAGTTCTTTATCGTTATGCCAAGCCGCAAGAACCCCGATGATACTTACCGCGACATCGCCCATCCCATCAACGCGCAGTTCAGAGCAGCTCTTGAGTCTGCAGTGATTGCCGCATATGAGGATGCGCTTGAAAATGCCGAGGCATTCGAGGAGCTCGCCGAATAAAAATATATTCAAACCGTCGGTCAAACGACGGTTTTTTTATTTATAACATTCCGTGGGAAAGCATTATTTCCCCGCGCAGAGTTATATCAAGGCATCCAAAGGACGCCGAATATCCGCTTATAGAGCCGGGATTAAAGACGTATAGCGGCTTTGAAAGCATTGCGCTGTCGTCGGGGGTATAACGCCCCTCAAATCGCTCGTGCGTATGCCCGAAAAGCACAATGTCCGCGTCGCGCTCAGCCGCGTCGTATATAAGACTTCCCATAGACGATTTTACTCCGTGGGCGTGTCCGTGCGCGATGAGAATTTTTTTGTTGCCTAAAATTATTTCTCTTTTGTCAGAATATCCGTCCGCAGCTGAGTAAAACATATCGCAATTTCCCTTTACCGCATATACGGGCGCGTCAAAATGACAGTAATCAAGATCTCTTACTCCGTCGCCGAGAAAGAAGACTCCGTCGTATCTCCCCGCGCGCTCCAAGACCTTATTTATATTTTCGGGATGCCCGTGAGAGTCGGAAAATATCAAAAAATGCACAAATATCCCTCCCTCGCGCAAAATATCCAACAATTATTATACCATTTCTTTGCCGTTTTGTCTATACGCCAAACACACTTTTTTTGTTTTGCTCATAAAATATCATTGAAATATCGCATACGACACACGTCTTTTGCGATATACCGCGCGAAAAATGAGGCTTGCCTCAAATACGATTTTTCCCGCCGCTGTGTATTGCGCAGCACAGAAAGGATTTGGTGAATTATGATCTTAGACAAAAACAGTGTTGAGCTTTTGCTCCGTTTAGGTGACGATCAGCTCATATCGGTTATAAAAAAACTTGCCTCAAGCGCAGGCGTTGACGTGAGTACCCTTCAGATAACCCCCACTCAGCTTGCGGGTATTCGTCAGGCGCTTTCAATAGCTACAGACGAGGATCTCCGTCAGGCGTCCGAGCTTTTGCAGAATTTCAAAAACTCACAGGGGCAGAGCTGACAATATAAGGAGGTATTTTTATGTCAGATCAGGCAGATCTTGAAAAAAATATTCCCCCGGACCTTTTTTCTCTGTTAGGCAAATTTATGCAATCGGCGGCAGGTGACTCAGGCGACGGCGCAGCCACCGTGGGCGCAGTCCCGAGCGCGGAACAAAAGCAGGCAGGAGGCGATATGCTATCCTCCCTGCTCTCAAATCCCGAAATAATCTCAAAACTCCCGCAGGTAATATCAATGCTTAAGCCCCTTATGGATAGCGGACCGTCTGCCCCGACTATGGCATCCGCGCCGAATGCAGTGTCTGCTCTGAACACGGCACGGGCTGATACTCCTACGAGCTTGATCAAGCAGCCAAAAAGAGAGTGTGACAACCGCGCGGCGCTGCTCTACGCGCTGAAGCCCTATCTCAAACGCGAGCGGCAGGAGGCAATCGACTATATGGTAAAGCTATCAAAGCTTGGAGATATTCTGAAAAGTCTTTAAGGGGATAAACTTATGTATTCAAGAGGTCCAAGAGAGAGACAGGCGATAAACGTACCCGAAAACTATTCGGGAAACGCCTTTCGCAACAACATTTACACGGATATAGTGCCAGAAATTCAAAAGGAACCCGAGCCGCAAACACGACAGCATACTGCTACGGCTTTGCCGACGGTAATAGAGGCGGTCGCGGAAGAAATGCCCCATAAGGACGATAGCCACCGATCCGTTTTTTCGTCTCTGTTGCCCAATTTTTTCTCAAGCTCAAAATTTCCATTCGGACACGGAATAGGCTCGGAGGAGTTGTTTATACTTGGCATTATGCTGCTTATATACACGGCAGGCGACGAGGATCAGCCAATGGACAGCGAGCTTTTGCTGCTTTTATGTATTCTTCTCTTTTCGGGGTGAAAATTCATAAACGCTTTCATTCAGAGTGTGAATGAAAGCGTTTATTTTGGTTTTTTCGTCAAATTATGTTAAAAACCCCAATTTTATATACAATAAGTTTATTTTTTAACCTTTTGTTTGTAATTTTGTGTCAAATTACAAGGTATTCTGTATTATCGAGAGATTGGGGGGAATTGGGCTTTATGTTCTGCGAGAGCTTGTTGTTTTCGGACAGAGTCGGGATGGGCGCATTATATCTCTTTGCAACGCTCCAGAGCGTATCCTTGCGGTCGGGGTAGCATACGATTATCTCGCCCGAGTCCTGTGAGAGCGTCTCTCCAAGTCTGTAGGATTGAAGAGCGGTGCATTTATTATTTTTCCACATCCTTCCGCACATGGCAATCTCTGCATCTATTCCCACTCTCTCGCCGTCAATACGCGCGCGGCAGGAAATAATATTTGCCTCAGCCTCAAGCTCCGCTGTCTCTACAGCCTCGGGCATATCATATTCATATTTAAATGGCATCTCAAGCTCAGCGCCCGAATAATCCGAGCCGTCAAACAGCTGAAGGTTAAATTTGCATCTGCCCAGCATTTTGCACTTTGAGCCTTCAATTTTGTACTCGTCAAATATCGCGGTACCGCAGGCGTCCATCACGGACATATTCTCACTAATTCCCGCTTCACTTAACGTCATACTCTCGCTGAACGTGAAATTACGGTTAAATCCGGATATGCCCTTAGGCACATCCATCTCTCTGTACTGACATTCACTCTCGTGCGTCACGGAATATACGTCGGATATGTATTCAACGGGGACGTTCATCTGGCAGACACTTTCAAGCAGCACTCCCGCCTCGACGGCAATTCTGCCCTCGTCCACCGTAAGCGTAAGCTCCGCAAGACTTCCCTTGGCGTAAGCCGAGGAATCGGGTGTCACGCCCTCGCTCGGTATAATGCTTGAAAACGGCAGCCTTCTGAGTGTCACGGAAGGTATGCTCCCGTTCTCGCGGCTCATAAGCACCTTAAGATGGAGGTCTCCTCGGCAGATAATCTCGTCCTTGCCCGCGCTGACCTCGTTCACAAGAATTTTTCCGTCCGCGCAGACCACGCGGAAATCTCCGTTTCTTGTATCGGGAATTATCTCGTCGGTAAGTGTCAGCATCTCGCCAACTCCCGTTATTACTCTTGAGTTCTGCACCTCCCCCTTGAGCTTTTCTATGCTTCCGTCACATTTCCTGATGTTGCTCATAACTCTGCTCTTGCCGTAAATCTTTGCGTGAGTTTTAAGGCGGCATTTTATAGTGATATGTCTTGGCGAGGTCACTCTCCCGCTGACAAGATCAGGATTTATCTGCGCAACGGTGCAAAGCTCGTCGCCAAGATCAATATATTCATCCCTGTCGATCGGCACGCTCACGCTGTATTCTCCCGTCAACGGCGCGCAGTAGACCTCGTTATCGCTACCCATATAAAGCACGTAATAATCAATATTTCCCGCAAATTCAGCCTCTCCCGCGCCGAAATACTTGGACGGAGGAAGCATAGAGGCAGTCACCCTCAAAAGCCTTTTTATTTCGGGCTGATAGTCGGGAAGCGAGAAGTCGCTTGTCAGCTCGCTCACAATATTTTTGTCCGCAGCTATAAGCTCAAGCTCCCCATATTCCTCAAAAAAATCATTATTTTTATCCATAAAATCCTCCTGGTGTTGCCATATCGGCTCATTTTTACTAAATAATATGTCCGACATACAGCTTTTATTACACAAACGCCCGCCCATTTGCATAGAATGTATTGAAATAATCACGAATGGAGACAATTTATGTTGGTATACAAAGAGTACAACCGTGCGCGAGCAGTTGAGTACGCAAAGACCTGGGCATTGTCAAGAAATCCGTTGTTTATTGACTTTACGGGACGCGGCGGAGACTGTACGAATTTCGTTTCGCAGGCAATATACGCAGGTTCGTGTCAAATGAATTTCACTATGGATTTCGGTTGGTATTTTATCACGTCGGAAAACCGCGCGCCTGCCTGGACCAGCGTTGAATATTTTTATGATTTTATCACAGGCGCGCCAAGCTTCATAAGCAGAAACGGCGGTATCGGGCCTTATGGAATGGAGGTTGGAGCCGAGGGTGTAGTTGAGGGCGACGTGGTACAGCTTGCGGATTCAAGCGGAGATTTTTACCACACGCTGCTCATCACGGGCTTCCGAGGCGGGCAAACCCTCGTATCCGCCCACTCCAACGACGCGCTTGACAAGCCGCTGTCGGAGTATAATTTTGCGGATCTCAGATATATTCATATAGAGGGTGTGCGCCTGGAGGTCGAGGACGACACCTGCTTTGAAGGACTTATAAGCGGAGAAAGCCTGAGCTTGCCCCAGTAACAGTCGAATTTTATCGGGAAATGATTGTCAAAAATCCTTGACACTTACTCTGCAATATGATAAAATTATTTTAAGAACTACGTTCTAAGGAGAGTTAATAAATGGAGAAGGGCAAAATAAAGAAAATACTGTTCTACAGTCTTATAATATTTGTCGGACTCGCTCTGACCATTCTGTTTTATTTTATGCTGAATAATCAGACGGGAGCTGAGCCGTGGACCAAAAAAATCATGCATATACTGCGTCCTTTCGTCATTGGCGGAGTAATTGCATATATAATGAAAAGCACCTGTAACTTTTTTGAGGGGATATACAAAAAAGGACTTCTCAAAAAAGGTAAGCGCAGCGAGGAGCGCGCAGAAAGCATAGCCTCAAAGCTCAGCATCGTCACCGCGTGCGTTATATGGACTGCCGCAGTCGTGGGACTTGTCGCTATTATCATAAATCCGCTTATAGACAGTGCGAAAAATCTTGCAACGACACTGTTTGAAAACGTTCCGAAATACGCGGAGCGGGCTATAGATTTTGTTCACGAAAAATTGGCGGGAAGACCTCAGCTTGAAGAATTTTTCGAGTCCGCCATAAACACCGCATCCGGCAAGTTCAATACATGGCTGGAAACGGACCTTCCCGGATTTGTTGAACAAATAGGCCCCGGACTCATATCCGGAATTGCCGACATAGTTGTGCTTATAAAAGACATTCTTATAGGCTTAGTCGTGTCCTGTCTGTTCCTTGCGGGCAGAAAAATGCTTGCGGAAAAATCTAAGATATTTATAAATTGTCTTTTCAAGGAAAGCTCCGCAAACGCTATCATCGATGAGTTCAGATATGCAGATAAAATGTTCTCGGGATTCCTTGAGGGCAAAATAATCGGCTCTACTCTGTTGGGCGTTATCTACTACATTGCGTTGCTTATAATGGATATTCCCTATGCTCCTCTTATTGCGGTATTCTGCGGCGTGACCAATATCATACCCATTTTCGGCCCGTTTATTGGAGCTATCCCTTCAGCTATAATCATACTCACTGCCGATCCCGTCAAGGTCATACCCTTTATAATCTTCGTATGCATTATGCAGTTCATCGACGGCTATATCATAGACCCTCACATCGTGGGCGGAAATATGAAAATGTCGGTATTCGGCGTATTGTTCGCTGTCACCCTGTTTGGAGGGCTGTGGGGCTTTGGCGGTCTGCTCGTCGGCGTGCCCGTGTTCGCCGTTCTTTACGATATAGCCGAGAAGATTATTATATTCTTACTCAAGAAAAAGGGCAAAGAGCACCTGGTTGACGAGATCAAAGCAAAATTCTCAAAAAAGGAAGACAAAAAAAGAGCAAGAAAGCTGGCAGGGGCCTCCGCTTCCGCGTCTTCCGTCGCAGATAGCTGCGAGGAGACTTCTCCGGACGTCTGTTCACAGCCCGACAACGGCACGGATGAGCTTGAAAATTCAAACGCCGATAAATAACGAATCATATATGCAAAATAAACAAAAACCGAGTGTTTCAAAAACATTCGGTTTCTTGTTTTTTATTCAAAAAAACGAAAAAATACTTCTTGACTTTTATATATTTTCGTGCTATTATATTATTGTAGAAAATCTTGCCTGATGGGCGTAGTGTTTGTTTCACAAGGCTTTTTAGACGGGGTTTATTAAAAATAATCGAAAGGAAACACATTTTATGAACAAATGGCTGAAAATCCTGTGTCTTATTCTCGTTCTGGCGTTCATTTTCCCCGCTCTCGTAGCTTGCGATAACGGCGAAAATCCCAGCGAAGGAAATGGCGAAGGCGGCGAAGACGGTGTTATCTTGAAAACACCCGATAAGCTCGACGGCACCAGATACGACGGCAGTACGTTCACCATCTATTCCCTTGGCGATATGTTTACAAAGAAGTTCTTCTTTGCAGACAAGAACACGGGTGACGGTATGAACGACACTATCTATCAGAGACAGCAGACAATCAAAAAGCTTCTTGGAGTTGATCTCATCTACAAGGAGGCTGAGGGCTCCGGTGAAACTCCGGCTTACACGCTGTACGGAAGTGAGATAAAGAATGCAATCAAGTCCGGTACTGAAAAGTATCAGATGGTTGGTACACACACCTACTATTCCATTCCCGACCTTATAACAACAGGCTCCCTCAAGGACTTCAACGAATTTGAATCCGTTGATCTTTCCAAGAAGTACTGGAACCAGGATATCATGGATCAGGTTGAATACAAGGGTCACTATTACCTTGGTTATAGCGATTACAACCTTGCTACAACATACGTTGTTGGATACAACAAATCCCTCTACAACGAGTTCGAGAGCGCATTCAACGGCAATACCATGTATGATTACGTAAACAACAACCAGTGGACTCTCACAAAGCTCAGCGAGGTTGCAGCATACGTCTTCAAGGACGAGGGCGATCCCACAAAGAACACCTACGGTCTTTCCGGTGAGGTTTGGGTTCCCTTCTGCGGATTCCTCCAGGCAAGCGGCGAAACCATCGTTGAAAAGAACAAATCCTCCGGCAGATACGAGCTTACCTGGTTTGAAAACACTACAATATCCACTAAGCTCAACAATCTTGTTGAACAGATGAAGGATATCCGCGACATGAAGGAAGTGTACTTTTGGGTAAATCCCGATCCTTCATTTGCAATGTACGGTGATTCTACAGCCCTGCAGCTCAGCACCGGAAAGGTATTCATGCAGTTTATGAATACAGGTGAGCTTATCGCGATGAAGGATACTCAGATCAAGTTCGGCGTAGTTCCTTATCCTATGTACGACGAGGGTCAGGCTAAGACCACAGGCTACAGATCTCTTAACTGGGCAGGATTCATTGCAGTTCCCGCAAACATATCCAACACAAAGATGGTAAGTGACGTTCTTGAGTGCATTGCATTCTACAGCGAGGACGTTGTCACATACTACTACGAGAAGCTTCTCGGCCTTAAGGTTTCCGAGGCTCCCGATGATGCGAAAATGCTTGATATCGTTTGGGCTGGTATCTGTACTGACTTCGGTCTTGTATACGGAATGATCGACACCAACATTACCTTGGACGCTTTCGTATATTCCGTTCCTAACTGCATATTGAAGGGTGATACCTTTGCAAAGCTCAACGCTCAGAAGCGTCGCGCTGCTCAGAACGTTCTGAACACATATATCAACGACAAATAATTACTATAATAAAAAGCCGTATCGCTTACGCGATACGGCTTTTTATATGTTCCATTCTCCAAAATTTCATAATAAACAATTTGAAAGTGTTTATTGACTTTGACAGTTTTTTATGATACTATTATTATAAGATAATCTTGCCTGATGGTGTAGTGCTTATTTCACAAGACTTTTTGGACGGGCTTTATCAAAAAATCGAAAGGAATCACATTTTATGAACAAATGGCTGAAAATCCTGTGTCTTTTGCTGGTTTTGGCATTCATTTTCCCTGCTCTCGTAGCTTGTGATAATAATACACCAGACGATGGCAACGGAGGCGGTGAAGAAGAGGGCGTTATCACAAAGACGCCGGAAAAGCTTGACGGAACCCGATACGATGGTAGCACGTTCACGATCTATTCCCTCGCAGATATGTTCTATAAGAAATTTTTCTTTGCAGACAAGACCACAGGCGACGGAATGAACGACACGATATACCAAAGACAGCAGACCATCAAAAAGCTTCTTGGAGTTGATCTCATCTATAAGGAGGCGGAAAGCTCCGGTGAAACTCCGGCTTACACACTGTACGCAGGCGAGGTTAAAAACGCAATCAAGTCCGGTACTGAAAAGTATCAGCTCGTAGGAACACACACCTACTACTCTGTTCCCGATCTTATCACAACGGGCTCTCTTAAGGACTTCAAGGAATTTGAATCCGTTGATCTTTCAGAGGATTATTGGAATGAGAGTATAATGGAGCAGGTTGAATACAAGGGCCACTATTACCTCGGTTATAGCGACTACAACCTTGCAACCACGTTCGTCGTTGGATTCAACAAATCCCTCTACAACGAGTTTGAGAGCGCATTCAACGGCAACACCATGTATGATTACGTAAACAATAATCAGTGGACTCTCACAAAGCTCAGTGAGGTTGCATCATACGTTTACAAGGACGAGGGTGATCCCGCAAAGAACACCTACGGCCTTACAGGCGAGGTTTGGGTTCCCTTCAGCGGATTTATTCAGTCCAGCGGTGAGACCATCGTTGCAAAGAATCAGGCAACGGGTAGATACGAGCTTACCTGGTATGAAAACACCACGATATCCACCAAGCTCAACAACCTCGTTGAGCAGATGAGGGATATTAAAAATATGAAGGAAGTATATTTTTGGTTCCATACCGAGCATCAGGGCACAGGCGGTGAGACTACACCCATAACCCTCAGCGGAGGAAAGGTGTTTATGGAATTTATGAGCACCAACGACCTTATTATGATGATGAAGGACACTCAGATCAAGTTCGGAGTAGTTCCTTATCCTATGTACGACGAGGGCCAGGCCAAGACCACCGGATACAGATCCCTTAACTGGGCAGGATTTATTGCTGTTCCTGCGAACGTTTCCAACGTAAAGATGGTAAGTGACGTTCTTGAGTGCCTATCCTTCTACAGCGAGGACGTTGTCACATACTACTACGAGAAGCTTCTCGGTCTCAAGGTTTCCGAGGCTCCCGATGATTCAAAAATGCTTGATATAGTTTGGGCGGGCCTTTGCACCGACTTCGGCCTTGTATACGCAACAATCGACCAGCCCAGCAACAATCTCGATGCATTCGTATATTCTATCCCCAACTCTTTGATAAACAATGCTACGTTTGCAAAGCTGAATGCTCAAAGACGCCGCGCTGCTCAGAACTCTCTGAACACATATATCAACGACAAATAATTGCTATAATAAAAGCCGTATCGCACAAGCGATACGGCTTTTTATATATACTTTCCGACAGTT
The DNA here is from genome assembly GCA_045593485.1 of Eubacteriales bacterium. Lineage (GTDB taxonomy): Bacteria > Bacillota > Clostridia > Oscillospirales > CAG-272 > SVTX01. Next base: position 3,004 of record JAZNWS010000041.1, on the reverse strand, counting down.
GTCGTAATACTTTTCTCCGGGATTCTATGTTAAATATATATAATCCAATAGGAAAAAATATCAAGCAGTGTATATAGTCACAATGAATTATTTAGCGTAATCCACTGCTCTGCTTTCTCTGATAAGGTTGATCTTGATCTGACCGGGATACTTGACCTCAGCCTGAATCTTAGCTGCCATTTCTCTGGCAACAACCTTCATACCCTCGTCGTTTACCTCCTCGGGCTTGACCATTACTCTGATCTCGCGTCCTGCCTGAATTGCAAACGCCTTGTCTACTCCGCTAAAGCTCTTTGCGATCTCCTCAAGCTTTTCAAGACGCTTGATGTAGTTTTCCATATCCTCGCGTCTTGCTCCGGGTCTTGCCGCGCTTATTGCGTCCGCTGCCTGAACAAGAATTGCGATTATAGTTTTGGGTTCAACGTCGTTGTGGTGAGCCTCGATAGCATGTACTACCTCACGACTCTCCTTATACTTCTTTGCCGCATTCACACCAATCTCTACGTGAGAGCCCTCAACGTCGTGGGGGAACGCCTTACCAATGTCGTGAAGCAAGCCTGCGCGTCTCGCGAGCGTGCTGTCCACGCCAAGCTCGTCTGCCATCATTCCCGCGAGGAATGCAACCTCAATGGAATGCTGAAGCACATTCTGACCGTAGCTCGTTCTGTACTTAAGTCTGCCAAGAAGTCTCACAAGCTCAGGGTTGATTCCGTGAATTCCAACCTCAAACGTTGCTCTCTCACCCGCCTGCTTAACAGACGCGTCAACCTCTCTTTGTGCCTTCTCGACCATTTCTTCAATTCTTGCGGGATGAATTCTTCCGTCGGATATGAGTCTTTCAAGAGCAATTCTTGCTACCTCACGTCTTACAGGGTCAAATCCCGACAAGGTTATAGTCTCGGGTGTATCGTCAATAATAAGTTCAACGCCCGTCAAGGTCTCGATCTTCTGAATGTTTCTTCCCTCACGACCGATTATTCTTCCCTTCATTTCATCGCTGGGAAGTGCAACGCTGGATACCGTTGCTTCGGAAACGTGGTCGGAAGCATATCTCTGTATTGCGAGAGACAGAATGTTTTTAGCCTTTTCATCAGCTTCTTCCTTGAACTGCGCCTCAAGCTCATCTATCCTCTGCGCAAGCTCGTGCTTGACCTCGGATTCGACCTGCTCGATGAGCTCCTGCTTTGCTTCGTCAGCGGTAATGCCCGAGATTTCCTCAAGCTTTTGACGCTGTTTACCGATAATTTCCTTTATCTGTTCCTCAAGAGCCTCGTTGTCCTTAATTTTTCTGTCGAGTTGCTCGCTCTTTTTCTCAAGAGATTCTGTCTTTTTGTCGAGATTTTCTTCCTTCTTCGTGATTCTGTTCTCCAGTCGGCTGACCTCAGCGCGTCTTTCCTTCATTTCACGTTCGAAGTCGTTTCTCTGCGACATAATATCTTCCTTTGCAGAAATCAGAGCTTCCTTTTTCGCGGACTCTGCTTCCTTTCTTGCGCTGGAAATTATTTTGGACGCTTCCTCTTCAGCAGAGCCTATCTCAGCCTCGCCTATTACCTTACGGCAAATTACTCCAAGCGCAAGACCTACTGCCAGGGCGCCAACTCCGACAATTACATATAACCACCACACACCTAAACACCTCCTTTATCAAAATATTTATAAATACCGCCATTTTAATACGATACCATTTTAATTATACAGAAAAACGAGTGATTTGTCAAGGGTTTTTTATCCAAACCCCAACAAATCACTCGTTTTTTAAGTGATAAATTTGAAATTTACAAAGAGTTCTCTCTCTTTAGAATTTCTATTACTTCAGAAAGGCTTTCGCATTCCTCGAATATTATTTTTCGGGTGTCCGCGTCGAGTCTCTGTCTGTCAAAAACAAACACAGGCTTCATCCCCGCCGCATACGCGCCGCGAAGTCCGTTGATAGAATCCTCGCACACTATGGTCTCGCAAGGAGTTGCACCCAAACGTCTGCCCGCTTCAATAAAGATATCGGGCGCAGGCTTGCCGTGACACACCATATCTCCAGTGACTATTTCGTCAAAATAGTCATAAACTCCCGCGGTCTTTATATTCTTTTCTGCGATCCACCTCGGAGTTGACGTCGCAACTGCGCAAGGAATGTTCCGCTTCCGCAAGAACTCAAGAAGCTCAAAGCAACCCTTCTTCACAGGTATGCCCTCATTCTCAAAAAACTCAAGAGTGAGCATAGTTCTCTCAAGAAAGAACGCATCGGGATCAATTCTGTCGCCGTAATTTTCGCGCAGAAGTCTTTTGGCTACCTCCGCAGGCGCGCCCGCAACACCCTGATAAACTCTGTCGGCATTTTCAAGATTATATTTTGCACTTGTGATCAGCCACGAGCGCTCAAACATCTCCTCGGTGTCGAAAAGAGTTCCATCCATGTCAAAAATCGCGTATTTGATCATTTATATTTCAGAAATTATTTTCCCGCAACGCTCATGCCCTTGATAAGCACGTCGGGTGAGCCGAATACCGTAAATCCTCCGGGAATGCCCCATTTGACCTCGTTTCCGAGAGAATCAATATCCATAAGGAGCTTGAAGAAGTTACCCGCAACCGTAAACGACTTGACAGGTCCTGCTTTTTTACCGTCCTTTATCATAAGGCCCTCGCTCACTACAGAGATATCTCCCGTGATGCTGTTGGCGCCTGCGTGAAGTCCCTTCATACCCGTAACGTAAATACCGTCAGCAGCCTTTGCAAAAAGGCTCTCCTGCGTGTCCTCTCCTGCGCAGATACAGAAGTTATAGGGGGAGATATTACCTCCTCTGCGACCGTTTGCCGTGGTCTCCTTGCCGGTCTTTATAGCGGTGGTAAGGTTGTGGAGCATAGTCTTGAGCTCGCCGTTTTCAACGACGTTCTTCTTGTATGTCGCAACGCCCTCGTCGTCGAAAGGCGTCTGTACGGGACAGCCATCTCTCATAGCGTCGTCAGTAATCGTGACGATGTCGGAGGCTACCTTCTGTCCTTCCTT
>JAZNWS010000040.1:0-6139 GCA_045593485.1 Eubacteriales bacterium | reverse complement strand
TGAGGTATTCGAGTCTGCCGAGGCAGCACTTGAATACGTTAAGTGCTGTAAGATTCCTACCGTTGTAAAGGCTGACGGTCTTGCGCTTGGCAAGGGCGTTGTAATCGCAATGACACGCGGTGAAGCCGAGGACGCGGTTAAGTCCATAATGCAGGATAAAAAATTCGGCGCCAGCGGTAACAAGATAGTAATCGAGGAATTTCTCACGGGACCTGAGGTATCCGTTCTTGCGTTTACCGACGGTAAGGTAGTTAAGCCTATGGTCTCCTCTATGGACCATAAGAGAGCTCTTGATTTTGACGAGGGACTCAATACGGGCGGAATGGGAACCGTAGCTCCCAATCCATATTACACAGACGCTGTGGCAGCCGAGTGTATGGAAAAGATATTCATTCCCACGATTGATGCTATGAACAGCGAGGGAAGAACCTTTAAGGGCTGTCTTTATTTCGGACTTATGATAACCCCCGACGGCCCCAAGGTGATTGAGTACAACTGTCGTTTCGGCGACCCCGAAACACAGGTCGTACTTCCTCTTCTTGACTCCGACCTTCTGACGATTATGCAGGCGGTTGCGGACGAGAGACTCTCGGAGGTTGAGGTGAAATTTTCAACCGACTGTGCGTGTTGTGTTATCGGCGCGTCGCAGGGTTATCCCGGAAAGTACGAATCGGGTAATGAGATAAAGGTGAACGGTGAGATAGACGGTCAGCTTTATATTGCGGGCGCAAAGATTCTTGATGGCAAGCTTGTCAACGCTGGCGGACGCGTGCTTGGAGTTACCGCGAGAGCGGAGAGCCTTGAGGACGCTATTGCTAAGGCATACAACGAAATTACCAAGGTGAATTTCTCAAATATGTACTACCGCCGCGACATTGGCAAACGCGCGCTTGACGCTTTGAAATAAGGAGAGATAAAATGGTTTACAGAATATACGTAGAAAAAAAGACGGGACTTGATCACGAGGCGAAATCCCTTATGTCCGACCTCTGCGGCCTTCTCGGCATTGAGGGACTTACAAATCTTCGTCTGCTTAACAGATATGACGTTGAAAATATTGACAGTCAGCTTTTTGACTATGCGGTGAACACCGTATTCTCTGAGCCTCAGCTTGACAACGTGAGCAAGACTCTTGACTGTGCGGGCGCAACTGTATTTGCAGTGGAATATCTCCCCGGTCAGTTTGACCAGAGAGCTGACTCCGCGGCGCAGTGCATTCAGATTATCTCCTGCGGAGACAGACCTACCGTTAAGACCGCAAAGGTATATATACTTGAGGGTAGCTTGTCCGAGGCGGATATTGCCACGATAAAGAAATACGTTATCAACCCCGTGGAGAGCAGAGAAGCGTCACTTGAGATGCCCGAAACTCTCAAAATGGATTACGAGATTCCCGAGAGTGTTGCGACTCTTGAGGGCTTTACCGCTCTTGACGAGGCGGGACTTGCGCAGTTTATCAAGGCTCGCGGTCTTGCTATGGACCTTGACGACATCAAGTTCTGTCAGGGCTATTTCAAGGACGAGGGCAGAGACCCCACTATCACCGAGATAAAGATGATAGACACGTATTGGTCGGACCACTGCCGTCACACCACCTTTTTGACAACAATCGACAGCGTTGAGTTTGAGGACGAGCTTCTCCAGCGCGCGTATAACGACTATATAGACGTAAGAGCGCAGCTCGGCAGAACAAAGCCCGTAAACCTTATGGATATTGCTACTATAGCAACCCGTTATCTTAAGGCAACGGGATGCCTGCCTCACCTTGACGAGTCTGAGGAGATAAATGCTTGCACAGTCAAGATCAAGGTTGACTTTGACGGAGAAAAAGAGGACTGGCTCTTGCTCTTTAAGAACGAAACACACAATCACCCCACCGAGATCGAGCCCTTCGGCGGCGCGGCTACCTGTATAGGCGGCGCAATACGTGACCCTCTTTCGGGACGCTCCTACGTTTACGCGGCTATGCGTGTGACGGGCGCGGGCAATCCCTTGACACCCGTATCCGAGACCATAAAGGGCAAGCTCCCCCAAAGAAAAATAGTCACCACTGCGGCGGCGGGATATTCGTCATACGGAAATCAGATAGGACTTGCCACGGGTCAGGTTGACGAGCTTTATCACGACGGCTACGTTGCAAAGAGAATGGAGATAGGCGCGGTTATCGCGGCTGCACCTGCGAAGAACGTAAGACGTGAATGCCCTGAGGACGGAGACATAGTTATCCTTCTTGGCGGTAGAACGGGACGTGACGGCTGCGGCGGAGCTACGGGCTCGTCCAAATCCCACACGCTTGAATCCCTTGAGACCTGCGGCGCGGAGGTACAGAAGGGAAATGCTCCCGAGGAGAGAAAGCTTCAGAGACTTTTCCGAAATCCCGAGGCGTCCTCGCTTATCAAGAGATGTAATGACTTTGGCGCAGGCGGCGTGTCTGTTGCGGTTGGCGAGCTTGCGGACGGACTTGACATAGGCCTCAACGCAGTTCCCAAGAAATACGAGGGACTTGACGGCACGGAGCTTGCAATCTCCGAGTCGCAGGAGAGAATGGCAGTCGTCGTTGAGGCGGCTGACGTTGAAAGATTCAAGCAGCTTGCGGAGAGCGAAAACCTTGAGGCAACAGTCGTTGCAACGGTCAAGGCAGAGCCCAGACTTCGTATGAAGTGGAACGGCAAATACATAGTTGATATTTCCCGTGAGTTCCTCAACTCCAACGGAGCTGAAAAGCACATAAATATAAAGCCCGCAGTCTGCGGTGAATTTGACAGAGTAATAGATAAGGAATCAAGCTTCTCTGACTTGTATTTTGCGCTTGCGACAGACCTTAATATCTGCTCAAAGCGTGGACTTTCCGAGAGATTTGACTCCACCATCGGCGCGGGAACGGTGCTTATGCCCTTTGGCGGCAAGCATCAGCAGACTCCCATTCAGGCTATGGTTCACAAGATCTCCGCAGAGGATAAGTTCACAAACACCTGCTCGCTTATGGCTTGGGGATATAACCCCTATATTGCGGAGAAGTCTCCCTTCCATGCAGCTTACTACGCGGTAGTTGAGTCGGTTTCCAAGCTTATCGCAACGGGCGCGGAATTCAAGGACGTTTATCTCACCTTCCAGGAATATATGGAAAAGCCCGGTCGTGATCCAAAGCGTTGGGGCAAGCCCCTGGCGGCGCTGCTTGGCGCGTTTGAGGCGCAGGCAGACCTCAGAATCGCGGCTATAGGCGGTAAGGACTCTATGAGCGGTACGTTTGAGGATATTGACGTTCCTCCCACGCTTGTGTCCTTTGCGGTGACAACAACTGATTCAAAGTACATTGTTTCTCCCGAATTCAAAGCGCCCTGCCACAAGGTAGTGATGCTCACACCCGAATATAATTCCGACAGACTTCCCATAACAAAGTCGCTCCTTGCGGTCTATGACAAGGTTTCCTCGCTTGTCAAGGAGGGCAAGGCAGTAGCTATCTATACACCCACCTACGGCGGTGTTGCCGAGGCAATACTCAAGATGACTATCGGTAATGGCATAGGCTTTGCTTATGACAAGGACTTCACCCGCGAGGATATGCTTTCATATAATTACGGCTCGTTTGTAATTGAGCTTGCTTGTGACTGCGACGTTTCGGGTGACAATTACACCGTTAAGACAGTCGGTTCTACAGTTGCTGACGAGGTTATCTCAAGCGTAGAGGGCGAGGTTGCTATTTCTGATATACAGAAGGCTTACGAGGACAAGCTTGAGAGTGTTTACAGCTGCAATATTGCGAGCGAGGGCAAGGATATTCCCACTGTAAGCTACACGGGCACGGAAAAGGCAAAGAGCGCTTCTGTTCTTACGGCAAGACCTAAGGTGCTGATTCCCGTATTCCCGGGCACAAACTGCGAGTATGACACCGCAAAGGCGTTCACAAAGGCGGGCGCTGAAGCTGAGATAGTAGTTATCAAGAACCTTGACAGCAAGTCTATCTCCGACTCTGTTGATTACTTTGCCAACGCAGTCAAATCCTCGCAGATGATATTTATTCCCGGAGGATTTTCGGGGGGCGACGAGCCTGACGGCTCGGGTAAGTTTATTACCGCTTTCTTCAGAAATGCTCAGGTCAAGGACGCAGTTCACGATCTTCTTAAGAATAGAGACGGTCTTATGGCAGGCATCTGCAACGGCTTCCAGGCGCTTATCAAGCTCGGTCTTGTGCCTTACGGCGAGATAATCGACACCGACGAGAGCTGTCCTACTCTGACGTTCAACACCATTGGACGCCACCAGTCCAGAATCGTGCGCACACGCGTTTGTACCGATAAGTCTCCCTGGCTTGCTCATACAAACGTAGGTGATATTTACAACGTGCCGATCTCTCACGGCGAGGGAAGATTCCTTTGCAGCGAGGAGCTTCTTCGTAAGCTCGCGGACAACGGACAGATAATCACGCAGTACGTTGTTCTTGCTGTCAACCCCACAGATAACATTCTCCATAACCCCAACAATTCCGCGTGGGCGGTAGAGGGCATTTGCTCTCCCGACGGACGCGTGCTTGGCAAGATGGGACACTCCGAGCGTAAGGGCGAGTTCCTCTACAAGAACGTTGAGGGCAATTACGATATGGGACTGTTTGAGTCTGCGGTTGAGTATTATAAGATATAAACATATATTTATTTGGAAAAAAAGATGAAAAGATCAATTTTAAAAATTCTTGCGATCGTCCTCGTGCTTTCGATAAGTTTATCGATATTTGCGGCGTGTGATGGCGTAGAACAAACCATTGATAAACCTACAGGATCTCTTACACAAGCACCTAACGAACAACCCACTGAAAAACCTGATGAAGAACCTACGGAAAAGCCTACGGAAACGCCTACTGAAGCACCTACTGAAGCACCTACAGATTCTCCTTCGGATGAGATTGGAGGCACAATCGCAGTTGTTGCCAAGGGTGAGACCCACATGTTCTGGCAGTTAGTTAAGGCGGGTGCCGAGCAGGCTGGTAAGGATTATGGATACGACATAACATTCTGCGGACCCACAGATGACACAGAAGAGTATATTTATCGACAGAAGGAGATGCTTCAAGAAGCTCTCGGTAGTAAGGATACGGAGGCTATTGTCCTTTCTACGATAGGTCTTGGCTTTAGCGAGGAGCTTGATACGGCTTTTGATAACAATATTCCCGTAGTTGAATTTGACTCAGGTCTCTACAATAACGGCGCAGACATCACAGACGGCAAGAACCCTGTAATCGGTAGCGTTGCTACTGACAACAAGGCTGCTGCAGGTGTAGTTGCTGCAAACTTCTTCAAGTACCTTAAGGACAACGGCCTTGCAGTTGATGGCTACAAGGTAGGTATCATTCAGCACGACTCCACGTCCGAAGGCAATTACAGAGCTGAAGGATTCAAGGAGGCTATAGAAAAGGAAGCTGCAGAGGCAGGCATAACTCTCGACATCAGGGTAGAGGTTAAGACAGGCAATGCAGGTGAATATAGGCTAGGTCTCTTTAATTTGAAGGAATGGGGAGCACAGGCTGTCTTTATGACAAGCGAGGATGTTGCAAACGAAGTCTTCTCTATGGTTTGGGACGACGAATATAAGGATATTATCTTTTGCGGATTTGATGCAGGTACACTTCAGTACAATTGGATTAAGGACAACGGCGAAAACTACGCTCTTCTTGTCGGTTGTCTTGTTCAGGACGCCTACAGCATCGGCTACAAGGCAGTTGAGCTCGCGGCTAAAAAGCTCGCTGGCGAAGCGGTTGATGACGTTGCTATCGCAGGTATATGGTGTGATGCCCAAAACATCGACGAGCAGAAGGACAAAAATATTTTCTATTTTGCATAATTTCAGTATCTATTAGCTTATATCTAACGCACAAAGGGCGGCGCGCCGCGCCGCCTTTTGTTATCTATAAAGTATCGCGCTTTTATGGCGAAATGTGGGGCTTTTTATATTGAAACTTGCAAATTATCGTTGTTTCTGATATGAAATAATATTAAATGAAAAAAACTTATGAAATTCTCAAGAAAAATCTTGCAAAATGTTAAATTCTGTGATACAATAAAAAGGTAAATTATTTTGAGCCCCGACATATATTTGTTATGAGCCCAAACCCATACAAGAAAGGAAACAGTTATCATGTCCCAGTATG
>JAZNWS010000039.1:0-13301 GCA_045593485.1 Eubacteriales bacterium | reverse complement strand
ATCATAGCGTCAACAGTCAAAAGGATTTCTGTGGGGTTGACCGCTTCCTTGATATCCGTAAGCTCCTTCATAAGAAGCTCGTCTATCTGGAGTCGGCCCGCGGTGTCGATAAACACCATATCGTATCCCTTTTGATTTGCGTACTTGATACCCTCCTGCGCGATCTTGACAGGGGAGATCTTGTCGCCCATCTGGAAAACTGGAATAGAAAGCTTTTCTCCGACCACCTCAAGCTGCTTTATAGCGGCGGGACGGTAAATGTCGCAGGCAACGAGCAGGGGATTTTTACCTTGCTTTTTGTAAAGTCCCGCAAGTTTTCCCGCATGCGTGGTTTTACCCGCGCCCTGAAGACCTACCATCATTATCACCGTAGGAGGCTTTGAGGAGATCTCAAGCTTCACGTGGGTGGAGCCCATAAGGGTTGTCAGCTCCTCGCAAACTATCTTGATGACCTGCTGACCGGGATTGAGGGATTCAAGCACCTCAACTCCAACCGCTCTTTCGGATACCGTTTTTATGAAATCACGAACTACCTTGAAGTTAACGTCTGCCTCGAGAAGCGCGAGCTTTATCTCTCGCATTCCCGCCTTGACGTCGGCTTCCGTGAGTTTTCCTTTATTTTTGAATTTTTTGAAGGCGTTTTCAAGCTTTTCACTTAAGCTTCCAAACATTGACATTTATGTTTTCCTCCTTCAAGTTTCTTTTGTTTAACTGCTTTTAACCAACGCTTTCAAGAAGCTTTTGTATTTCGTCCCGAATACTCTCGGGAACACCCTCGCGCTCGCAAAGCTCAAGTGCGCGGGACGCGTGTGACTGTGCGTCGCGGAACTTTTTGGCAAGTCCAAGCTTTTCCTCGTAAAAGAAAAGCTCCTCCTCGGCTTTTTTTATTATGTCTCTTGCGCCTTGACGGGAAATACCCATCTCCTCGGCAATCTCCGAGAGGGACATATCATCGTTATAATAAAACTCAAGAGCGTCTCTTTTTCTTTCTGTCAGCACGTCGCCGTAAAAGTCCAGAAGGAATGAGATGCGGAGATCTTTTTCAAACATAAAAAATACCTCTTTTATGGTGTAAAGCAAATTACTTTACAGAGTATAACACTCTTTTTTGTATTTGTCAAGAGGTTTTTTCATTTTTCTTAAAAAATTTTTATTTTTACTAAAATACTATGTAATTTGTATCCATATTTGTTGACTTTCGGTAATTATAATGATATAATAATTCTATAATATTATTTTAAGGAAACCACTCCAATGATCTTGAATATAAGTAAAAAGCATAATATAAAAATACATTTGAATATTGACAGGGAAAAGCACATACGGTACACCAAATTTATCATGTTGGGACTGTCTGTGCTTTTGGTTGTGTTGTTTATTGTGACCATGCTTTTCGGCGTGGCGGGTATCGGTGACAGGACTGCGCCGACCATAAGAATTAAAGACGATAACGACTATATTATCGCGTACGTTGGCGAGGGAATTTCCTTCAAATCTCAGCTTGACGTGACTGACAACCTTACGAAATCATCGAAAATCAGTGTAAAAATCGACTCCTCAAAGGTAAATACCGACGTCGAGGGTGACTACTATGCGACTGTGGTAGCTATCGATAAAAAGGGAAATAAAAGCACGCAGACGGTTGTTGTGCGCGTTTATGCCGAGAGAGTGACGTGGGACAAGCTTCAAACGGTAGTTGCGCCCATAGCAAAAAAGATAATAACCGATAACATGAGCGCGGAGGAGAAGTGTCGCAAGATATACTCTTACGTCCGCACAGAGATAGAGTATTACGATTATTCCGACAAATCAAGCTGGATGCAGGCGGCGTATTACGGACTTCGCGACGGCAAGGGAGACTGTTTTACGTATTATTCTGTCGCAAAGGCTTTCCTTGAATATTACGGCATTGATAATGAGACCGTGCAGAGAAAGGCAGGCAAGACCTCGGGCACGCATTTCTGGAGTGTTGTCAACATTGGAGACGCGAGCAGCCCAAGATGGTATCATTTTGACTGTACAAGACTCAACCCCGATAAGTATCATATGGGTTGTCTTATGACCGACGCGCAGCTTGAGGAATACAATCAGCTACGCGGAGATACCAAGGGAAATAATGAGGACTACTATTTTTACTATTATGACTCCTCAAAGCTCCCCGAAATACAGGACAAAATAATAACCCCTGTGGGTTGACGGAGATAACTTATGTATTATACTAACATTCTAGAATATCTTGAAGCCACAGCGCCGAGATTGCCCGACAAAACGGCATTTTCAGACGGTACTGATTATATGAGCTTTTCAGAGCTTTACGCATCTGCTCGTTCTATAGGAAGCTTTCTGGCAAGCCGCGGATACTATCGCGAGCCCGTGGTCGTGCTTATGAACAAGCACCCGAGCTCCGTAGCCACGTTCCTTGGCGCAATATACGCAGGCTGCTTTTACGTGTGCCTTGACGCAGAAATGCCCGAGCGCAGAGCAGAGCTGATATTTGAAAGCATAAAACCCCGCGTGGTCATATACGACAAGAAAAATTCAAAGAGGGCGGAGAATTTGCCCGATAGCTTTGAAAAGGTGCTTTACGATGATATAAAGGACTTTGCCGAGGACTCGGCGGCGCTTGCAAAAATCCGCTCGCGTCAGCTTGACACAGACCCAATATATATTGTGTTCACGTCGGGCTCGACGGGAATACCAAAGGGAGTTTGCGCGTGTCACCGCTCGGTCATTGACTACACCGAAACACTTTGCGAGGCGGTGGGCTTTAATGAAAATACCGTGTTCGCTAATCAGACGCCGCTTTATTTTGATGCGCCCCTAAAGGAGATAATGCCCACGCTCAAATTCGGCGCGACGGCGTATTTCGTTCCAAAGCAGCTGTTTATGTTCCCGATGAAGCTCTGCGATTATCTCAATGAGCACAGGATAAATACAGTTTGCTGGGTAGTCTCGGCTCTTGTTATGATATCCTCGCTCGGCGCGCTTGAGAAAAATCCGCCAAAGTATCTTACAAAAATTTGCTTTGGCAGTGAAGTCTTTCCGCTCGCGCAGTACTACAAATGGCGAGAGGCGTATCCCGATGCCGAATTTTTCAACCTCTACGGACCCACCGAGGCGACGGGAATGTCGTGCTATTGGCGAGCAGACCGCACTCTTTCAGACGGCGAGCCCATACCCGTGGGCAGACCCTTCCGCAATACTGAGATATTACTTATCGGCGACGACAAAAAGCAGGTGGCTGAAGGCGAGGTCGGAGAGATATACATTCGCGGCACGTGTGTGACGCTCGGCTACTATAACAACCAGGAAAAGACCGACGAGGCGTTCGTGCAGAATCCTCTCAACTCCGCATATCCCGAGCTTGTCTACAAAACGGGAGATCTGGGCAGATATAATTCTTACGGCGAGCTTGTGTTCGTATCCCGCAAGGACTCACAGATAAAGCACATGGGACACCGTATCGAGCTTGGCGAGATAGAGGCGGCTTCGCTGACCTGCGAGAGCCTGCGGCAGACCTGCTGCGTCTACGACGACGAAAACAAGAAAATAGTAATGTTTTACACGGGAGACATGGACGAGGCAGACGTACTCAAATATATGAGAGGACTGCTCCCAAGATATATGCTTCCCGCAAAATGTATAAGACTTGAAAAAATGCCCCTCACACCCAACGGCAAGCTTGACCGAAAGGGAATGAGAGAGCAGGCTAAGGCATTGAGTGTATAAATAACGTAGGGGGCGACTTCCTTGGCGCCCCGCATCATTAAAAATAAATTTCAAAGGTGGTAAAACTTATGGATAAGCTTATAGAAATACTCTCCGACCTTCATCCCGACGTGGACTTTACAGTCGAGGACGGACTTGTTGACAACGGAATACTTGACTCGCTTGATATAGTGACACTCATCACCGAGATAAACGACAAGTTTGACGTGTCCATTCCCGCAGAGGAGATAATTCCCGAAAACTTTAACTCCGCAGAAGCGCTTTACGCTCTTATAGAAAGACTTGACGAAGAATAATCCCAAAGGAAAAAAATAAATGTCGTTCACATCTATTGGATTTATATGCTTTTTGGTGATAACAGTCCTTCTGTATTACCTGTTCCCTAAAAAGCATCAATGGAAGCTGCTGCTTGCCGCGAGCTTGTTTTTCTACTTCTGTGCTGGCAAGTGGTATCTGCCTTATATTCTTTTTACCGCGGTGTCCTCGTGGGTGGTAAGTCTTATTATGACCCGCAATATGACAGCGGAGAAAAGCTATATAGAGCAGAACAAGGAGCAAATGGATAAGGATGCCCGAAAGGCTTACAAGGCGGGGCAGAAGAAAAAGAGATTTCATATCCTTATAATTGGACTTGTCCTTAATTTCGGTATACTTGCCGTGCTTAAATACACGGGCTTTACTATAAATAACATCAATTCAATAATACACATCTTCTCCGAGAATACCTCGCTTACAGTACCGAGTCTGTTGCTCCCAATGGGTATATCCTTTTATACCTTTCAGACTATGGGATACCTTATCGACGTTTACAGAGGAAAGACGTCGCACGAGAAGAATATTGCAAGATTTTTACTATTCGTATCCTTCTTCCCGCAGCTCGTTCAGGGACCTATCTCACGACATAGCGACCTGTCCGACCAGCTATACTGCGGTCACTCGGCAAAATGGGATAACATTGCGCCGGGAATGTTGCGTATCGCGTACGGCTTTTTCAAAAAGCTTGTTATCGCTGACACCGTGATGATAGCCATAAAGAGCATAATGAACTCGCCAGAAAGATTTGACGGCGTGTACGTTCTGTTCCTTATTCTTGCGTATTCCGCGCAGATATACGCGGACTTTACGGGCGGTATCGACATCACCATAGGTATCGGAGAGATGCTGGGAATCAAAATAAAGGAAAACTTCGACCATCCGTTCTCCGCAACCTCCACAAAGGAATATTGGAGACGCTGGCATATTACTATGGGTACGTGGTTTCAGGACTACATATTCTACCCGCTTTCTATCTGCAAGCCAATGCAAAAGCTCTCAAAGTGGAGCAGAGCAAAGCTTGGAAATGCCCTCGGAAAGAGAATACCCGTGTATCTTGCGACCATTGTGACGTGGTTCACGACGGGTCTGTGGCATGGCGCAAGCTGGAACTTTATCGTATGGGGACTGCTTAACTGTCTCGTGATACTCGTCTCCCAAGAGCTTCAGCCACTTTATACGAGATTTCACAACAGATTCCCAAGCCTTGAGGACAACCGAGGATATATACTATTTTGTCAGGTAAGAACCTTTTTGCTGATGGGACTTATCAGAATACTCGACTGCTACCGAGACGTGCCGCTGACGTTCAGAAGTGTTGGCAGTATGTTCTATGACTTTTCAAGCTGGGGCGAGTTTTTCTCGGGCGGAGTGCTTGAGCTCGGTGTGGGAATTAAGGAATATATTGTAGTCGGACTTGGAATAATTGCGGTATATATAATCAGCAAGTTCCAGAGAGCGCAGGGTGTGTCTCTGCGCCACAGAATAGCCGATAGACCCGCATTGACGTTTGCTTGCCTTGCGGTGCTTGTGATTGTCATTATTATCTTCGGCTCGTATGGTATCGGCTTTGATGCGTCGGGATTTATCTATAACCAATTTTAAGGAATAAAATAATGCGTAAAGGAATAAAAATAACAATATTTGCGTGTGTTTCCGTGATACTCGTGGCAGTAGTTTTACACTTTGCCTCACTGATATTGATGCCCAAATATATGAGCGAGCCAAAAGAAGGCGCGCTTATTGGGGAGTATTATAGCGAGGTGGAGTCGGGCAGGGAGCATCAGGTGCTTTTCGTCGGTGACTGCGAGGTGTACGAGTCGTTTGTGCCGCCCGTGCTATGGGAGGAATACGGAATTACGTCGTATATCCGCGGCAGCGCGCAGCAGCTTATCTGGCAGTCGTACTATCTGCTTGAGGAAAGCTTTAAGCACGAGTCTCCAGACGTGGTAGTTTTCAACGTTCTTTCTATGAAATACGGTGAGCCGCAAAAAGAGGAATACAACCGCATGACGCTTGACGGAATGAAAAATTCAGCCATCAAGCACAAGGCAATACTTGCCTCAATGACCGAGGACGAGAGTATCGCTTCATATTATTTTCCGATACTTCGCTATCACTCGCGCTGGAAGGATATAACGGCAGAGGATTTCAAGTATATGTTCAAGCGGGATACCGTCTCACACAACGGATATCTTATGCAAACGGGTATCAGAGCAATGGAGAAGAGCTTTGAGGATCAGGAGGCGGAGGCAACAAACAAGCTGTATGACGCGGAGCTTCCCGAAGAATGCTTTGATTATCTTGATAAAATGAAGGAGCTTTGCGAGCAGAACGGCGCGACTTTAGTTCTTATAAAGACCCCCACAAACTCCTCAACTTATTGGTGGTACGACGAGTGGGACGAGCAGGTTGCAAAGTATGCGGAGCAAAACAATCTTGATTATTACAACTTTATAGAGAATGAAGAAATAGGGCTTGACTGGAGTGTTGACACATACGACAGAGGGCTTCATCTCAACGTATACGGCGCGGAAAAGCTCACAAAATATTTCGGTGAGATACTGAAAACAGAATACGGACTTGAGAGCCAAAAGGACAACGCGGCGACCTCTGACGTATGGACTCAAAAGGTAGAACAATATTATAACGAAAAGAACGAGAAGGAGAATCTAAAATGAGAAGACTGTTGCTTTTGGTATTTGCCATTATGGTAGCGGGCATAATACTCGTCTCTTGCTCCAATGGGGGCAAGGCAGATAAATATGTATTCAAATCGGGAAGTGTTGAGATAGTTCCCGGTGAGGATTCTGCATCAATTCTGAATTCTCTCGGCAAGGAAAATTCCTATGATGAAGTAGATATAGGCTGCGGAAACAACGAGGTAGGCAAGGTGTATTCGTATAGCGGATTTAAAATACAGACCTATCCCGATAACTCCAAGGACTATGTAGATACAGTCACGATAACAAACGACTCGGTATCAACTCCCGAGGGCATCAGCATTGGCTCAAGCCGTGACGACGTAATAAAGGCATACGGAGACGGCTACACCGAAAAGAGCAACGGAATAATATATATAAAGGATAAGACTACGCTCAGCTTCGTTATTCGCGACGGCGCGGTGACGTCCATTATCTACGATTATAGCTTCGATTAACACAACGAAAGCGGATAAAACAAGGCTCTCTTGGAAAAATAATTTCAAGAGAGCCTTGTTTTTGTTAAATATCGCCCAAAATTAGCACTGTTTACAAAAAGTTCATAAAAAATAGTGCCGTGGGGGTTGACAAAACGCCAATAACGTGATAAATTATTAGTACAAGGTTAGCACTTGAACACAAAGAGTGCTAAAAACTGAAACGAGAGATATTAAAGAAGGGAGAGTGTGAAATGGCAGTCAAAAAGAGCGGAGAGCTAAGCGACAGAAAGAAACTTATACTCAAAACCATAGTTGACGCGCATATAGCCGCAGGAGAGCCTGTTGGCTCAAAATACATTATGCAGAATGAGCACTTGACCTGCTCGTCTGCTACCATTCGTAATGAAATGGCAGAGCTTGAGGAGATGGGATACCTTGAACAGCCTCACACTTCATCAGGTCGAGTGCCAAGTGAGATGGGATACAGATTTTACGTTGACTCGCTTATAGAGAGCTACTCAATGACAACCCGAGAGATAGCCGAGATAAATAAGCTGCTAAAATCCAAGATGACCGAGCTTGATCAGATACTTCTGACCGCCTCAAAGCTTGCGGGAAATCTTACGAATTATACAAGCTTTCTTATAAAGCCCAAGGCGTCCAGCGTAAGCATCAAGAGATTTGACGTAATATACGTTGACAAGCACAGCCTGCTCCTCGTTATGATAAGCAATCAGGGAAGCATCAGCACAAAGAGAATATCTCTTGAAAGCTCGATAAGTCAGCTTACCGCAAGTGACCTTGCAAACGCGCTCAATGACAATATTTCGGGGCTTACCGCAAATGAGATAACGCTTCCAATAATTATGGAGCTTGAGGCGGCGATGGGAGATAAGGCCTATATCGTCAGCCCAATTATCAAGATAATTTACGAGAGCATGAACGAGCTTGACGACGGCGACCTCAAGGTCAGCGGTATGGACAGATTGCTCCAATATCCCGAATACAGCAACAAGGACCAGCTCCGCGAGCTGCTTGGAGTGCTTGAGAGCAAAAATGAGATACTTGATCTCGTATCCACTCCCGAGAGCGACGGTATAAACGTAGTTATAGGCTCGGAGTCCTCGGTAAAGGTAATGAACAACTCCGCGCTGGTATTCAAGCCCGTTGTAAGAAACGGAAAGACAATAGGCGCGATAGGTATAATAGGTCCGAGACGAATGGATTACGCAAAGGTAGTTGCTACCATCGAAGGACTTACGGACAACGTTGAAAGCGTATTGAACGAGGGTATTTCGCTTGAGATAGGCGAGCCCGAGGATAATGATCATAAAAAGGAGGATAACTGAAATTGGAGATCAAAAGCAACGAAAAAGAGAATGACATAAAAGAAAACACGGAGACTGTCGAGACGGTTGAGGAGACTGTTGAGACGGTCGAGGAAAAATCGGCAAAGCCCGATAAGGCGGAAAAGAAAAAAGTCAAGGAGCTTGAAAAAAAGCTCTCTGAGAGCGAAAAAAATCTTGAGAAAAAGACGCAGGAATGCGCGGAAACGACAGATAAGTATCTTCGCATGATGGCGGAGTACGACAACTTCCGTAAGAGAAGCGCGAAGGAAAAAGAGAGCATCTACGCCGATGCGTATGCTGATGCGCTCAAGTCCATTCTCCCCATTATCGACAATCTTGAGAAGGCGGCTGAATACAAGGACGCGGAAAAGGTTTCAAAGGGAGTTGAGATGATACTCAAGAGCGCTGCGGACGCTCTCACAAAAATGGGAGTCACGTCCTTTGGTGAAAAGGGCGAGCAGTTTGACCCCAACCGTCACAACGCGGTAATGCACGTTGAGGACGAAAGCCTTGAGGAAGGCGTTATAGTCGACGTATTCCAGAAGGGATACTCCAAGGGCGACAAGATACTCAGATATGCAATGGTAAGCGTTGCAAATTAAACAAAGAAAACAAAATCAAAAACATAAAACAAACACCATAGGAGGAAATTTATTATGGGAAAGATTATAGGAATAGACTTAGGTACAACAAACTCTTGCGTAGCGGTTTACGAGGGTAGCGAGCCCATCGTTATACCCAATCCCGAAGGCGCGAGAACAACACCATCGGTAGTTGCATTCTCAAAGACAGGCGAGAGAATGGTAGGACAGGTCGCAAAGAGACAGTCCATCACCAACCCCGACAGAACGGTTATCTCCATCAAGAGAGATATGGGTACTGACAAGAAGGTAACTATCGACGGCAAAACATACACACCTCAGGAGATATCCGCAATGATTCTCCAGAAGCTCAAGGCTGACGCAGAGAGCTACCTCGGAGCACCCGTTACCGAGGCTGTAATTACTGTTCCCGCGTACTTTACCGACGCGCAGAGACAGGCAACCAAGGATGCAGGCAGAATCGCAGGACTTGAGGTTAAGAGAATTATCAACGAGCCTACCGCAGCAGCTCTCGCTTTCGGCGTAGATAAGGACAATGACCAGAAGATCATGGTATTCGACCTTGGCGGCGGTACGTTTGACGTATCTCTTCTTGAGATCTCCGACGGAGTATTCGAGGTTCTTGCAACCGCAGGAAACAACAAGCTCGGCGGTGACGATTTCGACCAGAGAATTATCGACTGGATGGCTGATAAGTTCCAGAGAGAGAACGGCGTAGATCTTCGCCGTGACAAGATGGTGCTTCAGAGACTCAAGGATGCGGCTGAAAAGGCAAAGATCGAGCTTTCGGGTATGACCACGGCAGAGATCAATCTTCCTTTCATTACAGCTACTGCTGACGGACCTCTTCACTTTGAAGCAACTCTCACAAGAGCAGAATTTGAGAGAATCACATCCGATCTCGTTGAGTCCACGATGGGCCCCACAAAGCAGGTTCTCCGTGACTCGGGTCTCTCCACGTCTCAGATCGACAAGGTGCTTCTCGTAGGCGGTTCTACAAGAATCCCCGCAGTTCAGGAAGCAGTTAAGAAGTTCATCGGCAAAGAGCCCTTCAAGGGTATCAACCCCGACGAGTGCGTAGCAGTCGGCGCGGCAATTCAGGGCGGCGTTCTTGGCGGCGACGTTAAGGACCTTCTCCTTCTCGTCGTCACACCTCTTTCTCTCGGTATCGAGACCATGGGCGGTGTATTCAACAGAATTATTGACAGAAACACAACTATCCCCGTAAAGAAGAGCCAGATCTACTCCACAGCGGCAGACGGACAGACGTCTGTTGAGATCCACGTTCTCCAGGGTGAGCGTGAGATGGCGGCTTATAACACCACTCTCGGTCGCTTCGTGCTTGACGGAATCGCTCCCGCGCCTCGCGGAATTCCTCAGATCGAGGTCACATTTGATATAGACGCTAACGGTATCGTAAACGTCACCGCTCAGGACAAGGGCACAGGTAAGGAGCAGCACATCACCATTACTTCTTCTACAAATATGTCCAAGGAAGACATCGAGAAGGCAGTAAAGGACGCTGAAAAGTTTGCTGAAGAAGACAAGAAGCAGAAGGAAGCTGTTGATGTAAAGAACAGAGCAGACTCCATGATCTTCCAGTGCGAAAAGACTCTTGGCGAGCTTGGCGACAAGATCGACGCGGCTGACAAGGCTGACATCCAGTCTGCAATAGATAAGCTCAAGGAGACTGTAAAGACAAACAACACCGAGGCTATCAAGGCTGATACCGAGGCAGTTGAAAAGGCGTTCTACAAGGTTTCCGAGAAGCTTTATCAGCAGCAGGCAGGCGCGCAGGGACAGGGCTTTGACCCCAACGCGCAGCAGGGCGGCGACGGTCAGTTCTACGACGCAAGCTACGAGGACAACAGCGACAACAAGTAATTTTAGTAAATTTATGCGGGAAGGGCATTTTGCCTTTCCCGCAAAACGAGTTTTAATTCTTTGATAAATTTGTAGGGGCGGTTCACGAATCACCCAAGGACTATTGACGACTCGCGAGTCGCCCCTACAGATTTATAATGTTTGGAGAGAAATATGGCAGATAAAAGAGATTATTATGAGGTGCTTGGCGTCTCAAAGGGTGCAAGCGATGCCGACATAAAAAAGGCGTACAGAAACCTCGCTAAAAAATACCATCCCGATATGAACCCCGGTAATGCCGAGGCGGAGGCAAAGTTCAAGGAAGCAAACGAGGCATACGAGATACTTTCAGACCCCGACAAGAAGGCTAAATACGATCAGTTCGGTCACGCGGCGTTTGACCCCACGGCAGGAGCGGGCGGAGGATACGGCGGCTTTGGCGGCTTCGATATGGATTTCGGCGATATTTTTGGAAGCTTTTTCGGCGGCGGCTTTGGCGGCGGCTCGCGTCAGAACCGCAACGCGCCCACGAAAGGCGAGGATATTGAGATAAATATCACGATAAATTTTGAGGAAGCAGTCTTTGGCTGTAAAAAGGAGATAAACTTTACCCGTCAGTGCAGATGCTCAGCTTGTAAGGGTACGGGCTCGGAGAGCGGCACAGTCGAGACTTGTCCTACGTGTCGCGGCTCGGGACAGGTCCGCAGAGTGCAGAATCTGGGGGGAATGCAGTTCCAAACCACAGGCACGTGTGACACGTGCAGAGGCACGGGCAAATACATCAAAAATCCTTGTAAGTCCTGTCGCGGAAGCGGCTTTGAGCGCGAGCACAAGAAGATAAACATAACCATTCCCGCAGGTATTGACCACGGAAAAGGACTTGTAGTTCGCGGCGAGGGCAATGACGGCAGAAACGGCGGACCCTCAGGCGACGTGCTTGTAATGGTAAGCGTCAGAAGGAGCCCCACGTTCAACCGTCAGGGATACAATCTCTATTGTGACGTACCTGTCACTATAGTTGAGGCAACTCTTGGCGCGGAGATAGAAATTCCCACGCTTGAGGGCAGAGAAAAGTACAATCTCCCCGAGGGCACACAGTACGGAACGACCTTCACGCTTAAGGGACGCGGTGTGCCTATGGTTAACTCAAAGGGCAGGGGCGACCTTATTTTCAAGGCAATAGTCGAGGTCCCCAAGGGACTCAGCGAAAAGCAGAGAGAGCTGCTTTATAAGTTTGCCGACGCGTGCGGTGAGAATAACTACACAAAAAAGGGCAAATTTTTCAAGAAAAAATAATTTGGAAGGTAAATTATGACCGATAAAGATTATATATGCGGAGATTTCGGTGAGGTCACCGAATGGTCGCAGATAAAGGTGACCGTAAAGACTGAGGAGCTTGACAGACTCGTTGCTGTAATGAGTATGATAAATTCCAACCTTATGATAGAGGATTTCAGCGATATAGACCTTAAAACCTGCTATGGCGATCTTATTGACGAGAGCATACTCAACGCCGACAAGACTCACGCGTCGGTTTCCTATTTCGTTGAAAAGGGAAGCAACCTCTCGGACGATCTGTCCTTTTTGAAGGAGAGACTGTCGGCAAATGCTTTTGGTGACGCGAAAATTGAGGTCGTAGGCGTGTGCGAGGAGGACTGGGCAAACTCGTGGAAGGCGTACTATAAGCCCTTCAAAATCGGCAAAATAGTTATAGTTCCCGCATGGGAGCAGTATGAGGCGCAGGACGGAGAGATTATAGTGACAATGGATCCCGGTATGGCATTCGGAACAGGCACTCATGAGACTACAAGACTTATTATAGGTCTGCTGCAAAAGTATGTAAAGGCTGGTGACAGTCTGCTTGACGTAGGTACGGGAAGCGGAATACTTGCTATCTGCGGCGCAAAGCTCGGGGCGGGAGAGTGCTATGCGTACGACATAGACCCTATGTCCGTGCGAGTCGCAAACGAGAATATTAAGGACAGCGGACTTGAGGACAGAATAATCTGCGAGCAGTCCGATCTGCTCAAGCAAGCCTACAAAATGGCGGGTGGATATAATATAGTCTGCGCCAACATCGTAGCAGACATAATAATCCGTATGACACCCGACGTTGCGGACTTTATGAATGACAAGACCGTATTGCTAGCATCGGGAATAATCTCCGAAAGATGCGACGACGTTGTAAACTGCTTTGAGCAAAACGGCTTTAAGATAGTCGAAAAAGCAGAGGACAACGGCTGGTGCGCTCTGGCAGTTATGTTGAAGTGATAGGGATATGCAGGGGAAGAGGGGAACTTTTTG
>JAZNWS010000038.1:0-13828 GCA_045593485.1 Eubacteriales bacterium | reverse complement strand
CGAAGGGGAATCACCGTTCGACTTGAATGTGTTATGCACGCCGCCAGCGTTCATCCTGAGCCAGGATCAAACTCTCGAACAATTGTATTTCATCTGACCTTGGTCAGTTAAAATCTTTACTCGAGCTTTTTTACTAGCTTTACTTACTTTTTAGAGTCGTGTACTCTATTCTAAATTGACAGATCTGTATTTCGCACTAATTTTTGCTTTGTACTTATCTCTTGTTGTTCAATTGTCAAGGTTCAATTTCCGCTCGCTCTTTTTCGTGCGAGCCTAATTAGTATATCACACTTGTCCATTTCTGTCAATAGTTTTTTGAAAACTTTTTCAGAAATTTTATGTGATTTTTTCTGCTTTTTTTCGGCAGCTTTATTATTATATCACCACAAAGTCCGTTTGTCAACAAATTTTTTCAAAAAAACACACTTTTGGCGTTATTCGAAATTTATACTAAAATGCAACCGCGTTTTAGTGCAATTTAACCAAAACAGCCTTGTGATTTCCTTTGTTCTACACGTTGTACACCGCAAATTGAGGCACATTTTAGTTGAAAAATACAAAAGAACGCACCCGACCATACATTCGGATGCGTTCATGTGTAAAGAGTCGCTATATAATAATGAAGGAAATCACTTCATCACAGCGCCCTTCGCCGCAGAGTCGACAAGCCTTGCGTATCTTGCAAGCCAAGCGCTCTTTACGTTAGGCTCGGGAGCAACATATTTTTCGCGTCTCGCAGCAAGCTCCTCGTCAGACACGCGAGCGTTTATAGACGCGTTGGGAATATCTATCTCGATAATATCACCCTCGCAAAGAAGTCCGATATTTCCTCCGCAAGCCGCCTCAGGACAAACGTGTCCTATCGACGCGCCTCTGGATGCGCCCGAAAATCTGCCGTCGGTTATAAGCGCAACGGTCTTGTCAAGCTTCATTCCCGCCAAAGCAGAGGTGGGATTGAGCATTTCCCTCATTCCGGGACCTCCAACGGGGCCTTCGTATCTGATTACGACCACGTCGCCGTCAACTATCTTTCCGCTGTAAATAGCCGCAATAGCCTCGTCCTCAGAGTTGAAAACTCTCGCAGGTCCGCTATGGCAGAGCATTTCGGGAGCTACCGCACTTCTCTTTACAACGCAACCGTCCTGAGCTATATTGCCCCAGAGTATCTGTATTCCTCCCGTCTCACTGTAGGGATTTTCAATGGGTCTGATGCTTCTGTTGTCCTTTATGTACGCGCCCTCAATGTTTTCCGCAACCGTCTTTCCGCTTACGGTAGGAAGGCTGCCGTCGAGCAGTCCGCGCTTGAGAAGCTCCGCTTGAACCGCGGGAATACCGCCTGCGGCGTCAAGATCCTGCATATGAGTAGGTCCTGCGGGGGCGAGGTGACAAAGGTTGGGTACTCTTGCGCTCATTTCGTTGAATGCCTTGAGGTCAAGAGGACATCCCGCCTCATTTGAAATAGCAAGCAAGTGAAGCACGCTGTTTGACGAGCAACCAAGCGCCATATCGCAAGCGAGGGCATTGAGGATGGATTTTTCGTTTATAATCTGACGCGCGGTAATTCCCTTTTCAACAAGGTTCATTATTGCCATACCCGCGTGCTTTGCAAGCATAGTTCTCTTTGAGGACACTGCGGGAATAGTTCCGTTTCCGGGAAGTGCGATGCCGATAGCCTCGCAAAGACAGTTCATAGAGTTTGCAGTATACATTCCCGCGCAAGAACCGCAGCCGGGACATACTCCCTTTTCGCACTCGTCAAGCTTGCACGCGTCAATTATACCCGCCTTGTATGCGCCGACAGCCTCGAACATCTTGGAAAGCGAGGTCTCCTCGCCGTTATAAGTACCCGCAAGCATAGGTCCGCCCGAGCAGACGACTGCGGGAATATCCATTCTTACTGCCGCCATTACCATGCCGGGAACTATCTTGTCACAGTTTGGAACAAGCACGAGTCCGTCAAGCTGATGAGCCATAGTCATAGTCTCAACGCTGTCCGCGATAAGCTCGCGGGACGCAAGCGAATACTTCATTCCGATATGACCCATAGCTATACCGTCGCAAACACCTATTGAGGGTATCATAATGGGAGTTCCTCCCGCCATTCTGACGCCCGCCTTTACTGCCTCGGTGATCTTATCAAGGTGATAGTGACCGGGAACTATATCGCTGTGCGCGGAAACAACACCTATAAGGGGACGCTCAAGCTCCTCCTTAGTGTATCCCATCGCATAAAAAAGACTTCTGTTCGGCGCTCTTTCTGCGCCCTTGGTTACGTTATCCGAACGCATTGTATTTTCTCCTTTCTTACCTTTCTTGAAAGAAAGGTAAGTCAAAGAACTTCCCCTATGGGACTTTCTTTGTTGCTTATAATAGTTTCTAAATTTTATTTTTTTATTTTCTTTCCTACGACGTCAACTATTCTGACTATCGCGGGGGAAAGAATAATGTTTATCCCAAGCTCAACAAGGAAATTTATCCAGATAAGAGTCACAAGGAAAACAAATACGTTTTGTCCTCCTGCCCATTTTTCGGATATGGTATTACTAAAGAAGCAGACCATTCCAAGAAGGAAAATTCCCGTATTTATTATGGGTGCGGTTGCCGATGCCAAAACTGTTCTCAGATATATATACTTGCCCTTGAACGGCTTGTCAAGGCCCTTGTATATAAGTCCCGAGCAAAGTCCTGCAGCGACAGCCTTCACGATTGCCACAATGCAATACAACACGGGGCTGTCCTCAAATAATATAAAGGTCATCGTGCCCGGCGCGGTTACGGTTAAAACTACCGTCATAACACCGAAAACCAATCCGAGAATTGCGCCCTCGACAGGTCCGAGCAAAAACGCGCCTACGACTATTGGTATAAGCACGAAGGAAAACTCGATTCCGACCGCCCTGAGCGGAGTTGAAGCAAGCGTACCAATGTACTGCATTACGAATATCAGGGCAACAAGCATCGCAAGCTGCACCATTCGTAAAATCTTCTGATTAGCTGATCTTCTCATACCGTTGCCTCCTTTTTTTCGCGTGCAGTCAAACGTACTGCCGCAAAGGTGACCCTTGCGTTAAAATAAAACATATAATTTCTCCTTGAGGGAATCTCACCCTCTGCTGCCGTCTTGACCTATATCGAGTACGGCGCATAAAATTTTATAACAAACGCAAATTGCGTTATTATCAGGTATTATTTTTATATATGAAGTAAAGCCCCTTGAGTGTCAGGTGCGGGTCATACAGCATTTTGTGACGGCAAGCGGGCAAAACGCCCTCTGCAAGTCCGCCCGTCGCGTATATATCCGCGCTCTGATTGAGCTTCATCTCTTTTTCAAATTCATCAATAAGTCCGTCTATCATTATCGCGTTGCCGAGAATAACTCCCGAGCGTATGGAATCACCCGAGTTTTTTCCTATGGCTCTCTTAGGCGTTGACAGCGTGACCTCGGGAAGCTGAGCGGTTTCGTCGTGAAGCGAGTCAAGAGAAACACGCACCCCTGGCATAATGCAGTTGCCGAGATATTCGCCATTGACGCTTATCGCGGAAATTGTGGTTGCCGTACCCATATCAACTATAATGCAAGCTCTTCCCTTTTGAGCTGTCGCAAGGACTGCCGCAGTGTTTGCGACAAGGTCCGCGCCAAGCTCGCTTGGGTTGTCTATTTTTATTGCAAATCCCGTTTTGAGTCCGGGACCGACTATTTTAGGTCTTTCGTTGCAGAGTCTTTCGGCGCATTCCTCAAGCGTATGTGTCAAGGTTGGCACTACAGAGGATATTATCGCGCCCTTTATTTCATTCTTATTTATACCCGACATATAGAACATACTGCCCATCTGCGCGAGATACTCGTCGGCAGTTCGCTCCCTGTCAGACGAAAGCTTGAAGGTGTATTTCAGCTCCCCGCTATCAAGGCAGAAAAGCCCCGTTGATATGCTTGAATTTCCTATATCGATTGCTAAAAGCATAATTACACCTCCTTGTTTTTGCCTTGTTTTATTAAATATGTGGGGAAGTTTTTTGGAAGGGGTGCGGGGAAAGCTGTTTTTCAAAAAAGGTTTCCCCGCATATCCATTCCTAAAACTTATTTCTTAAGCCAGGACATCATTTCGCGGAGCTCAGCGCCCGTCTTCTCAAGCTGATGCTCGGACTCAACGCGGCGGGTTGCGAGGAACTTAGCCTTTCTGCCGCTCGAGAATTCCTGCATAAACTCAGAAGCAAAGGTACCATTCTGGATCTCCTCAAGGACCTTCTTCATTTCCTTGCGGGTCTCCTCTGTGATAAGTCTCTTACCCGTGCGGTAGTCACCGTACTCTGCGGTGTTGGAAATAGAATATCTCATCTTTGCAAATCCGCCCTGGTTGATAAGGTCAACGATGAGCTTCATCTCGTGTATACACTCAAAGTAAGCCATCTCAGGCTCGTAGCCTGCCTCAACGAGAGTGTCAAAGCCCGCCTTCATAAGCTCTGTTACACCACCGCAAAGAACTGCCTGCTCACCAAAGAGGTCAGTCTCTGTCTCCTCGCGGAAGCTTGTTTCAAGAATACCTGCTCTGCCTGCGCCGATACCGGATGCGTATGCGAGAGCAATATCCTTTGCTCTGCCCGAGTAGTCCTGATATACGGCGATAAGAGAAGGAACTCCCTTGCCCTCAAGATACTGTGTTCTTACCGTGTGACCGGGGCCCTTGGGCGCGATCATGATAACGTCTATATTCTTTGCGGGCTGAATGAGGTTAAAGTGGATATTGAAGCCGTGAGCGAAGCAAAGAACGTCGCCCTCCTTCATATAAGGAGCAACCTGCGTGTTATAAATGTCCGCTGCAAGCTCATCGGGAACAAGCATCATTACAACGTCAGCCGCCTTTGCCGCGTCCTCAACCTCCATAACTCTGAAGTTGGGGTGTGTTTCTGCGAATGCAGCAGCCTTGGGGTAGTGAGCCGAGTTGGCTCTGAGACCTACGATAACGTTAACGCCCGATTCAGCAAGGTTTTCGGAGTGAGCATGTCCCTGTGAGCCAAATCCGATAACGGCTACAGTCTTGCCGTCAAGAATAGAAAGATTGCAATCCGTGTCATAATACTTCTTAATCATTTTCTTTATCTCCTTTAAGAGTTATATAAAATTAGTTTTGTATGCTTTTTATTCGCCAAGGTTATAATCGACCTTGCCCTTTTCAAGCGCTGTCGCGCCCGTACGACACATTTCAAGAATATGGAAGGGCTCAAGCAAAGAGAGCATTCTCTCAATCTTCTCGGGAGAACCCGAGGTCTCAAGGACCATGCAGCCCTTGTAGGAATCTACTATTCTGAAATGGTGATGCGCCGCGGTTCTTACAACGTCATCCACGTTGTCCGCATCCGTCTGTATCTTTACAAGCAAAAGCTCGCGGAGCACTGCTCTTTCGGGTTGGACGGCTATGACCTTTTTCATCTCAATGAGCTTTTCGGTCTGACTCATGAGCTGCTCATAAGTTGCCTCGTCGCCATAGAACGAAACTGTTATACGGGAAATGTTTGGGTCATCGGTAGATGCCACAGTCAACGTATCAATATTAAATCCGCGCTGGCAGAAGAGCGAGGAGATTCGAGTCAGCACACCCGCATTGTTTTCAACCAAAAGTATAAGATATTGCTTTTCGTTCATCACTTGCCTGCCTCCTCGGTATAATTTGTTATCGTGTCCTCGACGGTCTTGCCTCCCGGGATCATAGGATACACATTTTCAAAGCGGTCAATAACGCACTCGATCCATACGGGTTTGTTTGCCTTAAGCGCTTCCGCAAGAGCCGCCTTGTATTCGGCAAGCGTTTCGCAGTGATAACCAATAGCGCCAAATCCCTCGGCAACCGTCTTGTAATTCGTCACTCTCTCAGGCTCGCTGGACGCAAATCTTCTGCCGTAGAAGAACTGCTGCCACTGATGTACCATTCCAAGCACCTGATTGTTCATTATTACCGTAATAACGGGTACGTTGTAGCTTACCGCCGTGCAAGCCTCGTTCATATTCATATGGAAGCTTCCGTCACCTGTAAAGAGAATTACAGGGCGCTGACCCTCCGTGCCTACGCAAGCGCCTATCGCCGCGCCATAGCCGTATCCCATAGTGCCAAGTCCTCCGCTCGTGAGGAAGCTGTTAGGTCTTACGTGGGATATATATTGCGCCGCCCACATCTGATGCTGGCCTACGTCCGTGACGTATATTGCGTCCTCGCCTGCCATCTTGCAGGTCTCGCGGATTATCTGATGCGGCTTGAGCTCCTTTTTGTTCTCGTCAACGTCTACGGGCTTGTGGTCGCGCTCTCTCCACTCGTCGATGCGAGCGTGCCAATCCTCGCGCTTCTGTTCCTTGATAAGTGGATTGAGCGTTGTGAGAACGTCCTTTATATCTCCGTTTATGGAATATTCGCAGGGTACGTTCTTGCCTATCTCCGACTTTGCTATGTCAATATGGATTACGGTCGCGTTCTTGCAGAAATTGCTTCCGTTAAGAGCAACTCTGTCAGAGAATCTCGTTCCGAGCGCTATAACTACGTCCGCCTCGTGTATTGCCTTGTTTCCCGAATACATACCGTGCATTCCGAGAAGTCCGAGATTGTTTCTGTCCCCGTAACCGAGAACGCCAGCCGCCATCAGTGTATAAGACGCGGGAATGTCCGCCTTCGAAATAAATTCCTGCGTTTCCGCCTCCGCGCCCGAAAGTCTTATGCCTCCGCCGCAGTAAACAAAAGGTCTTTTTGCAGAATTTATTACCTCTGCAATTTCCTCAAGGTTGTTGTAAACGGGCTGCTTAGGGGACTTTATTGCCGCCTCGGGAGCAGTGTACTCACAAAGCGCTGCCGTCACGTCCTTGGTTATGTCCACAAGAACGGGGCCAAATCTTCCTGTGTGCGCTATTTCAAACGCGCGTCGAAGCGTGTCTGCAAGCTGATTTACGTCATTAACAAAGAAATTATGCTTTGTTATGGGCATCGTAATACCCGTTATATAAACCTCCTGGAAGCTGTCTCTTCCTATAAGAGACGAGGGCACGTTGCCCGTTATTGCAACCATAGGAACGCTATCCATATATGCCGTTGCAAGACCTGTGACAAGATTGGTCGCACCGGGGCCGCTGGTTGCAATACATACACCCGTCTTTCCCGTCGCTCTTGCGTAGCCGTCAGCCGCGTGAGCCGCGCCCTGCTCGTGAGCCGTCATAATATGACGTATCTTATCACTGTTCTTATAAAGCGCATCGTATATATTTAAAACTCCGCCGCCCGGGTATCCGAACACAGTGTCAACACCCTGCTCTTGTAAAACCCTAACTAAAATTTCAGAGCCGTTAAGTATCATATATTTCCTCCTCTGACAAATTCTTTCGTCACACAAAAAACAAAAAAGCCGCAGTCATCTCTTGCTTCAA
The DNA here is from genome assembly GCA_045593485.1 of Eubacteriales bacterium. Taxonomy (GTDB): domain Bacteria; phylum Bacillota; class Clostridia; order Oscillospirales; family CAG-272; genus SVTX01. The sequence goes on along the minus strand of JAZNWS010000038.1, from coordinate 6,426 downwards.
GAGACAAATGCGAAACACATATGCGGTACCACTCTTTTTGCTTTCATGCGAAAACCACTCTGCCCTCCGACAAGCGAAGGATTATTCTGTAACGGGAACTCCCGTCCGCCATTAATAACTCGAATTTGAGCTTTCACAGCGGCGCGCTCCGAGATGACTTTCAAACACCTCCGCTGTCGCATCTCAGCTCTTGCGACTCTCTGTGAAACGGTTTGGGTATTCTACTCTTCCCATCAATGCGCTTTAATTCGATATTACAATCGATTATAACAAATTATTTAATGCTTGTCAATAGTATATAAATATTTTTTAGGATTTTTCTGAAAAAATCCCTTTTGGCGCAAGATGTTTTGCACAAAAAAGCGGGCTGTTTTTTGTGTATATAGTAAAACTTTTTCCGATAGCAATATTTGTCTTGTTTTGGCTGAAATTTGTCTTGTAATATCGCACAAATTGTCTTATAATTCAATTACAGGACCCTAACTTTACTATAAAAACCAAAGGGAGGACAGAAAATATGTCATTATCAATAGCCGTTCAGGTATATTCTGTGAGAGATTTTGCTGAGCAGGATTTTCACAAGACACTTGAAGAAATTAAGAAAATGGGCTATGACGGCGTAGAATTCGCAGGATTTTACGGTCATAGCGTAGAGGAAGTCAAAAAGTGGTGCGAAGAGCTTGAGCTTACACCCATATCCGCGCACGTTCCTTACCACGAGATACTCTCAAATCCCGAAGGCGTGCTTTCAGCATATGCAAGCGTAGGCTGCAAATACGTTGCAATTCCCTACCTTATGCCTGAGCACCGTCCCGGAACGGAGGGCTTCTCTGAGGTCGTTAAAAATGCGGAGATCTTTGGAAAGGTAGCAAAGTCCCTTGGAATGACTCTGCTTTACCACAACCACGACTTTGAATTTGAAAAGGTCGGCGACGAATACGCTCTCGATATGCTTTACAGAACAGTTCCCGCAGATCTTCTCCAGACCGAGCTTGACACCTGCTGGGTCAACGTTGGCGGTGAGGACCCCGCAGATTATATCAGAAAATATTCCGGACGTTCTCCTGTAGTTCACCTTAAGGATTTCGTTGGCGGCAAGGCTGAAAATATGTACGCGCTTATCGGCATAGAGTCCGAGGAAAAGGCGGCAGAGGCAGTACAGTTTGAGTTCCGTCCCGTAGGCTACGGACGTCAGAACTTCCCCGAGATAATCAAGGCAAGCAAGGAAGCGGGCGCAGATTGGGTAGTAGTTGAGCAGGATATGCCCTCCATGGGTCTGACCTCTATGGAGTCCATTCAGAAGAGTATAGAATATCTCAAAACACTTGAGCTTTAATAAAAAGGAGAAATATTATGTCAAAATTCCATGAAGATTTCAGCGAGAAAAAGCAGGAAGCTAAAATAGATACGAGCAGAAAGCTCCGTATAGGTATTGTAGGCTGCGGTTGGATTGCAGAGGCTCACGTTATGTCCTATCTTGATTGTCCCGACGCCGAGATAGTCGCAGCTTGTGACCTTGTTCCCGGTAAGGCAAAGGCGCTTATGGACAGATACAATCTCACAAACGTTAAATGTGACTACGCATCCCACAAGGAGATGCTTGACGACGAGTCACTCGGACTTGACGCAATTTCCGTCTGCACGTATAACTGCCAGCACGCAGAGCCCACCATCTATGCTCTCAACAAGGGAGTTCACGTTCTCGTAGAAAAGCCCTTTACCGTCACTCTCGACGAGGCAGTTGAGGTAATGAGAGCAGAAAAAGCAAGCGGAAAGATACTCTCCATCGGCTTCCAGCCCAGACTTGACGCAAATATGCAGATGATAAAGAAGATAGTAGAGTCTGGCGAGCTCGGTCAGATATATTATATCCAGACGGGCGGCGGTCGCCGCAAGGGTATTCCTACTCCCTTCGGTACGACGTTTATCGAAAAGGATACGGGCGGAATCGGCGCGCTCGGCGATATCGGCTGCTACTCTCTCGATATGGTGCTCAACGCAGTAGGCTACCCCAAGCCTCTCACAGTCACAGGCTACAAGAGCGACTTCTTCGGTAAGGACCCCAATTACTACTACGGTCACCCCGAGTATGCGGAAAAGTTTGGCGTTGACGACTTTGCGGCAGCGTTCGTAAGACTTGAGGGCGGAATTATCCTTGACTTCAGAATTTCCTGGGCTATGCACATGGACACAGCAGGCGACACACTCATTCTCGGCACAAAGGGCGGACTTAAGATCCCCTCAACAGAGTGCTGGAACGGATCTGTCGGCGGTCCTATGAAGATATATCACGACGTTTGCGGAGTTCCCACAGAGACAGTAGTTCCGATCATTCCCGAGGACAATAATCTCTTCCTTGGTAAGATCCGCGCGTTCCTTGACGCTATCAAGACAGGCGGCGCATCCCCCATTCCCTCCTCGCAGATCGTTTACAACCAGGCAATTCTCGACGGAATTTTCCGTTCCTCAGAGCTTGGCCGCGAGATCGAAATTACTGTTCCCGAAATTTAATAAAAATTCTCACAGAGGCGAGCGCAGCTCGCCTCTGTTTTTTTCTTCAAAGCCCGACACCGTTCCCCAAAAATCAGCATATACTTATATTGAAATCTCTCTGCAAAAACGGTGTTATATGAAAACATTACATAGCTATAAGCACACCCTGCGCGCCTCATACGTCGGGCACGTCACGCAGGCAATAATAAACAACTTTACTCCTCTGCTTTTTCTGACTTTTCAAAAGGAATATAATCTCTCTCTTTCAAAAATCACTCTGCTTGTCACAATAAACTTTATACTACAGCTTATCGTTGACTTCGGAGCCGCATCCTTTGTGGACAGAATAGGTTACAGAAAGTGCATAATCACAGCTCACCTGCTATGCGCAGTGGGACTTATGTGCCTTGGAGTCCTGCCTGACGTGCTTGATAATGCTTACACGGGAATTCTTATCTCTCTTTTTTTATACGCACTTGGCGGCGGGCTTATCGAGGTGCTTATTGCGCCGATAGTCGAAGCGTGTCCGTGCGAAAACAAGGCAGCAAGCATGAGTCTGCTCCATTTCTTCTATTCTGCGGGACATGTTGGCGTAGTTATAATAAGCGCGGCATTCTTCTTCGCGTTTGGCATCGAAAATTGGAGAACGCTCGCCCTTTTGTGGGCTTGCGTCCCCATAGCCAACTCGATATATTTACTATTCGTCCCGATATACTCTTTGCAAGAAGACGATCATAATAGCTTTTCCATAAAAAAGCTGTTGCGGTCAAAAATCTTCCTATTATTTATGCTGCTTATGTTTTTGTCGGGGGCGTCCGAGCAAGGCATGAATCAATGGGCGTCAGCCTTTGCGGAATCCGCTCTGGCTAACACGTCAATGTCCAAATACGCAAAGACCCTCGGCGACCTCTGCGGCCCTTGTATATTCGCGCTTATGATGGGGCTTTCCCGTCTGTTCTACTCGAGGTTCGATAAAAAAATCAATCTTGAGCTTCTTATGATATTCTGCTCTGGCACATGCACCATATGTTATATTCTCTGCGCTGTTTGTCCTATCACCGCTCTGCGACTTATATTCTGCGGTGTCTGCGGGCTTTCTATAGGCATCGCGTGGCCGGGAATTTATCTGCTTGCGCCCAAATATTGCCGCGGCGTCAGTACGGCATCATTTGCTTTGCTTGCGCTCGGCGGTGATCTCGGATGCGCCGCAGGTCCCACCGTTGTGGGCATCATCTCTGATGGCTTCGGCTCGTTAAGCGTTGGCTTTTTTGCTGCCGCGCTCTTCCCTATTCTGCTATTCATAGGTGTTATAGGAGTAAAAATACTCTTGAATAAAAGCAACCAAGGAGGGCTCAAATGAGCTCTCCTTGGCTACTTTTATTATTTTTTTACCTCAGCTGTTAAATTTCGGATCAGTCAGATCTGCATTGTCCGCAAAATCCTTGTGCTCGGTGAAGGTATCTCTTATTTCTTGAGTGCTTCCGGTCGTTATAAGATAACTATACTCCATAACCTCGTAGGAAACCAGTCTGAAATTAGAGATAGCTGCCACGTAGCTGCATGCCTGCGCGGAGGCGTCCATCTCGTCGGGACTTACGTCATAGTCAAGTCTTCCCGCAAACAGCGCCGAGATATTAGGCGTGTAAAGGCCTATACCGTAATCGTCATTTTCATTGATCCATGCGCACCACGTCTCCGTATTACCCTTCTTAACCTCCTTGGTTGAATCCTCGGGATCGTCTGTCCAGAAGCCAAGATCGTTGTCATACGTAAGGTCTGCGCCCGTCCAAGGGTTGCTTCCGCCGTAGTAGGCAAACGTGTTAAGATAGCCTATCGTATAGAACGCGGGAAGCTCCTGCGCTCTCTGAGGATTGTACTTGAAGCCGGAAAAGTCAATAAATGCATTATCCACCTGTATTCTGTCGGAATAAACGGTATATACGTTTTCCATATAGCTGGAGGTCAGGCTGTGCTGAGCCCAGTCTCTGGGCTGAGCCTTGATATATACTGACATTCCCGTCATCTGAACGTCGATAATTCGGCTGGGCTCGTTGTACTTATTTCCGCCCTGAACGGGGTTGTATCCCCACTCCTGACCGTGAAATTCTCCAAGCTCATACTCCAAAGGATTGCTCGTGCCGTAGTAAGACTGCTGAACGAGTCTTCCCGCGTCCGCGCAGTTTACAAGGTTTCTGATGTTGGAATTATTATCCTCTTTGTCCGCTATATAGGAAATTCCACCGCCCCAGGTAAGCTTTATTCCAAGCTCGTATCTCTGGTTTGCAAGGTAAGTGATAGTGCTTGTGAGAACCTCTGCCTGCTCGGTTTCAATGTCATAAAGCACGAACGTTGTGCTTGCGGCGTCGCCAAGAACCTGAATCTCAATAGAGGTTATTCCCGTGGCGTAAACTCCGTCAATATATCCAAGCGTAAGACACGAGAACAGATGCTCCCCTGCCTCAAGGAAGATAGTATCCGTGACAAGCTTATTGCCGTCCGTGTACGTCACTATCGCCTTTAACGGTGACGTCGACGAGTAGCTTATCTTATACTTATTGAACTCCTCCTCAAACTTTTCGTAGTTATCCTCAAACGTTATGGTAAAGCTCTTCTTTATTACAAACTTGCTGTTTGAATACGTTGCTCCCGTGCCAACAGCCGTGTAAACCAAGCCCGAATTACTTCTATAAGTATTAGCGGGCGAGTTGAGCTTGCTGACTACAAACTTTTCGTTTCCAACAAGAGTTTCGGGCTCTGCCTTGACTATATCGTCATCAGGGATTATCTCTCCCATTTCTATATTACCTGTCACCTCAACGTCAAGGGTTTTAAGCAGAATATAGGTTCCATCTGAAAGCACCGCCACAAACGTTATGCTCTTGATATTGTCCGCGCCGTTGGTATTCGCGCGTATAGCAAATCGCTTTGCGTGCTGTCCCGCGGCATTGATTACCGCCTGCTCCGCCTCGACGGCATAGCTCTCGCTGGTTTTTACGTTGTGAATATCATCATTGAACCAGTATCCAAAGCTTTCTATCTCAAGCGAGGAGAATCCAATCCATCCTCTTATGGTCACGCCCTCGCCAAAGGGGACGGAAACATTTGAGAGTTGTTCAACCGTAATACTTGTTCCCGAGCCTGCGACAACGTCATATGCAACCTCAAGCAGGTCAAATGCATAGCGCACCGGCTTATACTGAGCGGGGCCGCTTCCCATAGCATAGAACTTCGGTCCGTTATAATAATCACACACGGTACAATTATAGTGGTTCATGCTGTGAGCCTCTTTGCCACCCTTATCTCTGCAGCCGCTGTTTGTGCAGATGACCCAGTGGTAATCGTCATCATAGTAATATTTATCAGAGTATTTGTGTCCGACTGCGGCAGTTTCGATCGGCTTGACCAATATCTCCTCGCATACGCTGCATCGCTTTCCCTCCGTAAGTCCCGTCTCCGTACACGTAGCGGACACCGCGGGAATGGTTACCTCGGTATGCCCGAGCTTTTCTACTACTGTCTGCTCTACGATAATCTCTCCGCAGATCAAGCATTTTTCTCCCTTTGTAAGTCCGGATTGCGTACAGGTGGGTTGTACTGCGGGAATTATACCTCCCCCAAGGTGAGGTGCTTTTTCAATTTCCTGCTGCGCGACAATTACCTCTCCGCACACTCCGCAGTGTGATCCTTGAGAAAGTCCCGTTTCTGAACAGGAGGCGGGCTTTGAGACGTCTATCACCTCAACGTGTGCCTTTGTCGGAACTACTTTTTGCTCCGTGATCACCTCATTACATACGCTGCAATAACTGCCCTCGGTAAGACCCGTTTCGGTACAGGTGGGCTCTACAGCCTCAAGCTTTGCAACTGTATGAGACGTTTCTCTTGTCTCGCCACACAGATTGCAATCTGTATCGCAGGAATTATCGTACACATGCA